>PMZA01000074.1 GCA_003170595.1 Armatimonadota bacterium
CAGCTACTCCAACGTCCGTGCGATGCATAGCACGTCCATCCCCCCGGCGGGCAAGGGAATCCGGCTCGATGACACACCTAAGGGTCAATATGTCGAATCCCTGATTGTCGAGCCGGGGGCAGTCAAGCTTGTGGACGCTGGCGTCTATTCTGGCTACTCCGTCGGAATCGCCCGGCCTCGTATCGTCCACGACAACAAGGCTCGCGGCGGAAGGATCATGGGCGGTACCATTTGCGAGATCAGCCTCGTAGATCGTCCGGCTAACATGTCTGCCAAGTTCGCAATCGTTAAGGCATCCGGCGCCACCGGCCAGATGGAGTACGTCAACAAAGTCGTCATCTTGGACGACCTCGGCACCGAAGGCATGACCGCCACCACCGAGGGCATCCTCCCCTCCCCGAGGCGCGAGCTTCAGCGTGTTCGCAAGGGCGCCCACGTCACCGTCCACGCCCGCACCGAGTTCGGCAACCTCGAAGCATTCGAGGGCGTGGTCCTCACCAAGAGCAAGGCCGGTGTCGCCCTCGACGTGACGGGCTACGGCAAGGACACGGGCGTGGTCGCGCTCGACAGCGACTCCATCGAGGGTATCTATAAGGGCCACCAGCCGCTCGACGTGATCACCAAGCACGTCGGCATCCCCGACGAGGCCGAGTTCGCGCGGTCGGTCCGCAACGACTCCGGCAAGGAGATCAGGGCCGCACTCCGTAGGCTCAACCAGTGGGCCGACTCCGGCGAGTACCCAATAGGGCTCAACCGAGCCGACACGCAGAAGATGTTCCACCTCTACACCGCCGAAATGCGCGAGCGCGACTCCGGCTTCGATCCGGGCCCGTTCGGAGCACCTCTCGGTCTGGGCAGAATCGGCACCAGCCCGTCGCTCAACAAGGTGATGGACATCATCGAGAAGTACAGCCCCGACCAAGCTCGCGACGATCATGGGCGCTGGGGCGACGGCGGGGGTGCCAGCGATGTTCGCAGCGGTGATTTAGTCCGAACAGGTGGGTCTAGCACGATTTACGAGCACCTCGGCACCACCCGCAGGAACGACGTGGGCGACCTTATGGCCAGCATCCGCAACGTTCACACCGGTCAGGAGCAGGAGGTCAATGAGAGCAACCTCACCCGTCTATCACCAGACGCCATTCACTCCGGTTTGACTGGCGGGCATTTCATGCCGTATGCCAGCAATGAGGCGACGGAGCGGTATCGCGACCCTAGCAACCTTACGGTCGCTCGCGCTGCCAGCCCCGATCTGGAGAAGTACTCCCCCGATCAGGAGCGGGATGACCACGGTCGCTTCGGTTCTGGTGGTGGCAGTTCCTCGGGCACCGAGGCTGGCATCTCCTCGGGCGGGCTGGCCTCTGCCGATGCGGCCGTCGTTCGCGCACAACGTGCGCTCGACCAAGCAGCGAAAAAGAGCAATCAGCAAGTCGAAATGATGCGATACGGCATCAAGCCGACCACGAGACCGCCCGACTTCGAGAAGTTGCGCACGAACCTAGAGCAGGCTCACGAGGCGGCAGCGCGGGCGCGGGGCGAAGGAAGCAACTCCCACATGGGAGACTTGGTAAGTGGGCCCGGCGCGATCCGTGCTAGCCAAGTGTCCCAGATCACGCATGCCTCGCCCGGCAGCGCCACCGATATGGCTGGCGTCTCCCAGACAGCAGAGCGCATGAACCCACTTCCCAACAAGGTAGCGACACCAGAAACCACGGAGGCAGAAGACTCAGTGACGAAGAAGGCAACCACCGTTGACGGCACCATGTGCGACAAGTGCAAGGGCACTGGCATGTTCGAGGACGCCAAGTGCGACAAGTGCGGCGGCACCAAGGTCGTCAAGACCGAGACCGTCGAGAAGCAGGTAGCTCAGGCCCACGCCGCTGCTGCCGACGCCCACGCTGCCGCCGCACAGGCAGCAGCGGTCGATGACGATCCGAAGGCTGCCGACGATCACGCCGACGCCGCCGACGATCACGCCGACGAGGCAGAAGACGCTGCCGACGAGGAATCCGACCAGGCCGCCGACGAGGAAGACACGGCCGAAGACGACCACCCCGAGGCCAAGAAGGTCGCGAAGGGTAAGAAGGGCGTCAATCCGTTCAAAAAGAAGTCACTCAAGATTAGCGAGCAGGACGGCAAGTTCGTCCTCACGCGCAAGGGCACCGTCCTCGGCACTCACAACACGCTCGAAGCGGCCGAGGCGCAGAAGACAGCCATGGTCGGCAAGACCGAGGAAATGCCGTGGGAAATCCGCAAGGCCCACGACTGGACCTGCGCGGCCTACAAGGCAGCCGACGTGGTCGAGGAATACCCGACCATCGCTACCGGCGGCGCAATCAACAAGGCGACCAAGGACGCCGTGTTCGCCTCGCTTACCAAGGCGATCAAGGACGGCGACTCCGAGGACATCGTCAACCTCGGCATGGCGCTCGGAGCCATCACGGACCTGCTGGCCGCACAGGCGAGCAAGGCCGACGGCATCGGCGACATGTACCTCGGCGCCCGCGAGGACCTGACCGTTGCGTTCAAGGCAGAGAACCCGCAGATCGGCGACCTGCCCAAGCCGTCCGAGAGCATCGAGCCCGGCCAGTTCAAGCGGCCGTACATCTCCGCTGGCCACCAGTCCGAGAGCGGTTCGGCCAAGGCGCCCCACATCCCCGAGACGACCCACCCCATCCGGGCCACCGACTTCAGTCGCGGTCCACTCACCGCAGGTCATCAGCGGTATCTGGCTACGAAGATGGCCGCGTTCCACGACGCCATCGTGGCGGTCCACCCGGACCTCTGCCGCATGGATGTCAACGGCTCGAACGCCTTCGACCGCCAGCCCGCCGCGTCGTTCGACCGGACGATGCTCAGCGGCAAGCAGGTTCCCAATCAGGACACCGCGTCACCCAAGTCGGTCAACCCGAGCGCTCCGTCCACCATCCCGGCGGTCAAGAGCGTGTCGGTCACCGGCGACCTTGCAGTTAAGACGTATACTCAGGCAGAACTGGACGAGGCTGTCAGCAGCCACCTCCAGCCACTGCTTGAAAAGGTCGAGTCAATCGAGGCCCAGTACAACGAACTAGCGGCACAGCCCGATCCCAACAGGTCCGCCCTGCGCGGCGTGACGGGGATCACGAGTACGAAGATTTCTCAGGCCACGGTCAAGAAGGCGGCGCAGAAGGCGGCGCGAAAGACCAAGCGGGCTGACAAGATCGACTACTTCCGTCTGCTGGCCGCTTCGCCGGACTCCGCGACTCGCATCCACGCACAGGACCGGCTGTCCCAAATGGGCGTGGACCCCAACTAAACAATCGCAGTTATCCCCCAAGGAGGATTACTGGCAACCCTGTTCACGGCGGCCGACTACCGTCCGTCTACCAATAAGGCCAAGACCGAACTGGCGACACAGGCCGTCGAACTGGTCAAGGGCGAAGGCTTCTCAAGGATCGGCGGCAACAAGCCGACGACCAACACCTCCAAGTTGATGGACCGTGGTCTGCGCGTCGCCAAGTCGCTGCGCAAGAACGCGGAGACCTCCAAGCTTCAGGCTCCTGAAATCTGGAAGTCGATGCCGCAGAGCTTCATGTCGGAGTTCCTGCGGGCCTACTCGGCACAGCCCCAGAATCAGGCGTACAACCAGCTCGCTCAGGCGATTCAGCAACTGGGCGCCGACCTCGGTAAGACCGTCGCCCTGGGCGCTCCTCTGGCCACCGGCCTCGTGCCGTATGACCTGACGAGCCCCAGCCGCCTGATCTACCCGGTCTATTCGCCTCTGCGCAACAAGCTCCCCCGTACGCAGGGACAGGGCACCAGCCGCAGGATCAAGGTGTTCACCGGCGTCTCCGGCTCCCACACAGGTGGGCAGGCGGTCTCTCGTTGGGCGATCCCCGAGTTCCCCGGCGGCGGCGGGCTTGGCGTGGCCAACTGGCCGAACCAGCTTCCGGGCACCGGCACCCAGACGGCAGTGGATGTCAACATCCCCTACCGCTTCTTCGGGATCACCGAGGCCCTCTCGTGGCTGGCTCAGTTCGCCGGTCAGGGCTTCGAGGACATCGCTGCCCTCGTAAACCTGATCCTGCTTCAGGAGTCCATGCTGGCCGAGGAACACACGATTCTTGAAGGCAGCCACCAGAACCTCGCAGCCCCCGGCACCCCGTCGGTCACCCAGCGCGCCGCCCTCACGGGCGAGGTTGCTCTGACCGGCATCACGACCAACATCTACGTCAGGACGACCGCCGTCACCTTCTTCGGTGAGACGACCGTCTCCGGCGCAGCCTCGGTCGCGGTTCCATCGGGCGTCGCGGACGTGATCATCACCCCCGTTCCGGGGGCCGCCTCGTACAACATCTACGTGACGACGGGCACGGCCGCAGGTACTTACTACCTGATGGCCTCGAACGTCGGCGCCAAGCGCTACACCCTTCAGGGTGCCATTCCGACGAGCGGCACTCAGCCACCGTCTGCGGACACCGGAACGGGCTCGGCCAACGAGTACGACGGCATCCTCGACACCCTCGACGGATACCTTTCGGCTGGCACGTACCCCGCTGGCTTCACCGGCGGATACATCAACCAGTCGGTCGGCAGCACGCTCACGAACGACGCCTTGTTCGACGCTTTCACCGGGCTGTGGGACAACTCGTCCACGGCTAACACCAGCACCGCTGGCGGCTTCCGGGCCGACCCGGCGGAACTGATCGGCGAGGGCTTGGACCTGTCCAACTTCGCGGGCAACATCCTCGGGCAGGCGTCCGGCGGGCAGCAGTCCTACCAGCTTCGGATCGATCAGGATGAGATCGGATCGATCAAGGCTGGCGCGGCCATCGCCCAAATCCAGAACCCCATCACCCGCTCGATGGTCTCGGTGGTTACCCACCCGTACCTCCAGCAGGGCAACGCGCTGCTGATGACCTACAACCTGCCGCAGTCCTTCTCCAACGTCACAAACGCCTGGGAAGTCTGCAACGTCCAGGATTACATCAGCATTTCCTGGCCGGTCATCGATGTGACCTTCCGCTATTCGCTGTTCCTCTACGGCACGCTGATCGCAGCGGCGCCGCAGTTCAGCGGTCGCCTCGGCGGCATCCAGCGGACTGGTTCCGCCACCGCTGGGAATTGGAGCTAAAACCGTCACACGGGAGAGGGTCCTTCGGGGTCCTCTCCCGTTATCCAGACTACGACCCCGGGAGAGGCTTGGTGGGTTCAACCCCCTCCTCACCCCAAGTCTCTCCCGACAAACGCGAGGGAACCCGTGCCGACGTACCAACTGCTCCCCGGCGCCACGGGAGTCGATTTTCCCGGTAGCGCCCGGCTTCATGCCGACAGACGCGGCCGGATCAACGTCACCGATGAACAGGCGGCTGCCATTCACGGCTCGGCTGCCAAGCGTCGGTATGACGCCCTGCTTGAGGTAGCCCCAATGCGGCCGTCCGCACGTCGGGGCGATTTAGTTTGCCCCTGCGGCTTCGCGCCGTGGGCCTACCAAAAGTCATGTCCCCGATGTGGGAGCATCTTCTAGGAGATTGATGTAGCCATGCCTCCTGTCTACCTTGCGCACACGAATCAGGCCGTCTTTGTGGGACCCACTGGGCACCAGCACATCCGCTCGACTTCCCCCGACGACGAGCGGCCGACGGTCATCAACTGCGTCGAGTGCGAGAAGTACCTCGTCCGCGACCACGGGGCGGTTTACTCGCCTGATCAAGTGCCGCTGACGGAGAAGCAGTTGGAACGCAAGGATCGCGAGCAGCGTGACGGCAACGCCGCTGTCGCCGAGGCCGCCAAGGCGCTTGCTGCCAACGCGAGAGCGCAACTCGCCCCGGCCGCCGCTGGCGACGACATCGACGCACGGATCGCCACCGCCGTTGCCGCTGCGCTCGCCATGCAGTCCACTCCCCGGAAGCGAGCGCCTCGCAAGGCCGCAGGCTGATTGGGCGCACCGGCACGGCTTTGCCCGCTATGCAGCAATCCGGGGCGATACTGCGTCGAGCAGTGTGCCGTATGCAGCCGACCCCACTGTCAGCGCCATATAATCTGGTCCAACGGACGATGGGTCTGCCGTAGATGTTTCAACAAAGAGACCAAGCCCAAGGAGGCTAAGTGAACTTTCTAAAGCTCGTCACCCGCAATAAGCCCCGCACCGGCCTTGGGCCGAACGACGTGTTGGGTCGCGTCGATGAGGATGTCCGCTCGATGATCGGTCGTGGCCGGTTCATGGGTGACGAACTGAAGTTCGGCCCGAACTGGGTTCACGGAATGATCGGACGCGGCACGTCCGGCGTCTTCGGAACACCGGGGACGTTCGAAGACCTCGGCTGGTCCAAAAACCTCAAGACCACGGTTGGCATGGACTGGCTGCACAACACAATGGGTGGTGGCCTCTTTGGCGGCGTCCTCAACGGACCTGCCACGACAGTCACGGCTACCGCCGTTACCGGCACCGGCACAACGTGGACGGCCTCGACGCTCGCCGGTTATCAGATTCACATGCCGGTCACGGGTCTGACCACCGCTCCGGTCTACGGCAACATCCTCTCGAACACCACATCGGTCGCGCAGATCGACCAGTGGTGGACGAGCACCGATGGCGCCGGGACTACGCCCGCCAACACCAGCGCATTCCAGATCGTGCCGGGCCAGGGTCCCGCGCGATTTATCGGCATCACCACCAACACCGGCGGACCGGCAACAGGCGACACCGCTCTGACCGGCGAGGAAACCGCCAACGGTCTACAGCGCAAGCTGGCGACCTTCGCGCACACCCCCGGCGCAACCACATTCACGCTTGCCGTGACGTATACCGCTGGTGCGACCTTCACGGCAGAGCACAAGTGCGGCTTGTTTACGGGTGGCTACGGGGCCTCGGGCGGCGGAATCCTCGTCGCGGATACGACACTTAACGCAGACGCGACTCTTGCTTCAGGTGACACTTTGACATGCACCTGGACATGGACTTTGCCAGCGGCCGGGTAACCGATAGCGTGTCTCATGCCGCCAGTGTGTGCTATACTGGCAGCATGAGATGCTCCGACTGCGGAGTCGAACGGAACGGGCTCCATAAACACCACATCGTTCCGAAAAGCCTCGGCGGTTCCAACGATCCGTCCAATCTGGTCGCGCTCTGTGCCAACTGCCACGAGGATCGGCACAAGGGCGCTCTGGGAGGCACCCTTCGGGGACTCCATTCACATAGTCCAGAGGCTCAGGCCAAGAAAGCAGCAGTTATGCGTGAGCACTGGCAGGACCCAGATTTCCGGGCCAAGGGGCTTGCCGCGCTGCAGTCTCCTGAGAAACGAGCCAAGAACGCAGACGCCTCACGACGAGTTTGGCAAAGCCCGGGATACAGGGAGCGGCATCTCGCCGCACAGCTCGCTGCGCAGACACCCGAGCTGAAACTCCTGAAATCCGACGTAATGAAACAAGTCTGGGAGCGCCCAGAGTTTCGCGCACAAGGCGAGGAGCACCTACGCAGGATTGCTCGTGATCCCGCACGGATCGCTAAGATCAGCGCCTCCTCTCGGGGGCGTAAGTACGGTCCCCGCAGTCCAGAGACACTAGCCAACATGCGGCAGGCTGCGCAGAATCGGGCACCAGCATCACCGGAAACCAATGCTCAGATTGCCGCCACCATGAAGCGTGTCTGGCAGGACCCCGAGCAGATCGCGCATCGTACCGAGGTGATGAAGGACAAGTGGGCCGATCCCGAGTACCGCGAGAAGGTTCTAGCCGCTCGGGGGCAGGGTGGCGACCAGTGTCGCAAGGGGCATCCTTTCGATGAGGCGAACACCATCATTGACAAGCACGGTCGGCGCTACTGTCGGACCTGCCACGACGCCGCCACCCGGGCATCGTGGATTCGCCGTCATCCCGACTCAGTTGTTCGTGGACCGTATCGCCGTAAAGCCAAGGCACAGGAGTAGTTACTGGC
>PMZA01000499.1:0-25220 GCA_003170595.1 Armatimonadota bacterium
CCGCTTCATTCTGAAAGCGCAGTGCGCTCAGGATGACGGCGCGTTGCGGTATCAGTCGTCGGGAAGTTCGCCGTCGGGATCGGAGCGGCGCTGGATCCACGGGCGCAGGTACTCCCGCAGCCATCGCCACATCCGCTCGGCGAGAGGCTTCCACGCCAGCCGGTCGATCTCTTCCTGCGTGAGAAGCTCGGGCGCCTGCCGCTTCTTCAGCTTTGCGACCGCCCGCAAGTCGTCGTCCTGGATGTAGCCGAGAATCGCCGCAACGATGGGATTCGAGCCGGACATGATCGCCGCGCTGAGGTCCACGAGGGCGGGCATGCCGTCGGGCTGGACGAGGATGTTGGGCAGACGCTTGAGATCGCCGTGGGCCATCGCGCGGGCGTGGATCTGGGCGATCATTTCGTAGAGGCGGTCGAAGAACTCGGGCGTGAGGGGCTCCTTGACCTCGGGCACCGACCGCCCCTCGACATAGACGTGGGCGAGGATGTGCGGGTTGGTCACCGGCAGGGCGGGCGGGATGCCGTCGATGTCCTGCAGGCGGCGATGGGCCGCGGCCTCGCGTTTGACCAGGAAGCCGGCCACGGCGAGCTTCACCCACGTCGCGCGAACGGTGTAATCCTTGACGACCACGCGGAGGCCGTCCCAGTCCTCGAGGCGCACCTCGGGACGCGCGGCCGCTGCGTCGCGCAGCACGGCAATCACGCGGTGGCCCGTTTGAGGTTCAGTCATGGTCGCTGCGATTGCGCTCATCGTCTTTGGCCTGTCGGCGGTAGGCCTTCACCAGGTCCTCCACCCGCCAGGCCGACGTGGATACTATAGCCCTCGCGGGGCATTTGCGACACTCCAGACAGCTTACGCAGAGGGCGCCGTCGATGTCGGCGCGCGGGTCGAGGCCCTGGGGGCAGTTGGCTACGCACCAACCGCAATTCGTGCAGGCGTCATGCAGGACGACCGTCCGGTAGAGGCTGTAGGGCTGCATCATCGCGTAGATGGCGCCCAGGGGGCAGGCGATCGCGCAGAAGGGTCGGACCATGAATACCGCGGCGAGAACGGTCAGGAGGAAGATGGCGAGCTTGAGGTACCACAGCCAGCCGATGCCCGAGCGCAA
This sequence comes from Armatimonadota bacterium, assembly GCA_003170595.1. Classification (GTDB taxonomy): domain Bacteria; phylum Armatimonadota; class Zipacnadia; order Zipacnadales; family FEN-943; genus FEN-943. The sequence goes on from PMZA01000499.1 coordinate 1,109, forward strand.
CTCCGGGCGAAGGAGAGGCTGGGGTATGCCGCCTTCGAGAAAGCCCTGGGGGCAGAGCTTGCAGAACCACGGCTGACCGGTCCAGTAGGCTACGATGAAGACGACGCCGACGAGGACCAGGTAGCGAAGGTAGGCGAGCCATCGCGGCGGGTAGACCTTGCGGCGGGTGATCCTGGCGAGGAGATCCTGAAACAGGCCGAAGGGGCAGATCCACCCGCAGGTCCATCGTCCACCAAGGCCCCCGGCGAGGAGCAGCGTGCCGATCACATACCACGGCAGCGCTGCTAGCGCGGCGAAGACGCCCACGTCGGCGACCTTCCATCGCCAGGCGCCGAGGGAGTTCTGCAAGGCGCCGATGGGGCAGGCAAAGCTCGCGGTCGGGCAGGCCCAGCAGTTGAGGCCCGGCCAGCAGGTGCTCTTCGTCGCGCGGAGGAAGCCGTTGTTCGCGAGGACCGTCGCGAAGGCCTGAACCCAGAAGCGCATGTACAGCCAGCGTGGGTGGCCCTTGCGCCTCATCGACCAGACTCCCTGTCGATGAGGCCGATGCAGGAGGTGCAGAGGGTGGTGGCCCAGCGCTTGACCGTGAAGGCCTGGCCCTGGTGGAGGCCCCAGCCAAGGCTCAGCAAGCCGACAACGACTATGGCGATCCAGAGGTGACGCATAGCGGGCTTCCCCGGTCGCGCCAAGTATACCGACAAGCGAAGGCGCATGGCGAGAGGCGGTCTTGCGTGGGCCGAAGGAAAGAACCCCTCGCGGGAGAAGGAACGGTTGCGGGGCACGACAGGTTCCCCTGGGAGTGACGATCAATGACGACCATGGACTGTGCTCGATGGAAGATCGGCCTGCTGGCAGGGCTTCTAGTCGCAATGGCCACGATGGCCTCGCCTCACCTCGGCCTCGCGCAGGGCGGGGTGGACCCGAAAGTGCAGACGGCCATCGACGGCCTGCGGGCTCTCGGCAGCGAGCGGGCGGGACCCTGGCACTTCCAGCTTCCGGCGAAGGAAGGCGGCGAGATGCCCGACGTCGACGACACCGCGTGGCCGCTGGTCTGGCCCGAGCACAGCTGGCAGGGCGACAACCAGGCGGCGTGGTATCGCAGGACGGTCGTCATCCCTGACAAGATCGGCAGCGCCCCCAACCCCGGTGGGCCGCTGGTTCTTAACGTGGGCTGCGACGATAAGGGCGAGATCTACGTCAACGGGAAGCTCATCCAGGCGTTTCTCTGGGACAAGGGCCAGGCAACTATCACCGACAACGCCACGCCCGGGCAGAGCTTCGTGATCGCCGTGAAGTGCATCAACGAGGGCGGGCCGGGGCGGCTGCTATCGGCGAGCATCCGGTACGCCAAGCTCGACCCCGTGCGCGACAAGATCCTTGAGATGGCCGAGACCCTCGAGAGCGGGCAGATGCTTCTCGACCTGGGCGACCAACTCCCGTCCGATGCGAAGGCTTCGCTCGTGAACGCAGCGACGACGATCGACTTCTCCGCCCTCAGCGACACGGCCAAGTTCTCCGCTTCGCTCGAGGCGGCCCAGCAGTGCCTCCTGCCGCTCGCGGCGGTGGCGCATCAATACACGACCTATCTCATCGGCCATGCGCACATCGACATGAACTGGCTCTGGCTCTGGCCCGAGACGATCCAGGTCGCCCACGATACATGGTGGCAGGCCATCAAGTTCATGAAGGAATTCCCTGAGTTCGAGTTCTCGGAGAGCCAGTGCGGAGCGTATATCGCCATCGAGGAGCATCACCCCGACCTCTTCGCCGAGATGAAGCAGGCGATCAAGGATGGGCGGTGGGAGATCACGGCGGCGACGTGGGTGCAGGGCGATACCAACATGGCCTCGGGCGAGGCGCTGGCGCGGCAGTTCCTCACCGCGCGCGAGTACTGCATGAGCCGCTTCGGGAAGTGGACGAAGACGCTCTGGTATCCCGACAACTTCGGCCACGCGGCGACGATGCCGACCATCGCCCACGACGCGGGCATCGAATATTTCTACTTCGCGCGGTGCGGGCCGGGCTACCCGATGTTCTGGTGGGAGGGACCGGATGGNNGGCGTCGGCGACCACGGCGGCGGTCCCACGCGGCATGACATCGAGACGGCGATGAGCCTGCGCAAGAATCCGCTGGCGCCGAACATCAAGTTCGCGCGGACCGACGAGTTCTTCCCGGCTGCGCTGAAGGAGAAGGTGGACCTGCCAGTTGTGCGGCACGAACTGAACTTCACCTTCCGCGGCTGCTATACGACGCACAGCGACATCAAGCGGGAGAACCGGCGGCTGGAGAACTTCCTTCCGACCGCCGAGGCGGCGGCGTCCGCGGCGAACGTGCTGACCGGGCGGCCCTATGACGGCACCGCCTTCATGCAGGCGTGGCGGAACGTCTGCTTCAACCAATTCCACGACATCTTCTGCGGCTCGGCCATCCACGATAGCTACAAGTACTCGATGCAGATCGATGCCGAGGCCGATGCGGCGGCGCGGAAGGAGTTGGACGGAAGCGTCGCGGCGTTGGCCGAGAAGATCGATACGCGTGGGAACGGCGACGGCTTCCTGCTGTGGAACCGGCTCGGATGGCCGCGGGCGTGGACGCTGGAAACGGATGCGCCGGTCACGGGTCCGGATACGCAGACCGTGGACATGCCGTCGGCCGCGGGGCAGAGCCGGGTCACGATGTTCAGAGCCTCGGTCCCCTCGTGCGGATGGACGGTGATGCACGCCACGGACGAAGGGCTGAAGCCGGGCGACACCGTGAAGCTCGTCGACGCGCCTGACGCGGTGACGATGGAGAACACTCGCCTGCGCGTGATCGTGGATCGCAAGACCGGCGCGGTAAGCTCGGCGTTCGACAAGGCACTGGGGAAAGAACTGGTGCCCTCAGGCAAGCAGGCGGACCAGCTGCAGGTGCTCTGGGAGGCGCCCCACGGCATGTCCGCGTGGGACATCGGCGAGTACACGTCGACCAAGGCGCTGACTGAGGCCGATAGCGTGCAGGTGGCGGCGAAGGGACCGCTGGCGGCGGGCGTCATCGTCAAGCATCACTACGACAAGTCGACGCTCACGCAGTGGATTGGGCTGCGCGCGAGCGAGGGACAGGTGGACTTCCGCCTCGTGGCCGACTGGGAGCAGAAGGGCGACAACAAGCTGGGTGGGCCGATGCTGAAGGTCGCGTTCCCGATGAACCTGGCCGACCCGGTCTTCGCCTGCGACGTACCCTTCGGCAGCGTCGAGCGCAGCCGCGATGGGCAGGATGTGCCGGCGCAGATGTGGTCCGATCTGACTGAGATGAGGTCGCTGACGGCGCCGGGTAAGCCGACGCCCATCGACCTCACCGCGCACTTCAACATGGATGCGATCGCAACCGACGACAAGCCCGGCGATGGCGACATGGACGGCGGGCACATGTCCTACCCGGCGGCGATTTTCGACAGCGCCAAGGACGGCATGATGATGTGGAACGACATCCCCTGGCGTGTGGGCCCGACTACTGCCGGCGCGAACAATGCCGTCCGCTGCGTCGGCCAGACCATCCCGATGCCGCAGGTGGCGGCTGACGGGCTGGTCCTCTTCGGCGCGTCGGCGGCGGGCGAGTCGGNNGGCGGCATGGGGTCGATCGTCTTCACCGACGGGACCAAAGAACCCCTGCCGATGTCGTACAGCGACTGGTGCTTCGGGCCGGGCGCGGGCGAGGAGATCGCGGCGCGGGCGTCGTACCGGCTCATTCCCTCGGGGAAGACGACGCCGGAGGCCCGCATCTTCGCGCGATCGTATGAGCTGCCGAAGGGCAAGCGGCTCAAGGCTGTCGTGCTGCCCAAGGCTGAGCGGATGAAGGTCTTCGCGATCACCCTCGGGCCTCGGAGGATGGAGGAGCCCGTGTGGGGCGCGGCCTTGATCAACAACTGCAAGTACGGCTACGACGCGCAGGGGAGCACGCTGCGGCTGACCATCGTGCGATCGTCCTATGACCCCGACCCCGAGCCGGACCTGGGCGTGCAGGAGATCCGCTACGCCCTCGTCCCGCATGCGGGGAACTGGGGTGAGGATGTCGTGCGGCGGGCGTGGGAACTGAACAACCCGCTGATCGTGGCGCCGGTGGATAGCCACAAGGGAACGCTGCCCTCGTCGCTGAGCCTGGTCAGCCTCGACCCGGGCAACCTGGTCCTCGCGGCAGTGAAGAAGGCCGAGCATGGTCCGGGCCTCATCGTGCGATGGTACGAGTCCCGCGGCCTGGAGACGACCGCGAAGCTGCGGCTGGGCTTCGATGTGGCGCGGGCTGAGAGGACGAATGTGACTGAGAGCGACAACCGTGGCGCGCTGCCGGTAACGGGGCGACAGGTCACGGTGAAGACGCCGGCGCACGGGGTCGTGTCCGTGCGAGTTGTGCCGGTGTCAGCAAAGTAGGCAGCCCAGGGAGGCGTTAAGGTTGAGCGACGCAACGGTGAAGATTGACTTTCCGTGGGACGGTGATGTGCTGAACCGCCATGACGGCGAAGCGGCCGGCGGGCGGCTGAAGTTGGATGTGCGCGGGACGGCGTGGCCCGGCGCGACGGTGAGGTGCGGTGGGGCGACAGCCGTGGCTGATGGCGAGGGCAAGTTCTCAGTGCCAACTGAGATCACGCAGCGCGAAGAGATCCTCACGGTCGCGGCTGAGGGCGGCGGCATGAAGGCCGAGGCCGCCTCGCGGGTGATGTGGGACGCCGGATCGCGGCTGCGCTATCGCTGGTCCATCGACGACAACATCCAGTTCCTCGCCGACCTCGGACGCGAGCCGGACAAGTACCCCTCCCTCTTCGATCACTGGTACCTGGCCTTCTGGCGAGACATCCACCGCGAGTACGGGACCAAGGTCCACATCAACACCTACCTCACCGACGGCGCCGGCTTCACCACCGACCAGCTCAGCGACAAGTGGCGCAGCGAATGGGCCGACAACGCCGACTGGCTGCACCTGTCCTTCCATGCGCGGGCGGATAAGCCCGACCGCATCTACAAAGACGCCGGCTACGACGAACTCGCGACCGACCTGGCGCGCGTCCACGAGCAGATGCTGCGCTGGGCCGGGCCGGAGGTCATGACGCCGGTGACCACCGTGCACTGGGCCGAGACGACCCGTGAGGGTGCGAGGGCTGTGCGCGACGCGGGGTACAAGGGCCTCATCATCCTCGCCGAACTCCCTGCCGAGACTTGCACGACGCACTACTATCTCGACGAGGAGCGCATCGCCCACATCGCCTTCCGCGACGCGTGGAAGGACTACGACATGGACCTGCTGATGATCGAGTGCGACATGGTGGTCAACGGCGTGCAACTTGTCGACATCAAGCCGAAGCTCGAGGCGAAGGTGGCCAACCCGGCGACCCTCGACCTCATGGAGCTGCTCATCCACGAGCAGTACTTCCGGCGCGAGCTGGCCTACTACCTGCCCGACGTGACGGACCGCGTGCATGAGGCCATTCGCTTCGTAACGGATCGCGGCTACGAGCCGGTCTTCTGGAGCGACGAATTCTTCCCCGGCGATAGAGGTCCGGGCGGAAGGTGAGTCCCGGAGGTCGAAGCGCTCAGGCCGCGGCCTGGGCGGGGTCGGTTTCGCGTTGAGCAACGTCGGCGACCACGACCTGATCGCGGCCGTTGTGCTTGGCCTGATAGAGCGCGGCATCGGCGGCGGCGATCAGCTCCTCGTGGCTGGAGAAGTTGTCGTTCTGGAGGCAGGCCAGGCCGACGCTCGCCCGGATCGCAAGGTCGCCGCGCGCGGGCGCGACCGGAATAGCTCGAAGCTCCTCGAGAAAGCGCTCGCAGGCGTTGAGGGCAGCGTCCTCGCCGGTATGCGGCAGCAGGATCGTGAACTCGTCTCCTCCGTAGCGAAAGGCCAGGTCGGGCTCGCGGAAGCAGGCCCGGATCAGGCCGGCGATGCCCTGCAGCACCTCATCGCCGGCCATGTGCCCGTGGGCGTCATTGACCTCCTTGAAGTGGTCGATGTCGACCATGGCGCAACTCAGCGGATGACGGTATCGAAGGCTCGCGGCGAACTCGCGGCTCAGGGCATCGGGCAGGAAGCGGCGGTTGTACAGGCCGGTCAGAGGGTCGACGAGGATGAGGCGCTGGACGTCCTCGCAGGGCTGGGAGAGGTCGACAGGCTGGGTGTCGCCGGTCGGCTTGCCGGGGGGCTTGCGCGTCTGGGCGACACCAGCTCGGACGACGCGACGCAGGGCTCCAGGCAGCAGTTCGAGATGGGTCAGGTCGGGCGACTTGACGAGGTAGTCGGCCACGCCAGCCCTGACCGCTGCGCTGGCGACCTGGGCGTTACCCGGCGGGCAGAGCAGGATCGCCGGAAGCTGACACCCGGTACGGCGTGCCTCCAGCAGGAACTGGAGGGCCGCGGTGGGCATTGAGTAATCCAGGAGCAGCGCGTCGAAGGGCCCACGAAGCGCCAGGCACTCGGCTCCGGCGGCCTCATCCGGCGCGACCTCGCAATCGATATCTTCCCGCTGCAGCGCCCCGGTCGTCAGGGCGGCGCAGTCAGGGTTGTGCTCAACGAGCAACACTCGCATGGGACCGTCCTCCGCTTTCGGGGCTGGAGCTGGCATGCTCGCGTATTATCGGCAACAATCGTGCCGACTGAACCGGCCCGCGGGGAGGAAGCTCTGCCGGGGCTTGGAAAAGGACGCCGGAGGGACGAGACCATGGAGAAAACCAACGAGAAGAACATGGACTTCCGCCACGGCGATCACGGGCCCAAGTACGTCTTCCGCGGCCCGTGCATGGAGTGGGGCATCATCGTCTTCAAGCCCGGGCAGGAGCTTGGTCCGCACAAGCACGCCCAGGTCGAGGAGACTTTCTACTTCCTCGACGGCGCGCCGCAGATGATCGTGGACGGCGTGGCCCACCGCGTGGAGCCCGGCGACGCCTTCCGCATCGAGCCGGGGGAGGCGCACAACATCATCAACGACACCGAGGCCCCGACGCGGCTCGTTTTCATCAAGACGCCCTACCTTCCCGATGACAAGCTTCCGGTGTGAGCGCGTGTGAGGAGGAGCTTCACCCCATGACGAATCGCCAGCTTTTCATCGGGGCTTTCGGCGGGACGGCCACCCACAAGGTGCCCGTCTACGAGCAGGCCTTCGCCTCCGAGGTCGCCTCGAAGATCCTCGGGCGCGAGGCCTTCACCGGCGCCGTGATGCTCCACTACCAGGAAGCCGTCTGGGCGATGCGTGGCCCGGAGGCCTACCAGGAATTCTCGGAGCGAGTGGTCGAGGACGTCGTCGAGCTTCATCGCACGCTGGGCTTCGGAGCGCTGAGTTGCCCGTGGTTGGGCGGCGTGCCGACGAAGCAGGTGAGCGAGTACGAGTTCCTCTACGGCGACCCCGAGGGCTGGTGGGAGATCCGCCGCTACGACCCGGGGGCGATGACGTACGGCGTCGTGAAGTATAGCCAGCGTCCCGAATGGCGCGGGGAAGAACCCATCCGCGCGGCGGTGAAGGGCCTGGAGGCGGCGGTCGAGAACTTCAAGACCTCCGGCGCGGCCGAGGGCATCGAGGGCTACTACCGCAAGTGGCTCGATATCGCCGGCGACGAGTTCGAGGTGCCCGGCGGGGCGATGCTGTCGGTGCCGATGAATGAGGAATGGCTGACGGCGTGCGCGATGGTGCCAGAGTTGATCGCCGCGTATCTGGATGCGCAGGTCGAGCACGGGCGACTGCAGATGGAGGTCCAGGCGGGGCTGGGCATACGGATTTCGTGGGGCGGCGGCGACCTCGCCGATAAGAACGGGCCCATCTACGGCCCGCGCTTCTTCCGCGAGATCGTGATGCCGAGGTACCGCAAGCTCGCCGAGCATGCGCACAAGGTCGGCATGAAATACCTCTTCCGCAGCGACGGCTACCTCCATCCGATCCTCGACGACCTCTTCATCGACTCCGGCCTCGACGGCTTCGGCGAGATCGACTACGACGCGAGCGTACGCATACCAGAGCTCCTGGCGCGGTATCCTAACCTCACGTGCTGGGGCAATGTGAGCTGCGCGCTCCTCCGCAACGGCACGCCGCAGCAGATCAGGGCGGCGACCGAAGAGATCGTCGCGGCGGGCAAGCCTCGCGGCCGGCTCATCCTCGGGTCGAGCAACACCGTCCTCCCCGGCACGCCGCCGGAGAACTACTTCGCAATGTGGGAAACCGTGCAGTAGGCACTCGCGCGCGGGCAGTTGCTGTAGGGCGGGCATAAATGCCCGCCGAGCGGCACGTTGTCCAGGATCGCGGCGGGGATAAATCCCCGCCCTACAGCAAGAGGAAAGGCAACGATGATCGTCATCCCTGCGATTGACCTCAGCGAAGGGCAGGTCGTCCGCCTCAAACGCGGCGACATGGCCCAGCGCACCGTGTACTCCGACAACCCGGTCGAGGTCGCGTACCGCTGGTTGGGAAACGGCGCCGACATCATCCACGTCGTTGACCTTGACGGCGCGATGGCAGGTGAGCCGCGAAGCCTGGATGCCCTCGCGCGGATATCGGCCGCCGTGCCGACGCCCATCGAGTTCGGCGGCGGGCTGCGGAGCATGGACCACGTCCGCGCAGCCAAGGCTGCGGGCGCGAAGTGGATCGTGCTGGGCACGGCGGCTCTCGCCGATCGCGAGCTTCTGACCGCGGCGCTGGAGATGCTGGGCGACGATCTCGTCGTGGCCATCGATGCGCGTGACGGCAAGGTCGCGGTCGAGGGATGGCAGAAGACGAGCGCAACCGATGCGGCGGACCTGGCGGCGGAGATGGGCAAGCTCGGGGTGCGGCGACTGCTCTGCACCGACATCGCGACCGATGGGATGCTGACCGGGCCCAACCTCGACGGCCTGCGCCGGATAGCCGAGGCCACGACCTCCGAGGTCATCGCCTCGGGCGGGGTGTCGGCGCTCGAAGACATCGTCGCCTTGCGGGAGTTGGAGCCGCTGGGCATAATAGCTGTGATAGCGGGGCGCGCTCTTTACGAGGGCCGCCTCGATTTGGGAGAGGCTATCGCGGCCGGGCGCCGATGAGCGACTTGGCCGCGTTGCGTCCGAGGCCATGAAGGCCGAGTAGAGGGACCTAAGATGCTGGCAAAGAGGATAATCCCGTGCCTGGATGTGACCGGCGGTCGCGTGGTCAAGGGCGTGAAGTATATCGATCACGTCGACGCGGGCGACCCGGTCGAGCAGGCGCGTAACTATGACGATCAGGGCGCCGATGAACTGGTCTTCCTCGACATCACCGCGAGCCTCGACCATCGCAACATCATGCTCGACATTGTGCGGCGGACGGCCGAGGCGATCTTCATCCCCTTCACCGTCGGCGGCGGCGTCCGCACCGTCGACGACGTGCGCCAGATCCTCCTCGGTGGCGCCGACAAGACCAGCATCATGACCGCCGGCATCCTCAACCCCGGCATCATCAACGAGGCCTCGGCGAGGTTCGGCAGCCAGTGCATCGTCTGCGCCATCGACGCCAAGCGCGTCTCACGCGATGGCCGCGACGACACCTACCTCGGCCCGGCGCCGGATGACGACATCGAGTGGAAGGTCTGGACCCACGGCGGCCACGAGCCGACCGAGGTCGACGCGCTGGCCTGGGCCCGCGAGGCCGAGGAGCGAGGCTCGGGCGAACTGCTCGTCACCAGCATGGACGCCGACGGCACCAAGACCGGCTATGACGTCGAGCTTCTCCGCCGCATCAGCGAGAGCGTGGGCGTACCGGTCATCGCGTCGGGCGGGGCGGGCAGCGTGGACCACATGTACGATGCCCTGACCTACGGCAAGGCCGACGCGGTCCTGGCCGCGAGCATCTTCCACTTCGGCGAGACGACGGTGGAGGACATCAAGCGAGAACTGGCCTCGCGCGGCGTGCCCGTGCGCGTGAGGGCGTGAGGCCGGGAGTACCCTCCGGAACCTTGAGACACCCGCGCTTGTCATCCTTGCGATGCGCAGCATCGCCAAGGCAACGCGAAGCGTTGCTGACGAAGGATCTCCTTTTGCAGGATGCGGACTGCGTTCTGCGGGTACAGGCCAAAAGGAGATCCTTCTGAGCAGCATAAGGCGCTGCTCCTTCAGGATGACAGACAGGGGAAGGACCGTGCGTACCCGAAGGGCGCACGCAAGTCATGAACGGAGCAATTGCCACCCATGGACCTGAGCAAGGAACAGATGGATGAGATCGTGGCGAAGGTCGACTTCGCCAAGGGCGACGGCCTGACCCCGGTGGTCGTGGTGCACCACGAGACCAACGAGGTGCTCATGGTCGCCTACATGAACGAGGAGTCGCTGCGGCACACTCTAGAGACGGACCTGGGAACCTACTGGAGCCGCTCGCGTGAGGAACTGTGGGTCAAGGGCCTCACCTCCGGGCACGTGCAGCACGTGAAGTGGATACGCCTCGACTGCGATGGCGACTGCCTGCTGCTGGGCGTGGACCAGATCGGCCCGGCCTGCCACACGAACTGCTGGACCTGCTTCTTCCGGGAGCTGCGCAACGGCCAGTGGGAAGCGATCATGGAGCCCATGAGCCCCGAGGACTGATGCGGGGCCTGCCGGGATATGCGCGCCGCGGGCTGAGGTTTGTGGCGGCGATCGTCTTCGTGCTCGCTGCGTGCGCCGGGAGTGCCTCGGCGGCGCCACCTCTCTCTCAGCCCATGCCCGGGATGTCGGCGAGCCTCTACCGGGCGTGGATGGCGGAGGGGCTCAAGCGTGAGGCCGCCAGGCAATGGGGCGCGGCTGAGCAGGCCTTCCGCACCGTGCTGCAATACGAACCCCGATCCGGCGATGCCTCGTATCACCTCGCGCGATGCCTCGCCCAGAGCGGCAACGCCGCAGAGGCCGAGCAGACCCTCAGCACCCTCCTCGCCCATGAGCCCGACCGCGCGGAGGCAGTGCTGCTCCTCGCGCGGCTGATGCGTGGGCGAGGGAAGGCTGCGGATGCGGCGGGCGTGCTCTCGGCTTACATCCAGCGCCACCCCAATGACCCCAGGATGCTTGGCGAGGCGGGATCGGCGTGGCTGGCGGCGGGCCATCCCGACAGGGCCGCGGCTGCGCTGGAGAAAGCTATTGCGGCTGGCGATAAAACGCCGGGCCTGCGCAAGAAGTTGGGCCTCGCCTACCTCGCCATGAAGAAGCTGGCGGCGGCCGAGCCTCAGCTTCGCGCCGCGCTGAATGAGAAGCCTGGCGACATGGAGGCTGCCCTCGCGCTGGCGGGAGTATACGCAGCCGGACAGCGATGGCTCGAAGTCGTGATGGTGACCCAGACGCAGGTAAGCCTCGCGCCCAAGGACCCGCGGCCGTGGTGGCCGATGGCCGACGCCTACGGGGCGATGGCGGACGTAACGAGCTGCGCCAATGCGCTCGGCTGGGCGATCCGCCTGTCGCCAGCGAAGGATCAGCGGAAGGCGGCGATGCAGGCCCTCAGCCTTGCCTTCGGGCGGAACCTGCCCGAGGTCGTCACGAGGCTTGCGGACCTGAAGGTACTGCCGTCGGACCCGGACGTGCTGGCGGCTGAGGCGCAGGCTCTGGAAGGCGCGATGCGATGGGCCGACGCCGCCAAGCTGTACGAACAGGCAGGTGCGTCACGGCCTGAGCTGATGAGTCTGGCGGCGCGCTGCTGGACGGCGGCCGGCAACAACGCTCGCGCGCTGGAGTGCCTGGGGAAGGCGGCGACTTCCGACCCGGCGGCGCTGATGAGCGCGGTCAAGCTCGCCCTCGCGATGAAGCGGCCCGATCTGGCCGAGCGATACCTGCGACGCGTCCTCGCCCTGTCGCCCGGAGACGTCGAGCTTCACCTGGCGCTGACGGAGATGCTCTCGGAATACGGCGAAACCTGGCAGGCGCTGCTCCAGGCCCAGGAGGCGCGCGGTAAGGCCGGCGCGGAGGCCGTGCGGATCATGGCCGGCCTCTACGAACGCGCGAGTCAGACCGAGGCGGCGGCGCAGGCCTACGCGGAGGCCTGGCGCCGCGGCCACAAGATCGAGGATGCGGAGAACGCGGCGCGGCTGATGCGACGGTTGGGCCAGTGGGATCGCATGGCCAAGCTCCTCGTCGAGACGCCCAAGCTGACGCCGCGCCTCAAGCTCTCGGCGGCGTGGCTCGCGCTGCACGAGAAGGAGCCCGCGCGGGCTTTGCAGGCGCTGACAGGCTTGACCGGTCCCGAGGCGGCGGAGGTGCGTGCCTCGGCCTTCGCGGCGAAGGGAGACCTCCTGGCCGCGGTCGATGCGGTGGGACAAGCGTGGAATACCTCCCCGGATCGCGACGGCCTCTGCGCGGTGCTGCGGCAGGCGGCGGGCGATGCGGCCGCGCGCGACAAGGCGCTCAACCTCGTCCCGCGAATGGTCGCCGATACCTCGCCCACGAAGGCGCAGTGGGCCGCGGTTGAGGCGCTGCTGACGGCCGAGTATGGGCCTCAGGGACGGCTGAAGGCTCTGCACAGCCTGGCCACCGCGGCCGGTGCGCCGATGGCGATGATCCGCTACGCGGCCGAGCAGATGGCGGCGGGTGGCGAGGCAGCGGGCGCGGCTGCCCTGGCGGATCAGACTGCTCAGGCAGCGCCGGATCGCGAGGTGAAAGGGCAGCTCCTCGCTCTCGCGGCGCAGATGAGCCTCGCGGCGGACAAGCTCCCGCAGGCGGCGGACTACATGCTGCGAGCGGCGGCGCTGCGCGACGAGCCGATCCTCGTCGGGCGCTTCACCGTGATGAAGAAGACTGGGCAGGCGGCGCTTGAGGTCCGCGAGGCGATGGGCGAAGTGGCGGCGGCGTGGGCTGATGATGCGCCGGACGCCCCGGCGGTGATGGCGCTGCTGGCGGCAGGCGGCGATGAGGCGCAGCTTCAGGCGTGGGTCAACTCAGACCGGGGCACCCCTGCAGACAAGGCTCTGCGCCAGGCGCAGGCGCTAATGCTCGCGGGCAAGCCAGACCTCGCGCTAACCTATCTGGCTAAGGCTTCGCCCGGACCCATCACCCGGCGGGCGCAGATCGCGGCGCTCATCAAGGCGGGCCGCGCGTCGGAGGCCAATGCGCCGGCCGAGGCCTTGCTGCGGTACGGGCCGACGCCGCAGGATCTGGTGCTGGTCGGCGACGTGGCCCTGGCGATGCAGGAGTATGACAACGCCCTGTGGTGGTACGCGCGCGCGGTGGTCGAGGGCGCGGGCGGACCGGCCGTGGTGAAGCTCGAACAGACGGCGCAGAAGGCTGGCACCGATAGCGCGGCCCTCGAGGCGATCACGGCGGCTGCGCGGCAAGCAACCAAGGGCCGCTGAGCATCACTCGCCCAGGAGCGGTAGCTGGGACGATCCGCGCGCGGGCGCAGGTTGCTCGGTGCGCAACCTGTCGGCGAGAGCCCGCATGTCCTCCGCGCCACGAAGCTCGACTGCTCTGGCGCGCAAGAGTTCGCGGCAACCCTCACCCTCAGGCACTTCCTCAGGCCACGCCACGGCAGCGACGATCCGCCCCTGACGGGCGGCGTTGCGAGCAGTGATGAGCGAGCCGCCGCGGTGCCGGGACTGGACGACGATGAGCGCCCGCGCGAGGCCGCTGGTCAGGCGGTTGCGCGCCATGAGGTGAGGCACCGTCACCGGCGCCCGGGGTGCGAACTCGGAGAGGACGGCGCCCTGCTCGGCGATGCGAGACTCCATGCCGCCGGACTTCTCGGCCTCAATGGCGAGGATGCCGCAGCCGACGGCAGCGATGGTGCGGCCATGCGCGGCGAGGGCGGCCTCATGCGCCGCCTGGTCGACGCCGAAGGCAAGGCCGCTGACGATCGTCATCCCGACCGAGGCGCAGGTCTTCGCCAGGATCTCCGTCATGCGCAGGCCGTCCTTGGTCGGACGGCGAGTACCCACGATGCCCACGGCCGGGTCGTCGGAGGCCAGCCAGTTGCCGCGGATCGCCAGCACGCCCGGACGATTGGGGATGTCGCGGAGGATGCGCGGATAGCCGTCGTCGTCGGGGAAGAGGACGCGGATATAGCGGCTGCGGCACTCCTCCCACTGGGCCTCGAAGTCCTCGAGGCGGTTGCGCAGACCGGTGAGGAGGGCGATCTGCTCGGGGCGCAAGCCGAGGTCGGGCGAGGCAAAGTCGTCCGCCGAGGCCGTGAGAACCTTCTCGGCCGTGCCGAAATGCGCGACCAGCCGGAGCAGTCCGGCCGGCCCGACGGCCTCGCTCCACAAGAGGGCGAGACGCGCCAGCTTGTCGGTGTTAAGACGCATGAAGCCCCCCGATTGGCGCCCGAAAGCGCCCACATTATAGGCGATGCGGCCCGCCGCTGCAGGTGTCAGGTCGCGCCGCGAGAAACCGCACCGCAGCGTGCGTATCAGATGGGGGCGATGAGATGTCTGGGCGACAGAGCGATTTTCGTTACAGCACCGGCGAGGCGAAGGTGCCGTGGGCCGCAGTGGGCGAGCATGCCGACCTCAGCGACGTCATGGCGATAGTCGAGTTCCTCGTGCGACCGAGGGAGGGCGCCGAGGCTGAGTACGACGAGCGCCTCATCGAGGTGCGCGAAGCAGTGCAGACGCTTCTCGCCGCGGGCGGTCCGCAGACGAAGCTGACCCTCGGCGGCCGCGTCCTCGAACTTGAGGCCGCCGTCCGCGAGATGCTCCGCTGCAAGTACGCGATGATGCTCACCAACGCGACGGCGGGCTTCGAGATCGCCTGCAAGTTCGCGGGCCTGCAGGCCGGCGACGAGGTGATCTGCCCGGCGATCACCTTCATCTCGACGATCCTCTATCCCCTCTCGATCGGCGCGAAGGTCGTCTTCGCCGACCTCGACCCGCGCACCATCAACCTCGATCCGGCCGACGTCGCGCGGAAGGTGACCGACAAGACGCGGATGATCGTGCCCGTGCATATCGGCGGACGCCCGGTCGACATGGACCCGATCATGGACCTCGCCCACGAGCGCGACATCATGGTGCTTGAGGACGCCGCCCACGCTTTCGGCGGGTGGTACAAGGGCCGCGCCGCCGGGACGATCGGCGACTTCGGCGCCTTCAGCCTGCACGAGGTCAAGAACGTGACGTCGCTGGGCGAGGGCGGGCTGCTGGTCACCAACGACGACCGCTTCGGGCCGCAGCTATCGCTCGCGCGGTTCGTGGGCCTCGACATCAGCAAGCAGATCAAGAACTGGCTATACGATGTCGTGCCGCTCGAGACCGCGCGGGGCCTCGCCGTGCCTGGCAACCACTCGGTGACGGAGATCCAGGCGGTCATGCTCCTCAGCCAGATCGCGCGCCTCAGCGACATCATCGCGCGGCGGCGTGAGGCGGCGGAGTATCTGAACGCGCGCTTCGCCGACGTGCCGGGGATCGTGCCGGCCCTGCCCGACACCGAGGACATCAAGAGCACGTGGCACCTGTACCTGCTGCAGATCGAGCCGGACGTGCTGGGCTGCGACATCCAGGAGTTCAAGCAGCGGCTGAGCGATCGGGGCGTGACGAACATCCCGCACTTCGCGCCGCTCTACAAGTTCGAGCTGCTGCAGCGGCTGGGCTACGACCACGACGCGATCGCGGCGACGTGCCCGGTGGCGGAGGAGGCCTTCAACCGCCGCTTCACGCATCTGCCGCTGTACCCGCTGACGAAGGAACAGGTCGAGTACATGGCGGACGCGTTGATAGACGCGACTAGGGGATAAGGCTTATCGGCCGGGCGGACCAGCGCACGTGACCGCCTCCGCCGTGCGCGCTATCCGCAGCGACAGGTCTGTCTGCTTCTCTTCATAAAGAGCGATGGACCGTCCGAGTTGAGCCAAGCGATCCTCCAAGCCGATCACAAGTCGACGACCATCATCGGCTTGTCTTGTGAGTTCTTGGGCGCGAGAGCTGGCTTGGCTTACCCTGAGGCGATGCGCTGACCACAGTTCGCTGTGCCAGCGAACCACGTGGACAGCTCTCAGGGCTGCGATGGGTATCCAGGGACCGACGAAGAACAGGGATACGATCATGGCGCCGCCGTTCCTGATCAAGTCCGGACCCACCGCTCCTCGGATGCCGAGAGCGATTGCTATTGGAAGAATGCAGAGGCAGAGCAGGCCGTAGTACCCTTTCCACGTCAGTAGGGCCTCGGTCGGAGTCTCCCTCGCAGCAGCCCGCGCGGCGGTGTTCGCAGCGTCCGCCGCGGCGTTAGTCTGCCACAGACGCTCTCGCTCGGTCGCCAAGATGCCGGAGACCTCCTGCCATTCACGGTCAGCCTGGTGTCGCCCCGCAACCAGCCGCTCCGTAAGGGACGCAAGGCCTTCCTCTAGCGACCTCCGTGGGCACTCACCGCGGCCCGTCAGATCACGGTCAAGGGGCGTCGCCGCTTCAGCGAAGAGCGGAGTTCTCGGTACAGTGGCCGCAATGAGACGATGGCACTCGGCCTTCAGATCGCGCGCTTCCCTGGCAGGCGCAGCGTATCGACTGCGGTAGGAGGCAGCGAAAGACTGGACCTCGGCGCGGTGCATGAGGTCCGGGTTCGACTCGAACAGGAGCAGGAGGTCCTCGTCGATGGCGACGGCGGCGTCCATCGCCCGGACGGCGCCTTCGGCGTCGCTGACTGCAAACAGGTCGATGACATGCTCCAGCACGGCGACGGCAAGGTCCGCTTTGAGTTCCACTGCCCGTCTGCTTGCTTTGACGGCCTTCACCAGCGACTCCTCGCCGTCCTCTCGCGCCAGGGCGTCTATCCTCCACAAGAAGGCAACATGGGCGTAGGCTATCGATCCGTAGTACCTGGCGTTGGCGTTGGCGTCCTTGACGTCCGCGTACTTCGCAGCCAGAGCGAAGTGCTCCATCGAAGGATCCCACTGCCAAGCCCGGAACCAGCAGATCTCGCCAAGCCTGGCGTGCGCGAGGTAGTCGTAGGGGTTGGCTTCGACAGCGTGGGCATACTCCCGAACCGCTTCCTCCCAGTACTCATTCGCATAGCAGAACTCCGCCCGCTCGCGGTGCTCAAGGGCCCGCGTCTCTAGCGGGTGCTTCAGGACGTCGAGCACCTGCTGATACATCTGGCGATCCTGCTCGTGCTCCCAGCATAGGCGGGCGAGCCCCCAGCTGAAGACATGGCGCATGCCTTCGAAGCCGTTGCGCACATCGTCACGAAGGCCGCTGACCTCTCCGGCGAGATGGTCGAAGCCCGCTTCGATGGCCCACCGCGTTTCCTCCTCCTGCCGGATCTGTTCGACCACATGGTCATCGATCTGGCCGAGTTGGCCGCTGACGGCGCTCAGCCCTGCCGCCGTGATGGCACCGATGGCGCGCTGGCCTTCCTCTAGCTGCATGAGATGCTCGTCTGTGGTCCAGAACTGGCGAGGCTTCTGCGAACGGGTATCCGGCGGCATCCTGAAGATCTCGTCCAGGCTCACGGAGGTGTTTCACCTCGGGCGGGGGGATGTGATACTAGACAGAAGGTTCTTGGGGTTTGAGTTGTCTCCTTCCGAGGCTTTCGCATCAGAGGGTGGCGCGCGGACTCTATTGCCAGAACATGTAGCTCGGAATGTGCAGCGCGATGCTTACGATGTTCAGGATGCTCCCCACCACGAACTGCCCCAGGATCAGCCCCAGGAACAACGGCACGCCCTTGCTATAGCTCTTGTGCCCGCCGTACTTCGTGATCGCCGTCTTCAACAGCCACGCGATCAACAGCGGCATCCACACCAGGTTGATCTCCCAGTTCGACGAGATCGCGAACCCCAGCGGATGGAAGGGCCACCACATGAACTTCATCCGCATCGCCTGCAGGAAACCCGAGAAGATGAAGCCCACGCCGATGGCGCCGATCTTCATCCAGTTCGTCCCCTCCGGCGCCACGAGCCACGACTGCAGCTTCGGGAAGGACTCGCCGGCGAACATCCGCCCCTTCGCCGAAGCGCCGAGGACGTACTCCATGTGCAGCGTGATCCAGAAGGCCGCGATGACCGCCACGATCGTAGCGATGGTCGTCGCCTGCCAGATGCCGCGATTGCTCGCGCCGGCGACCTCCTGCATGCGCATGGCTTCCATCTGGTGCGGCATCGGGTGGTTGCGATAGGCGCGGTTGAACCACCAGTAGATCGACATCACGATGAGGTCCTGCTTCGGAAAGTTCCGCGTACCGATGGCCGAGGTAAGGATCTGGTCGGGGCCGGTGAAGTGGAGGTCGTGCACCGGCGCGCCGAACTGCGCCCTCATGCGCGTGATGGCGATCGCGAGGCCGAAGTAGATGAGGAAGAAGAGGATGCCCAGCCATACCTGCAGGCCGGCAACCGCGCTGAAGGCCACCAGGAAGGCGAGGCCCACCGCTGCCAGGATCGCCGCCGAGCGGTAGGTCATCGTCTCATTGCGCTCGGGGCGGCCGCCGCGGCCGGCGATGCGCTTCCACACATCCACCAGATAGGGCCGGGCGATGATGATCGCCTGGACGGCGAAGAGAGCGTAGGCGCCGAAGCACTGGTAGTTGGTGAAGGGAAACTCGCGCACCTGGTCCCAGCCGAAGCCCGCGCTGGCCACAAGCTCGGCCTTCCAGAACATGTAGAAAAACCAGCAGGAGAAGAGGAAGTCGGCGGGCATGAGGTAGCCCATGCCGATCATGAACGGATAGAAGGAGCGGGGCGTCCAGCCCATGGCGCTCCAGGGGCGGGCGGTGAAGGACGGCGACATGTCCACCTGATCGATGGGGAGCTTGGGCATCGTCGGGTAGAGGAAGGCGAAGCTGTTGTAGATATCGATGGCGGCGGCGATGCCGAAGCCGATCCAGAACATGTGGCGCAGGAAAAGGCGCGACTTCGGCTGGGTGATCTCGACGGGGAGGACGACGAGGGGGCAGGCGAGATGCTCACCCTCCAGCCACTGGCGGCGGACGAGGACGTTGAGGCCGAGCATGACGAGCATGAGGGCGACGATGAAAGCGCCCCACGCGGCCATGGGCGGACCCCACGCGGCCAGGACCTGCGGGCGGTACATGGTCGAGCCGCCCTCGTAGAAGCCCTTGAGGACCGACATGTCCTGCACGGTGAGCCACTTGGGCACGTGCGGGTTGAAGAGGTCGTTCCACTTGTTCTCCGGCGTGGCCATGAAGAAGGACCACGAGAAGATGGGCATGAGGACCTGAATGCCGTCGTGGCCGCAGACGCAGGAGGCGATGCAGACCATCGAGTAGACCATCAGCATCTCGGCCTGCGTGAGGGCGAGGGATGGGCGGATCTTGCGGACGAGCATGTTCACGCACGCGAGGACGAGGAGGATGAAGACCGCGTTGAAGAAGAGGGAGACGGTCGTCGGGTGGGCCGAGTAGCGGAACATCTCCATCTGGGTGACCCAGTAGACGTTCGGCGGAATGAGGAGGACGCCAACGAGAAGGCTGCGCCAGGTTAGGCCCGAACGCGTGAGGGACGCGCCGAAGCCGGTGGCGGCGGAGGAGGCGGTGTCGCGCTGGATGGTGGGATCGCTGGCGGCCATGAGCTATCCACAAAGCGGCGCCCGGTCGGAAGATCGGGCGCGGTGATCGGCCTTCCTGCCCCCGAGAATAGCAGCCTGCGCCTGGGAATTTCATTCTACTCGACGCGACGCGGCCCCACAACGCGGGGCCGTCCGGCTTGAGGTATACTCGCCTGCGTTGTCGTCCGGCCCGGGCTCGCCGACATGTCCGTCCACAAGCGCAGGCTCTTGTTCTCCCTGCTTCTGCTCACCGTCACCGCGGTATGGGGATGGACCTTCGTCGTCGTCAAGGACGGCATCGCCCTCTACGGCGTGATGGGCTTCCTCGCTGTGCGATTCCTCATCGCCGCGCTGGCCCTCGCGCCCTTCGGTGTGCGGCGGATCACGCGGAAGGGCTTCCTCGTGGGCTGCGGGATCGGCGTCGTCCTGACGATCTCCTACGTCTTCCAGACCTACGGCTTGCGTCTCACCAGTGCGACCAACTGCGGCCTCATCACCGGCCTGTTCGTCGTCTTCGGAGTGACGTGGAACCGGCTGCTCTTTCGCGTGAAGACCTCGCCCGCGCAGTGGGTGGCGGTGGGCGCGAGCCTGGTCGGCCTCGGGTTGCTGACAGGCGCTGGGCCGACTGCGCCGAACCTCGGCGACCTGCTGACCCTCGGCTGCGCCATCGCCTTCGGCGCGCACCTCGCCCTCCTCGATCGCTATGCGCCGAGGCATGATCCTGTGTGCCTCGCCCTGGCGCAGATGGCGACGTCGGCCGTGGCGTTCCTGATCCTGTGGCCCTTGGTCGAGCATCCGGCGTGGCCGAGCGTGCAGGTGTGGCCGGCGCTGCTGATCTGCGGCGTCGCGGCCAACGCCTTCGGCTTCCTCGGGCAGACGGCCGGGCAGCGTGAGCTTCCGGCCATCAGGGCGTCGATGCTGCTGACGATGGAGCCGGTGTTCGCCTGCGGCTTCGGGATGCTGCTGGCGGGCGACCGCCTCGCCCCGGCGCAGATCGCGGGCGGCGTGGTGATGATCGCCGCGCTGGTGACGACCAACCTTCTCCCCCATCCGGTCGAGGATCGCGGCGTCGTGAGGTGATCGACATGGTGATGATGCGAAGCCTGGCGGCGATGGCCCTGATGATCCTCCTGCCTCTCGCGGCGATGTCGGGCGAAAACCTCGTGCCCAACGGCCACTTCGAGGGCGGCTTCACGGCCCAGGGCACCGCCCAGGGTTGGGCGGACAACTCATCCTGGGCCAATCTCGATGTGACCTATGCGGCGGAAACCGTGAACCCGCACTCGGGCAAGCAGTGCCAGCGCGTCACGTGCACTCGCCTCGTCGACGGCGCGGTGCAGATCATCCCGACCGCCTGGGTGCCGCTCGCCAAGGGCAAGATCTATTGCGTGACGGCGTGGCTGCGAGGCGACGTCGGGCGGGTGGCGGTGCAGCTTCGACAGGCGCCGGCGCCGTATCGCATCTACATCGAGGGCGGCGGCGAGGTCGCGCGTGAATGGCGCAAGGTCGAGTATCTGTGGACCTCGACCGAGGATGATGAGCACGCGCGGCTGATGCTCCGCTTCACGCAGACCGGGACGCTCTGGATTGATGACGTCAGCGTCGAGGAACTGACCATCGACGAGGCGCGGGCATCGGTGCCGCCGCCGACTAAGGGAAACCTCCTCCTCAACGGCGGCTTCGACCTCGATACGGCGAACTGGATGCTTGCCCACCATTGCGATGACTGGCGTGAGCCGACGATGCGGGTCGAAGAGGAGGTGCCGGGGCAGCCCGTCCTGCGCCTTCAGGTGCCCGAGGGCATCGGCTTCACGCTGGAGAGCGACGCGGTGAGGATTGCGCCAGGCTTCCCGATCGCGATCTCGGCGCGGATGCGATCGTCGGCCCCGACGAAGGTGACCATGTCGACTCGTCACTGCGGCGCGCAGGCGCAGGTCGGTGCCACGTGGACGACCCTCACCGCGTCGGGCGAGGCTGCCTTCGAGCCATCATCGTCGGACAACGTCATGATCGCCGGCCACGGCCCGGTGACGCTGTGGATCGATGACGTGACGCTTCGCCAGGAGGGGGCGACGTCGCCGCCTGCCCCACGTCCCGAGGTGGCGCTCATCTCCACCCGCCACCCGCTCTCGCTCTTCCACGACGGCGAGACGCCGAAGCTGCGCATGCTCACCTACGTGTCGGGCAAGGCCGTCATGCCGGCCGACTGGCACATCGAGGACTTCTGGGGCAAGCGCGTCCTGTGGGGTCGCGCGTGGGCGAAGCCGGGTCGCGATGAGCAGATCATCGAGGGCGAGGGCCTGCCACGCGGCTGGTACCACGCGACGGTCACGTGGACCGACGCGGGCGTCGAGCGGCACAACGAGTCGACCTTCTGTCTGCTGCCGCCGATGGAGCGCAAGGGCGACGTGAAGCTCTCCCCCTTCGGTGCTCACTTCTCCGTCGATCCGACGGGCCTCGCGCTCGCGAAGGCGGTGGGGTGCCGGTGGCTGAGGCTGCATCCGCCGAACTTCACTAAGATGCGCACCGTCGAGCCGGCGCAGGGTCAGTGGGCGTGGCAGGATGAGCCGATCAAGATCGCTCGCGCGGCCGGGCTGTCGATCGTGGGATCGCTCGACCGCCTGCCCAGGTGGGCGTCGAGCGCGCCGGAGGGGACGCCGGACTACTACTACGAGGGCATGGCCGCGTGGATGCCAAAGGACTGGGCGGACTGGGAGAAGTACGTGGCCGAGACCGTGAAGCATCACCGCGCCGACATCCACCTCTGGGAAGTGTGGAACGAACCGAACCTCACCGGCTGGCTCATCCCGCACAAGGGCCAGACCCAGGCGCAGGGCTACGTCGAGCTGCTCCAACACACCTACCCGATCGTGAAGCGCGAGGACCCGAAGGCAACGGTCATCGGCGGAGTTGTCGCCGGCGCGCTGACCGAGAAGTCTGACGCGGCGGCCTTCGCGAGCGAGGTCATCAAGCTCGGCGGCCTCAAGCTCATGGACATCTTCAGCTTCCACGACTACATCAACGCGCCGGTTGACGAGGGGCCCGACCCTCTCGCCGCCTGGATCGCGAGACTTCGCGCGGAGATGAAGGCGGCGGGGCGCGAGCTGCCGATCATCAACAGCGAAGGCGGGTTCGCCAACCCGGGGACGTCGATCACCTATCGCCCGTCCCCGCCGGATGTCGTCCCACCCGATAAGATGGCACGCTACATGGTCCGCCAGTACATCGCGCAGTGGGCGCAGGGCATCGACCGCTTCTTCTTCTACAACTTCTTCGTCGACGGCTCGCCCAGCGCGAGCGCCTGGGAGGGCTTCGTCGAGGGTGACGGCCAGCCGCGACCGAACGTCGCCGCTTATGCGATGATGAGCTGGATCCTCGACGGCGCGACCTTCGAGAAGACCGAGCAGCCGAGTCCCAACGTATGGATGCACCGGTTCATGACGCCGCGCGGGCCGGTGGTCGTCGCGTGGGCGAAGACGGGCGCCGAGGCGGAGGTGCACGCGGTCCGTTGCGCGAACGCGTGGGACATGATGGGCGCGCCCATCGATGTGCCGGAGGACGGATGGTTCCGCATCACCGACGCGCCGGTATACTTGCTACTTCAGAAGAAGTGACGGAGAACGAAATGCACAGGGGGACTGCAATCGTCATGCTGATCGCAATGAGCACAGTCGCGGCGCCGCGAGCGTCGGCGGGCAAGTGGGTCCTGTGGTACTCGAAACCGGCGCCCATGCCTCCGAACGCCGACGCGGCCCGGCCGTGGACGGACAACTCGCCGACGTGGATTCAGGCGCTTCCGGTCGGGAATGGGCGGCTGGGCGCGATGGTCTACGGCGGCTTCCCGGCGGAGCACATCCAGCTCAACGAGCAGAGCCTGTGGTCGGGCTGGCCGCAGGATGCCGACAATCCGGACGCCGCGAAGTACCTCCCGCAGATCCGCAAGCTCCTCTTCGCGGGTAAGTACGCCGAGGCGCAGCAGCTCACCTACGAGAAGCTCGCGTGCAAGGGCTCCGGGTCGGGCGCGGGCAATGGGGCGGTTGAGGCCTACGGGTCGTACCAGACTCTCGGCGATCTGCACATCGCCTTCGAGGGCCAGGATAAGCCGGTGGACTTCCGCCGCGAGCTTGACCTCGACACCGCCATCGCAAGCGTGAGGTATCGCTCGGGCGATGCAGTCTTCACGCGCGAAGTCTTTGCCTCGGCTCCGGCGCAAGTCCTTGTCGTGCGCCTCACGTGCGACAAGCCGGGGGGCCTCACGTTCACGGCAACGCTCTCGCGTGAGGAATGTGCCGCTGTCACGGCTGATGGCGACAACGGCCTCGTGATGCGCGGGCAGCTAGCGAAGGGCAAGGGCATGAAGTACGTCGCGCGGCTGCGAGTGCTCAACGACGGTGGGACGGTCACGGCCACGGATCAGGGCGTGCGAATCGAGGGCGCGAAGACCGTGACGATGTTCATCTCGGCAGCGACCGACTATCACGGCCGCGACCATGAGAAGACATCCCTCGCGCAGATTGATGCGGCAGCGAAGCAGCCATACGCGACGCTGCGCAAGGACCATGTGCGCGACTGGCAGGCTCTCTTCCGCCGCGTGGACATCGACCTCGGCCGAACGCCTGCCGCCGACCTGCCCACCGATGAGCGCCTCGCGGCCGTGCGCAACGAGAACGCCCACGACCCGCAACTGGCCGCTCTGTACTTCCAGTACGGGCGGTACCTGCTCATC
>PMZA01000499.1:25248-25804 GCA_003170595.1 Armatimonadota bacterium
GAGCTGCACCTGCCCTTCCTCCACTTCATCGACTCGCTACGCGAACCGGGGCGCAAGACCGCGAAGATCCAGTACGGCGCGCACGGCTGGGTCGTCCACACGATCTCGAACATCTGGGGCTTCACCTCGCCCGGCGAGCATCCGTCGTGGGGGCAATACCCGGCGGCGGGAGCGTGGCTGTGCCAGCATCTTTGGGAGCACTACGCCTTCAACCCCGATCGCAAGTACCTCAAGTGGGCGTATCCGATCATGAAGGAGTCGGCGCAGTTCTACCTCGATTTCCTCGTCGAAGAGCCCAAGCATCACTGGCTCGTGACCGCGCCGTCGAACTCGCCGGAGAACGCCTTCCGCACGGCGGACGGGCAGGTCGCGGGCGTGTGCTATGGGCCGACGATGGACATGGAGATCCTCTACGACCTCTTCACCAACTGCATCGAGGCGAGCCGCATCCTGAAGACCGACGCCGACTTCCGCTCCGAGCTTGAGACGACGCGGGCGCGACTGGCGCCGCTGCAGATCGGCAAGCACGGGCAGCTTCAGGAATGGATCGAGGACT
>PMZA01000514.1 GCA_003170595.1 Armatimonadota bacterium
GTCCCATCTCAACGGCCTACTCCACGCCGCCGCGCAGCAGATCGTCCCCGGCCCGCGCCCCGACCTGAAAGCCCTCCTCCTCGACGGCAAGTCCAACTACGTCGAGCTTCCCGGCGGCCGGACGCTCCTCGGCGATAAGCCCGCCACCGGCACGATGGCCCTCTGGGTCCGCCCAGATTTCGACCCCGCCGCCCTCCCGACCGGCACCTGGGACGGCTGGGTGGTGATCGCCTACATCCAGCACCATTCCGAGAACGGCCTCCCCGACGGCGCCAACGAGATCGGCTTTTCGATCCACGCAAACACCCTTTTCGCCAAGGTCGACGGCGGCACCCAGTTCGGCCCCTTCCCGACGCTACCGTGCCCGCTCAAGCAGGGGCAGTGGACCCACCTCGCTCTCACCTGGACGCCCGACGCCATCCGCCTCTATGTCGACGGCAAGCCCGCCGCCCAGGTCACCGGGGCCTTCATGCCGCCTCAGCTTGACGACACGCCGGCCCTCCTGGGCTGTCATCCCTCGACCCACAAGTANNGTACTTCTTCGGCGGCGCGATCGCCGATTTCCGGCTCTACACCACGGCCCTCAGCCCTTCGGAGGTGGCAGAACTGCCATGAGCGCCCACTCGATCACGCACGAGAAGCCACCCCTCGTCTGGCACGAGGGCTTCCCGCTCGGCAACGGCGTCCTCGGCGCCATGGTCTGGGGCGACGGCGCCCCCCTCTGCTTCACTCTCGACCACGCCGACCTCTGGGACCTCCGCTGCGACGAGAGCTTCCTCGACGACCCGCGCTACACCTACGCCAGCCTCCGCCGCCTCATCGCTGAGGGCAAGTTCGACGAGGCCAGGGAGGTCTTCGAGGAGCGGGAAAAGCGCGATAATCCCGTCCTTCCGGGCAAAATCAGCCTCGGCCGGGCCGAATTACGGATCTCTTCCCCCACCGAGTATCACGCCACCCTCGACCTCTCGACCGCCACGGTGACAGGCAACGGCTGGCAGGCCTTCGTCCACAAGGCCTCCAATGTCCTCTGCATCCGCACCCAGGGCGGGGAGTTGAACATGATTCCTCTCGCCGAAATGACGCCCGAACTGGCGCCTCTGGGGTATGCCGATCCGGTCGTTACAGTCGATGGTGACCTTCACATAATGGCGCAGCAGGTACCCGAGGGCCCCGCCTTCGCGATGGCCTGGAATCCCTCCGGAACTGAATTCTTCGTCGCTGTGATGCTCGGAAATGACGTTGAACAGGCATCAAACGATGCCTCGGAGGGGGTCAAACGAGCACTAGACAGGGGTTATCTGACGCTCCTTGCAGAACATAACGCACTCTGGGAGGCTTTCTGGGCGGTTTCCGAGGTCCATCTGCCCGAGCCGAGGATGGAGTTCCTCTGGCGCTACGGGATTTACATATTGGCTTCATGCTCCCACCCAGGCCATGCGCCACCAGGCCTGCAGGGCCTCTGGGCGATGGACGGCGTCCTCCCGCCCTGGCACGGCGACTATCACGCCGACATGAACGTCCAGGAGATCTTCTGGCCGGCCTGCGCCTCGGGTCATCTCGAGCTTCTCGACACCTGGTGCGACCTCATGAAGGCCGAAATACCCCTCGCCCAGGCCTTCACGCGGCGATTCTTCGGCACCGAGGGCACCTTCCGCCCCGGCACGTCCCTCCCAGAGTTCACCTCCGTGCCGTGCTGGTACACGGTCGAGTACGCCTGGAGCCACAGCGGCTGGCTCGCCTGGCTGGTATGGCTGAGGTGGAGGTATAGCATGGACCGCGCCTGGCTGGCGGAAACGGGCTATCCGGTCGTCGCCGAGATCTTCCGCTTCTATCGCGCCAATCTAGAGGAGGGCGAGGATGGGCGCTTACATGTCCCATTGTCTAATTCGCCGGAATATCGCGAGGACAAGCCCGAAGCCTGGGCCAGCGATCCCAACATCGACCTCGCCCTCATCCGCCGCTGCTGCGTCTGGGTGACGGAGATGGAGGCGGCGCTGGGGGTCGAGGAACTGTCGGCTGACGCGGCCAGGATACGCGAGCAGTTGGCACCCTATGCCCTGACCGACGATGGCGCGCTGTGCCTCTGGAAAGACAAACCCCTCGACGATCCGCACCGCCATCCGAGCCACCTCATGGCCATCCACCCGGCCATGGACATCACCATCGAAGGCAGCGACGAGGACCGGCGGATCATCGACGCGTCCATCCGCCAGTACCACTCGCTCGGCCAGTACCTCTGGGCCGGGCACACGTACGCCCAGCTCATCAGCTTCGCCGCGGTCACCGGGCGGACCGGGTGGGCGTACCAGTCGCTGCGTATGCTTGCGGACCACTGGCTTGGCCCCAATGGCCTCCACTTCAACCAGGACTTCGACCGCTGCGGTATGTCGGGGTACGCGTACCCGGCGGGCGTGTACGGCCCGTTCACGATCGAGGCCAACTGCGCGGCGGCGGCGGGTATCAGCGACATGCTCGTGCAGGGATGGGGCGACTGCATCCGCGTCTTCCCGGCGGTGCCGGATGAGTGGAAGGATGCGGCGTTCCGAGGGTTGCTGACCGAGGGCGCGTTCAAGGTGTCGGCGGTGAGGCGGGACGGGCAGACGGTGTGGGTCAAGGTCGTCGCGACGGTGGCGGGGAAGGTCGTGGTGAGGGACCCCTTCGGTGGCGAGAAGGCGGTGGGGATAAGGTGCGATGAACGGTGCAAGGGATGCGAAGCGGGGTGCTATGTGGCGGAGTTGGGGGAAGGGGAGGCGATGGTCCTGGCGAGGGAAGGGGTTGAGGTGGAGGAGGGAGAGATCGCGGGGATGGTAAGGCCGTGGGAAGGGCCGGGGGTTGGGTTGAGGTAAGAGATGGTTGTTCCTTACCGGGCTTTGCTCTTTGGTTGTCATCCTGAGAGCGACGGTCTACGTCGCCGAAGGATCTTCTTTTGGCTTGTCGGGGCGCAGCAGTCTTCGGTCAGCATCGACAAAAAGGAGATCCTTCGGTCGGCACCAAGCGCCTCCCTCAGGATGACAACCAAAGGCGAAAACGCAAGAGCAGAAAGAACAAGGCCCCGGGGACGATGGGTTGTTAGCCCGCCACCGCAGATCCTTCGCGGGAGCGTTATCCGAGGGCGATGAGTCGTGCGCTTCCTTCGGCGGGCTCCCTTCGACAAGCTCAGGGCAGGCAGGACAGGCAGGATGACGGCGTAAAGCAGGAGAGCGGAAAGGCCAACGAGGCCACAGCACGCCACCCCCTGCGGACCTTCGGTCCGCTTCGCGGCCTGGAAGGCCGCGGCTACAGTAACGGTGCGTCGCGACGCGGACGAAGGGTCGAGGTCGCGCAAAGCGCGGCGGGGAGTAAATCTGGGTTCGCTGCGCGAACCCCAAGCCCTACAGCAAGCAGAAAGGCAAAGCAAAGCGCGGCGGGGAGTAAATCCCCGCCCTACAGCAAGCAGAAAGGCAAAGGCGGGAAGAACATGATGCAGAGCTATCTGGTCGCTGTGTTGCTGGGAGTCGTTGTGGTGAGTGCCTCGGCCGCTGAGCCGCAGGCGCGGTGCATCGCCAGATACGCGGACCCCTCGACTGGGCTCGGGGCAGGCGGGCAGACGGGCGCGCCCGGCGACATCCTCCGCGACTATTCCGGCTTCGATCATGACGCGAAGCTCTCCGACGGCGCCGTCCTGTCGCGAGGATTCCTCGACCTCACCCACGGCTACCTATCCCTCCCGCCCGGCCGCGATCTCTACGGCCCACGCGCGACCCGCGGCGCCGTCGCCCTCTGGGTCCGCCCCTCCTTCGACGCCAAGGCCGTCCCCTTCGCCATGTTCTTCTACGCCATGCAGACCGACGGCAACGCCCTGCCAGATGGCTACGACGAGATCGGCCTCTACCTCGACCACGGCCAGCTTTGCGCCCGCATCGTCGGCCCAGACGCCTTGACCGGGCTGACCGTGCCCATCGCCGGCGACCTCCTCGCGCGGGACAAGTGGACGCACCTCGCCCTCACCTGGGGCCCCGGCACCCGCGATCTGTACGTCGACGGCAAGCTCATCGTCCGCCGCGAAGGGGCCTTCGGCGCGCCTCGGATGGACGACTTCCACGCTGAGGTGGGGCGCCATCCGTCGTCGAAATCGTGGCTCGCGCCGGGGCTCTATGCCGGTGTCGAGCTTTACGATGACGCGCTGACCGCGGGCGATGTCTCTGCCCTGGCGGGGCGTGAACCCAAGCCCATCACGACTGAAAAGCCGGCCCCAGCGCGCGTGATCGCCGGGGCGAGCTTCGGCCGCATCTGGCCCGGCAGCAACCACTTTCAGGTTCGCGTGCAGGGGCCAGCCGATCGTCAGATGCAGGTCAAGCTGCGCCTCGAGATGTCTTCCGGCGCGAAGTTCGATCGGACCGTCGTCGCCGAGCCCACCGTGCAGGTGCCCGCGGGTGGGCAGGGCGAGATCAGCTCCGACTATGACCTCAAGGCCGACGGACCTGTGAGGATGGAGCTCCTGGCCTTCGACAACGCCACTGGCGCGTTCCTCGGCGGCCGCATCGAAAACCGATACATCCCCGAGCTGCTCGCGCCCATCGCCGCCCAGCAGAAGGCCCTCGCTGACCTTGCCGGGCAGCAGCTTCCCGCCGACCTGAAGCAACGCGTCGCCGCCGCGCAGGATCGTGTGGCCGCCCTCGCACAGACCTTCGCCGCAGGCCCTCCGTCCGACCCGGCTGAGGCCGAGAAGTCCTTCGCGGCCATGAGCAAGGAACTCGCCTCCATCACCGCCGAGACGGCGTCGGTCGCCGATGTCGCACGCCTCGCCGTCGCCGCCCCGGGCCAACCTTTCGCCCTCGGCTGGCTCCATGGCAGCCTCAAGGTCCTCAAGCACGACCCGTTTCCCGGGCAGCTTGAGACGCCGATCGCCCTCGAGTCGGCCCGCCGCGAATATGAGCCGGCGCAGCTCTTCGTCTTCGCGCGCGATGCCGCCCTCGAGCATGTGCGGGTCGAGTTGTCGCCGCTGCGTGGGCCAGGCGGGACGGAAATCGGGGTGGCCGACCAGTCGTGGCGCCTGGTCGACTATCTGACGACGACGAAGCCTTCGTACGAGGTGCGGTACGTCGGCGAGTGGCCCGACCTCCTCATGCCGGTGAAGGAGTTCTCGGTCCCGGCGAGGGAGAGCCGGATCGTGTGGCTGCAGGTCCACGTGCCGGCGGGAGTGGCGCCGGGCGACTATTCCGGCGAGGTGGCCGTCGTCTGTGCGGCGGGCCGGCGGACGATGCCGATCAAGCTCCACGTCTGGGACTTCGACCTGCCCGCGCGGGCGAGCCTGCCCTCGGCCTTCGGGCTCAACTGCATGGGCAAGTTCCAGGCCCAGGTCGACCCGGACAAGTACGCCCGCGACGCCGCCGAGCACCGGGTCAGCTATGGCTTCCCGGGCATGCTCTTCCCCGACTATAAGGTGCAGACGCCGAGCTTCGACTGGTCCGGGAGCGGGCGGGTGACGTTTTCGCTGCGGGGCGAAGGGGCGGGGATCGAAACAGGGGCGTTGTACCTCGTCTGTGAGGCGCGAGGCGCCTCTGGGACGAGCGACGGCATACGGACGACGTATGGGCCCTTCGCGCCCAAGGCCGTCGCCGCCGAGGTGTCGGCCGAGCTGCGCGAGCCGATGATCTTCCAGAGCCTGCGCTTCGAGTGGCGCGGTAGCGGGCCGGTGAAGCTTGAGATCGGGGCGATCAGGCTGTCGGGCGGGGCGAAACCCGCGCGCCTATACGACGACTTCTCGCATCCGGAATACTGGCGCGGGACGATTCTGCGGGGTGGAAGTGGGGCCCAGCCGACGATGACCGTGGCGGGCGGCAAGCTGGCGATGACTGCGCCGGCGGCTGAGGATGCGTCCAAACCGTGGGACAACTGGCCCGGGGCCGTCCGCAGCGCGTCCACATCTCCGCCTGACCTCGACTGGAAGATCGACTTCTCGGCATGGGATGCGGCGGTCGAGAAGTACTATCCGTGGGCGGCGAATGTGCTAATGATCCCGCTGCCGGGCGTGGCGCATGATGCCTCGCTGGAGGAGGCGCATCGGCAGATCGACGCGTCGGGCCTGGCCCATATCGCGGCCGCCGCCGAGAAGCATTTATCCGAGAAAGGCTGGCTGGATGTGGCCTATACCTACCTGTGGGATGAGCCCGAGCCTGCCCAGTATCCGGTCGTCGACCTCCTCGACGAGACCGTGCACAACGCGGCCCCGCACATCAAGAACATGATGACAGCGAGGGGCTTCCCGCCGGGGCTGAAGCACGTGGATATCTGGTGCCCGGAGATATATTCGTTCGACCCGGTGGGTGCGGAGCGTGAGAGGAAACTGGCGCGGACGATCTGGTGGTATGTGGCGTTTTCGTGCCGCCATCCCTACCCGAACTTCTGGATCGACTACCCGGCGATCGACTGCCGGGCGACGATGTGGCTGACCTGGAAGCACCGGATCTCGTGCTTCCTGTACTGGTCGGCGACGAACTGGGGGATGGTCGACGACCCGTTCAAGCAGCAGACGTTCCCGGGGGCGAATGGCGACGGGACGCTCATCTATCCCGGGCCGGACGGGGCGCCGATCGACACGATCCGGTGGGAAAACATCCGCGAGGGCATGGAGGACTACGAGTACTTCGTGCTCTTGAAGGCGAGGCTGGAGGCGGCGGAGAAGGCGGGGAAGCTCAAGCCCGGCCAGGGCGAGAAGGCGCGGGCGCTCCTGGCGATCGACGACGGGCTGGTGAAGGACTACACGACCTGGTCGTCGGACCCTGAGGCGTATCTCGCGGCGCGAAGGGAGATGGCGAGGATGATTGAGGCGTTGAGGTAGAATGGCGGGGTGGATGGGGGGTAAACGGACGAAAGAAAGTGTTCGTTTTGATGCGGGCAATCTACTGTGAGGTGTGTCTCCGATGAAGGCGCGCAAGACGATTCTTGCCCTACTCGTGGTGCTGGTTGCGATCATCCTGCTCCTGGTCGTGGGGCCCCGGCTGTACGCGACGCACCTGATCAACAGCTTCCGTAGCCATGACGGGGCCACCAGCGCTAAGGCGGTTGCGACGCTGGGCAAGCTGGGGACGTTCGCCGTGTCGCCTCTCCTCGAGGGGCTGAAGGACAAGGACGAGAACGTCCGCGTGATGTGCCTCGTCGTCCTCATGAAGATCGGCAGCCCGCGCGCGGTTGGGCCGATCGCCGACCTGCTGGATGACCCGGAGCCCGCTTGTGCGCTGGAAGCCGCGACCGCGCTGGGCGATTGGGGGATACCGGCCGTCAAGATCCTGGCCGAGCGCCTCCATGACCCGGACAAGGCCGCGCGCCTGGATGGCGTAAAGGTGCTCGGGCAAGTGATCGACAAAGTCAGCCCGAAATATGCGCCCGTGAGGAACGAGGCGGTGACGGTGCTCGAAGCGGCCGCGAACGAGGGAGATCCGGCGGTGAAGGCGGCCGTGATATCGACGCTCGGCTTGGGCTTGAAGCTATCGGCCGGCCCTGCGCATACGTGCGCCAGTTATCAGGTATACGTGGGCGATGGGCCGGACTACCGCTACCGGCCGGGCAACCATGCCTATAGGGCAGGTGAGACCAAGGCCGCGGCGGATCGCATGCTGCTCGTGTTCTCTCTGAGCGCGAAGAACGTAGCCGAGGATGGGCAGGACTTTCAACCGCTCGACGTGGGCATCGACGGCGGTGAGTTCAGCGCTCTGGGCGAGGGTCAGGTGCCCTTCGCAAAGAACGTCAAGGATTGGGATCAACTCAGGGCCACGCCCGAGAAAGTGGCCCCGGGCCGCCAGTCGGCGCCTTACATATACGTACTCAGCGTGCCGAAGGATAGCGCCTCCTGGGATCTAACGTACAAGGCAAGGCCGGTGGCCAGCACGGGCTCTCAGGGAGGGAGCTGGGTAGTGATCAACGCCGAGCAGCAGGTGCAGCTCGGCGATCAGGAGAAGCCCGGTGAGCCGGAGCAACAACAGGAGGTCTCATCCATGGAATACCACGCCTTGCACATCCTGATCATGCCTGACAAGGAGAAGGAACGGGCCGCGGCAGCCGCCAAGACCGCCGGGCACAGCTTGCCGGCGAACTTCAACGCCGACGCCGCCGCCAAGAAGAAGGCCGAGGACTTGCTGGCGCAGCTTCAGAAGGGCGCCGACTTCGAGACCCTGGCCAGGGGCAACTCCGACGACCCGGGCAGCGGCGCCAAGGGCGGCGACCTGGGATGGTTCCGGGGCGGGCAGATGGTGCCGGAATTCGACAAGGAGGTGAAGGCGCTGAAACCGGGGCAGATGTCGGGGCTGATCAAGACCAAGTTCGGCTACCACATCATCAAGCTGCTGGAGACGCGGGGGTAAGGATGACGGGGAGGGAGATGGCCAGGATGATTGAGGAATTGGAGTAGCCCGACAGCCACGTAGGCCCTCCGGGAGGGTCCGAAGATGGCAAGCGAAGAGCCTGACGGTGCCACGCTGGAATCGCCCGCTCCAGAGGCCGAAAGCACACGCCCTCAGCGTCGTACGATCTGGCCCGACTGGGTCGTGGCGATCTGGTTAGCCTCGTGCATCGCGGCCGGCGTGTTGAGGATCGCGTTCCCTGCTCCATCGCCGGTGGCATGGGCCCAGAACACTTCGGAACTCATCATCATGGTCGCCAGCCCGCTTGGACTCGGACTCTGGGCTTGGTTCGTCTGGGACCTGTGGAATCGGAGAGGCCGGACGGACCAGAGAACGCTGATCGTGTGTGCGATGGCCTTGCTCTGGTGCTCGTTCTTCGGAATCATCGCCTACTACTTTGGCGTGAAGCGTCCCGAGATGATCGCGACCGGGTCGCGCCCATCGGAGCCACCTGGTTCGTCTTCGTAAGGGCGAAGATGATTGAGGAATTGCGGTAGTGTGGGAACGCGTGAGGGCGATTGCGGTCTATACCTGGGTCGGGAGAATAGGGTCCTCGGCTCTCGATACCGGGAGGCATGGGACGATGCGGTCATCTCAGCGCGTTCTCTTGTGTGCCGCAGCCCTCTACGTGCTCGGATCGTTTGTCGCGGGGGCGGGGGCGTTAGCCCAGCGAATTCCCTCCGGCGACCACTCCTCGGAGAAGCCCGGAGTCAGCTTCGAGGACGCCACCATCGGCGATGTCTTGAAGTTTCTCGCCGAGGCCGGCAAGTTCCAGTATGCCCTTCCGCCCCAGTATGCGGACCGGCGCATCACTGTCTCGATGGTAACCGGCCCTCCCGAATTTGTCCTGCAAGTCGTCCTCAGCCGGGTCGGCCTCATGGCCGTCGAGGACAACGGTGTCTGGATCATCCGCCCCCGGCCCCGTGAGATCGAGGCGCTGGTCGAGATCAAGGCTGATCTGGGGTTGCGTCAGCGCACGGTCACGCCCGCGGACCTCGGCCTCGGGCCGAAGGAGGTCCTGACGGCCAACTTCTCGGAGACGTCGCGATGGTCGGCGCCCCACCAGTTCGATGAGATCCTGCTGAAGATGGCGATCGAGGGGATGCTCAACCGGCACGAGCCCCTATGTTTCCTTGACAACAGCCTTTGGGGATGGACCGGCGACCAGACCTGGCTATCCTATTACCACGAGAAGCACGGGTACACGTTCACGCGGATCGCGCCGGGCTTGAAGCCGCTGCTGGAGAGGACGGCGCGGGCGTTCTCGGGCATCATCCTCTACGATCCCGAGCCGTCGGATAACATATTCCTTGCCGCTAACCTCGCTAACGTCAACTTCTGCCTGCCCGTGAGTCGGGGGCTGTATGAGGCAAACCGCGACGTGCTCAGGGGCCTGCCGGTCGTCGCAGACATCAAGAGCTACGCCTACACGCGGGCGGAGATCTACGATTTCCTCATCGACAAGGTCCTGCCGCTCACCGACCGCACGATGGCCTACACCCCGGCGGCGTCCTTCCCCGATCTGACCCTCTCGGAGACGCCGTGGGAGGATTACATAATCGGCGGCGACTACCCCTTCTACCGCAAGGGATTCATCTTCAACCTCTCCCCCTACTCGTCGCCCATCGGCAAGATCAGCGGCAGCCCGGAGATGGCCCAGGCCTTCCGCCGCGTCATGGCGGGGCTCAAGCGGCCGGCGGCGATCTTCGGCTGGTGCGTGAATGAGGCCGAGTTCAGCGCGTACGGGCACTACCAGTGCTGCTCGACGGCGGCGCCGAACCTGTCGTTCCACGCGGCCGTGAAGCCCCTCAAGCCTCCCCCCTATCGCCAGGAATGGACGCCACGCCCCGATAAGCCGCAGCCCAAGGTCTACCTCGCCTTCGTGGCCAACGAGGGCGACACGGCAGTGGTCCTCACGCAGCTTTACTACCACGGCTGGCAGGACCCTGCGCGGGGGAAGCTGCCGCTAAATTGGGCGATCAACCCCGTCTATGCGCAGCTATTCCCGGCGCTGTTCGAGTACTTCGTTAACACGAAGACGGATAACGATCACTTCCTTTGCGCGCCGAGTGGGGCGGGTTATGTGCATCCGGACGAGATGCCTGCGGCGTATCTGCGCGACTTCGTGGCCTTCACGGCGAAGACCTTCCGCGAGGGGATGGACCTGCCAGAGATCGACCTGTGGGGCGCCCAGGAGCCTGCGAGCATCGACGCTTTCGCCGACGGAATCCCCGGCCTGCGCGGGCTGACCGTGAAGCCCGACGGCGTCGCCCCCTATGGCGATGTCTTCTACGCCGGGAAGGGGCGCGTGCCAATTGTGCGCGAGGGCGGAGCGTGTTACTGGCAGACCCAGGCGCGGTTCTTCGACCAGCACGACGGCTACCATATCAAGCTCCCGGCCGCGGTCGCGTACTTCAACGACCTGTACGACCATGTGCCCAAGCCGTGGTACTACATGGTCTACGGCCTGCAGGACAACCTTCCGAGCGAGCTTGTGAAGCTGGCGGCGGCCCTCGACCCGGCGAAGTTCGAGATCGTGGACCTCGGCACGCTCTTCCACCTGGCTAAGCTGTCGGCGCCGCCGGTGTGGGAGGCGGGGATGGTGCGGCGGGCGGAGGCGTGGAAGGCGTCGAATGATGGGGTGGTCACGGCCGGGCCGCAGGGCCTGCGGGTGGAGATCGCGCCGGGGAAGACGTGGGCAGTCGCCTACGCGGCGGGGATGGCGCTGCCGGCGGAGGCGACGCACCTGCGGGTGAAGGTCAGCGACGTGCGGGGCGGGCGATGGGTGGCGAAGCTAACTGGCGAGTTCGACGAGAACCCGGGCCCGGAGGACTGGGTGCCAGTGGAGGAGAGTGCGGAGGCGGGCGTGGCGACGGTGGCGATCGACAGGCGGGTGCGCGCGGCGATGGTGCTGGGCAAGCCGATCACGGTGCAGGTGGGGCTGTCGGGATCGGCCGGGGGGTATGCGGTGTTCCAGGATGTGGAGTTCGTGGGCGGACCGTATGGTCTGCCCCTTCGTTAGGTATTGATACACTTGACGGACCAATAGGTTTGGGGGTTGCTCTTTGCAGGAGCCGTCTATTACAGTATACTGCCTTCGCCGGGGCCATAGGACTGTGGCGGGGGCGGTGGAGGGAAGCGCGACGGGAGGACAGACCTATGGAGGCAGAACAAGCCGATTTCCGCCGGGCTGGCAAGCTGGCGCGACAGGTGCTGGACGACAATGTTGTAGATAGGCCCCCTGTGCCGATATTCGATCTAGTCCGTCAGTACGGCCTAGGCATATCGGAAGCATTCTTCGCCCCTCCTCACGACAATGTCGCTGGCTACATCGACATGGAGAAGCAGCGCATTGTGCTGAATAGGGGCGAGCCCACAACCCGAAAGGTGTTCACGCTTGCCCATGAACTCGGCCATTGGCTTCTGCATCGCGAGCGCGTGACCGAAAAGCCCGCTCTCACAATCCTGTTAAGGACGGCGACGCTGAAGGACCAGCCCCGCATCCCCGTCGAGCAGGAAGCCAACTGCTTTGCCGCAGAGCTCCTAGTTCCGGGTTACCTCCTTGAGCATTACAAGGCCGCAGATGATGACCTCATTGCGCGCCTCTTTGGTGTCTCAAGGGACGTGATACGCTACAGACTTCATAGGAGGTAGGCCGAGCGTGCCTGCCAACGACGAGGACAAGCACGAAGCAGACGACTACGCCGGTGTGATAGGCGCCGCACAGGACGCGGTCGATTTCATGGTGCCCCCATCCCCTCGGGAAGTCGTTAGGCAGTACACAATGGGCAGCATCGCAGCTCAACTCGACATACATACGCATGGGCTTTACGACTACTACAAATTGCGAGTGATATGGGCGCAGGCGCTGCTTGCGATCTTGGCTTTCCTCGTGTTGCTCCAATCCCTATTCGTACTTGCAGTCGGGTTAGGGTGGGTGAGGCTTGAGACGGACCAGTGGTTCTTCAGATTGCAGGCTGGCGTATATTTCGCGCAGATCGTCAGCCTCTGCTTGATCGTCGTGAGATCGTTGTTCCGGGAAAGCTTGCCCGACATTGTATCTGCGATCACGCGAAGCCACGCTGGCATATCCGAGATGGGGACAAGATTGTCCCGCGAGAGAAGCGCAGACGATGGGGAAGGCCGCGACGACGCAGCGCCGCATGGTGAACAGTAGCGGCCCCGGCCAGTTCCTCACAGCGTCCCAGGTGCAGACACAGACGTACCGGCAGCGCGGATCGGCGAAGTACCCCCCGATCACGCCCCACCGGTCCTGCTGACCGCGGGATAGGAGCCCCTTCACCCACGCGCGACCCCTAAGCTCTTATCCCGCGATCGTGCACAAAGCAAGCACCCTAGCCCCTCAAGCCACACGCCCTTCCCCTGTGCGTCCCCACTCGCCAGTCAACCCCGGGTACTTACTCGTACCAAACTGGGAGAACAAGGAACCCTTACCCCCACCAGCCAGTTCCATGCGCCACCCCTCTTCCCA
>PMZA01000109.1 GCA_003170595.1 Armatimonadota bacterium
GGCCCCTGACCCCACGCCGCCACAAAGCGGCGGCTTTCTGAAGGGGCGTGGAGCCACGAGCGATGAGTGGGCATGGCTGGCGGAAGAACGAAAACGCTTGCGCGTAGCTGGCGCGCGCAAAGACGGCGCGCACGCAACTCCGCGCAAGCGCCAAGTTCGCGCAGCGTGTGAAAATGCGCGAAAACCACACGCGTTTTCCCACGCGGGTGACTGCGTCCGTCGAGGCACGACGAAAGGAGGAAGGCAGGAAATGACGAGAGACAGGCTTGAGGCGTATCTGGAATTCGTGCGCCCACGGCATGGGGAACGGGATGCGGCGCACGACTTTCGGCACATCGAGCGGATCGTCGCGCGGCTGGAAGTCCTGTCCGAGGGAGTCGAGCCGGCGCCCAGACGCGAGAGGCTGTACTTCCTGGCGTGCTTCCATGGCCTCGCGGGGAGGATGAAGAGCGATGAGGCGCTTCGCGGCGAGACGGAGGCGTTCCTCGGTGGCCTGGGGTGGAGCAAGGAGGAGATACGGGAAGGCTTCGATGCGCTGGACCGACATCTGAAGGACCCCCAGACCGTCGAGGAGGAGATCGTCCATGACGCTAACTTCGTCGAACTGCTGGGGGCCTTCGGGATAGCCAAGGCGTTCACCGTCGGCGGGGCGCGTGGGCAGTCGTACGAGGAAACGGCGGACATCTTCGAGCACCGGTATCTGGAGGCGGTGGAGTTTCGCACGCCGGCGGGGCGGCGGCTGGCGGAGGAGGGGCGGGAGTACGCGAGGGAGTTCCTGCGACGGCTGAGGTGCGAATTGTGAGGGCGAGAACATGGGCGACGATGAGATAAGGGTCACCAGGGTCGATCCCGTGCGGTGCAAGCAGTGCGGAAAGGAGATCAGCCGCGAGGAGGCTGGCCGCCATCAAGGGCGCTGCGATGCCTGCGCCGGGACCGTCAAGGTCAGCTTCAAGAGCGGCACCGTTGTCCAAGGCACCGGGCGGGAAGGGGCAGGCATCGGCGCGTGTCCCGTGTGCGGGTCGACGAACGTCAGCCGGACCTACGTCAAGCAGATCAAGACGCAGAACGAGGCGGCGTGTTGCCTGGGATGCGCGCTCGCGCCGGTGCTGTGGCCGGTGCTGCTCGTGCTGCCGTTCCTCGGGAAAAACGAGAGAAGGGGAAGGTGCGGGGATTGCGGGCATGAGTGGAAGGCGTAAGGCATAAGGCGAAAGGGTGGCAGGCGGGTGCCGGGGATCCTTCGGTCGGAAGTGCACCTCGCGGCGATGCTGCGCATCGCAAGGATGACAACCAAGAGCGGAAAGGCAAAGGCGACTGCAACAGCAGAGAGTCCGAGGGCGAAGGGTGATAACGCCGCCACCGCAGATTCTTCTGCGACGCTAGGCGTCGCTTCGCGGGGACATCGCCCAGGGCGGAAACCGTGCTGACTCTGACCTAGCGGGTGGTACCGCTAAGGGGGGCAGGTCACAAGGCTGCCCGGCTTCTCTTTTTGTGTGGGCGAGGACGAGAGGGAGTGTTAGAGTACACGGGCGGAAGGGACTGCTGCCGGGAGGCAAGACCATGGGACCGACGAGACACTTGGCGATGGTGTGCGCCTTGGTGCTGGCGGCGGTGATGGCCCAGGCGGCGCCGAAGATACTGACGCCCTCGACGCCGACGAAGCCGATCCTGAACCTGACGGCGGCGCAACTGAAGGCAGCGCTTACTCCGCCGACACGGGTGGCCATCAAGGCGATGCTGCACCGCAATCCGGCGCTGGAGCAAGCGGTCAACAAGGCGACGCTGGCCGTGGCCGCGGGCGCGGGTGGGACCGGGGGCACAACCGGCACGACGACTGCAACGACGGTGTCCCTGCCGCCGTACATCACAAGCTGCGACTGGGACAAGGGGATATGGCTGACCTACCAGCACCCGATCGCGACGGCGACGTTGCCGCCGTCGCAGTACACGGGGTATGCGGGCCTGTGGTACCTCATGCCGGTGTTCAACGACGTATTCGCCCTACGCGGGCAGTATGACTACCAGTTCCGCGAGGCGCTGCCGTGCTCGGCGACCATGGCGACGGTGTGGTCTGACCACGAAAGCCCCGCGGTGGAGGTGTGGATACTGCCGGACAAGCCGGGGGTGTACACGATCGCGATGAACATCGTGACGATGGACCCGGGGCCGGTGGATTGGTGGGCGAGTTCGGGGACGGAGTACGGGAAGGTCATCGGGATCAGCCAGTGCGACCAGGTGCTGCTGACGTACCTGCAGGTGGATTCGGCGACGCTGAACCAGATGCAGAGCGCCAACTGGCCGGCGATGGTGTACATCGGGACGAAGCAGCCGAGGGACTGGAGCTTCGGCGGGGCGAGCATCACGAGGTAAGGCGAAGGCGAAAAGCAGGGCCGGATTAGAGAGAACACGCGGCCGCGCGTTCTCTCAGATTCGGCCCCTCCGCAAGCCAAGCCAGGCGAAGAAGAAAAATACGGAAGCCAGCCCGGGCGAAGGCGCCTAGCATCTGTTACGGGGGAAGCTAGTGAACGAGCGATTGCAGCGGTTTCATGAGGCAGCAAAGGAACGCGGGTGGGCCCCTCACCAAAGCCCCAAAGAGGCCAACATCACCCACGCGTTCTTTGAGATCTACCACGACCTGCCCCTCCACGAACGGCAGGCGCGAACGATGGCCTACGCCCTCGTTCAGGAGCCCATCGTCTTCGATGAGAACGAGACCATCGCCGGGCAAGTGTTCCAGGCGTGCCCGGGGTCGGGCGACCCGTTCCTCGGCAACGGCGATCCGCGGTGGGCTGACTGGTGCGCGCATGGGACCGAGGGCGCGAGGATCGTCGCCGAGAAGCTGCCCGAGCATGCGCTGTACGGCAGAGTCTTCGGCGATGGGGCGTGTCCGGGGCACATCGGCTGGGACTGGAGGATGGTGCTGGAGCATGGCCTCAGTGGGCTGAAGGAAATGTATGTCGAGGCCCTCCGTGACGCGGAGGATGAGAAGGCGCGGGAGTTCTATGAGGGGGCCGTCATCGCGCTGGATGGGGCGATCGAGTTCGCGGCAAGGGTGGCAGAGGGTGCGTCGGCGGAGCTGAAGGCGAGGTGCGAGAAGGTGCCTCTGCGCCCGGCCGAGACCTTCCGCGAGGCCGTGCAGGCGTTCTGGACGCAGTACCTCGCGGTCATGTTCGAGAACCCGTACGGCGGGAACGGGCCGGGTCTGGTCGACCGGTTCCTCTGGCCGTATCTGGAGAAGGATCTGGAGCGCGGGGAGATCACCCTCGATGAGGCGCGTGAGGTCGTCACGGAGCTGCTCATCAAGCTCGACGAGCGGATCGCGCCGGCGGATGGGTGGGTCGAGGCGATATGCGTCGGTGGGCGGACGGAGAATGGGGCGGGGGCCGAGACGCCGCTGTCGCGCATGATCGTCGAGGGGATCATGGCGCTCAATCAGACGCACCCGTCGGTGTACGTGCGGCTGCGGGACGATGCGCCGGAGGACTTTCGGCGGCTGGCGAGCGAGTATCTGCTGCGCGGAAGCAACCGCGGGCAGATCTACGGCGACGACCGGATGATCGAGGCCCTGATGTCGGCCGGGCATACGTATGAGGACGCGTGCGAGTGGATGGCGGGCGGGTGCATGGAGGTGTCGAGCCAGGCGCGGAACTGCGACTTGCAGTTCAGCTACATCCACAACTTCGCGTGGACGTTCGAGGCGGTGCTGTTCGGTGGCGTGCCTCCGATCATGGGGCAGAGGATCGCGCCGCTGACCGAGGACCTGACCGCGTATGGGACTTTCGATGAGTTGTGGGCGGCGTTCGAGGCTGAGACGACGCGGGAACTCAACCTCGTCTTCGATCGGTTAGACATCTATCTAAATATGTACGCGAAATATCGGCCGGCGTTCCTGGTGTCGACGATGACCCACGATTGCCTGGAGCGCGGGCGGTCGATGAACGATGGTGGGGCGAGGTACACCGACTTCAGCGGCAGCGGAATGGCCATCCCGAATGTGGCGGATAGCCTGACGGCGCTGAAGACCGCGGTGTATGACGAGAAATGGTGCAGCGCGGAGGAGATGCTGGAGGCGCTGCGGACGAACTTCGAGGGGCGGGAAGCCTTACGGCAGAGGCTGCTCAACCTGCCGAAGTTCGGGCAGGATGACACTGAGGCGGATGCGATGGCCGACCGCGTGCTGGGCGTGTATACCGCGGCGGGGAATGCGCATGTGACGCCGCACGGGGGGCGGGTGAGGCCGATCATCCTGGGGTTCGTATGGGTGGCGGAGATGGGGAAGCAGACGGGGGCGCTGCCGGATGGTCGACTGGCGGGTGAGCCGCTGGCGCATGGTCTGGCGCCGCAAGGCGGGAGTACGACGAAGGGGCTGACGGCGGCGCTGAAGTCGGCGACGTCGCTGAACCTGAAGGACGTGGGCGGCGG
Organism: Armatimonadota bacterium; assembly: GCA_003170595.1. Taxonomy (GTDB): domain Bacteria; phylum Armatimonadota; class Zipacnadia; order Zipacnadales; family FEN-943; genus FEN-943. Next base: position 4,420 of record PMZA01000109.1, read on the forward strand.
GGCGAGCATGATGTTCGACCTCGACGCGTCGTGGCAGCCTGAGGTCGTGGACGCGGTCGTCGAGACGTTCATCGCGCGGGGCGGGCACATCTTCCAGGGCAATACGAGCGACTTCGAGAGGCTGGTGGATGCGCGCGAACATCCGGAAAGGCATCGGGATCTGATGGTGCGGGTGGGCGGGTTCTCGGCGCGGTTCGTGAACCTCGGGCCGGACTTTCAGGATGAGATCATACGACGGAAGAGGTATGCGGCGGGGTAAGAGCAAAGGCAAAGACCAAGGCGAAACCGTGGGGCGCTGCCCCACTCCCCGCAGGGGCCCTGGCCCCTGACCCCACGCCGCAGAAGGCGCGGCTTCCTCGCGAGGAAGGGTGGGAGGCGACGGAGCGGTGGAGCCGCGGAGGATGGCGGGAAGGTGGTCGACATGAGGAAGGCGTCGTACTGGAGATGGGCTGGGTGGGCGGTTGCGGGCGTGATCGTCGCGTCGGCGGCGAGGCTTGCCGCTGCGCCTGCCGCAGGCTTCGCGACGTACGACTTCTCGGAGATGGATGAGGGCCACGAAAAGGCTGTGCGCCTGGCCATACCGACTGATCTGCCGAGCCTGCGCGGGCTTTTCGTCGACACCAACGCGGCCGGCGGTGACACGCGAGACCGGTACACCCTCCCGTGGATAAAGGCCTTCGCCGCGCTGCATGGGCTGGGCTTCGTCGGCGCCAGGGGGTTCGATTCGCACCTCGGCTCCGTCACCGTTTTCCAGCATGCGCTCGACAAGTGGGTCGTCGATAGCGGGCATCCGGAACTGGCGAACGTGCCGTTCGTCGTGTACGGATTCTCGGCCGGCGGGGGCTTCGCGAACAGGCTGCTCAATACGCTGCCGGAGCGGGTGATCGCCAGTACGCCGCTGTCGACGGCGATGCGCATGGTCATCCCGCCGGGGGCGCTCCAGGTGCCGGTGTGCATGTTCTCCGGCGAGCAGGAGAACCGCCTCAACCCACTGCTCGGCGATACCATGGCGACCAACCGGCCGCTGGGCGCGCAATGGGCGTGGGCGATGGTCGAGGGGCAGGGGCATGCGGAGAGCGGCCAGGCGACGCTGGCGCTGCCCTTCCTGGATCACTGCATCCGACTGCGCTATCCGGCGGACGGCGATCCCAGGAAAGGGCCGGTGGCGCTGAAGCCGCTGGAGCTGGCGTCGGGATGGGTGGCGGACAATTCTACATGGCGGAGCGGGCTGACGAAGATCGCCCCGTACGGCGGGCTGGCGGGCGCCGACGTTGGGGCGACGAGTTGGCTGCCGGATGAGGACATCGCCTATCTGTACCGGGCCTACGCGACCTTCGCGCCGCCGCTGAAGCTCACGAACCCTCCGTCGGGGGCGGCGTGGGTGCTGAAGGCGGGGGCGGACCTCACGATCACCGCGGACGACTCGGGCTTCCCCGGATGGCAGAAGATGGCGCTGTATGATGGGGCGAAGAAGCTGGCGGAGATCACCGAGGGGCCGGTGAGGTTTGCGCTGACGGGGCTGAAGCCGGGGGTGTACGGGTTGTACGTGATGGGGACGGATGCGAAGGGGGAGGAGCGAGTGTCGAGGCCGGCGGTCGTGATCGTCGGTGAATGAAGGCGGAAAGGCGCGGCGGGGAGTAAATCTGGGTTCGCGAAGCGAACCCTCAGCCCTACAGAGAGCACAAGACGGCAAAGTTGGAGTATAATTAGACGCATGGCTAAGGATGCCGACAGGGATCAGGTGCGATTTGGCCTTCAAAGCCCTCGCTGACCCCACGCGGCGGGAGATAATCCGCCTCCTGCGCCACGGTGAGCAGCCGGCCGGGGCTCTGGCGGCGCACTTCAGCATCTCCGCACCGTCGATGTCCCACCACTTCAACGTCCTCAAGCGTGCCGGGCTCGTGATGGCGCGGCGGGATGGGCAGCAACTCCTCTATGCGCTCGACCGGGCGGCCCTGCTGAGCCTGCGGGTCACTGTCGGCGAGCTTCTCACGGCCGGGAGCGGCCACGGAGGTCACAACCATGTCGGGGAAGGTCCCTCTTCTGGTGGCGCTGGTGCTAACTCTCGGCGCCACGGCGTACTCGATCGTCCTCTATCCACAGCTCCCCGACAAGATGCCGATCCACTGGAACATCCGCGGCGAGATTGATGGGTACGGTCCCAAGGCCACCGGGCTGTTCCTCATGCCCGGGATCATGGTGTTCCTCCTGGGGCTGTGGCTGATCCTGCCCGGGCTGTCGCCGCAGAACTTCCGGGTCGCGAACTTCCGGCAGGCGTGGGACAACGTGTGGCTGGCGACGACCGGGCTGATGACCTTCTGCCATATCGTGATCATCCAGGCGGGGATGCACCCGACCGTCGACCTCGGGAAGATCATGGTCAGCGGCCTGTGTGCGTTCTTCGCCGTGATCGGCCTGCCGCTGGGGAACATCAAACGCAACTTCTGGATGGGGTACCGGACCCCCTGGACACTGGCGAATGACAAGGTGTGGGAGTCATGCCACCACTTCGCGGCGAGGACCCTCTTCGTGGTGGGGCTGATAGGCGCGGTGGGGGTATGGCTGGGGCTGCCGGTGGCGGCGTGCTTCGTGCTGATCATCGCGGGGGGTCTGTTGCCCTCGCTGCAGTCGCTCATCGTGTACAAACAGATGGAGAAGCGGGGAGAGCTTTAGACAGGCGTCGAAGTCTAGGAGCCGAGGAGGCAGGGACTTGAAGGCTTTGGTGCTGGATGGATCGTTGTCCGGCGACGAAACGCTGGCAATGCCCCGGGAAATCCTCACGGCTGAGCTGGGATATCGCGGCTGGGAGGTGGAGGTGGCGCTGCTGCGGGACCTCCAGATCGCGGATTGTTCCGGATGCTACTCCTGCTGGATCGCGACACCGGGAATCTGCCGCGTCAACGACGCTGGGAGGGACCTTGCGCGGAAGGCGGCGGTGTGCGACCTCCTGATCTTCCTCACACCGGTGACTTTCGGGGGCTACTCGTCGGAATTGAAGAAGGCTGTGGATAGGCTCATCCCTAATATTTTGCCGTTCTTCGAAAAGGTGGGCGGCGAGATCCATCACTCGAAGCGCTACGAGAGCATTCCGGGGCTGGTAGTGATCGGGATGACCGCGAGCACGGACGAGGAACGGGACGCGACCTTCCGCAAAGTCGTCGAGCGCAACGCTACCAACTTCCGCAGCCCCGCGCACGCGGTCGGCATCCTCGGGACGACGTGGGCGGGCGATGAGGTGCGGCGCGAAGTGGGCATGATGCTCGCCGCCGTGGGGGTGGAACTGTGAGCGAGCACAAGCGCGCGCTGCTCATCATCGGCAGCCCGAAGCTCAAGGGCAGCACGTCGGCGGCGCTGGGGACGTACGTGCTGGGTCGGCTCGAAGCGCTCGGGTTCTCCACGAAGACCATGCACGCCAGGACCGAGCTTCGCGGCGACGGCGGGCAGGCGCTGGCGGCGATGGTGGACGCGGCGGACGTGGTGCTGCTGGCGACGCCGCTGTATGTGGATGCAGCGCCGACGGCTGTCACCCGCGCGATGGAACTCATCGCCCGGCACCGGCGCGAGGTACTGCCCGAGCGGAGGCCGCGCCTGGCGGCGATCGTGAACTGCGGCTTCCCCGAGACCTTCCACAACGATACCGCCCTCGCCATCTATCGCTGCTTCGCCCGCGAGGCAGGGCTCGACTGGGCCGGGGGCGTGGGCATCGGGATGGGTGGGGCGATCGGCGGG
>PMZA01000398.1 GCA_003170595.1 Armatimonadota bacterium
GGCGCCGCGTGACGCGACTCGGAGCGAACCGGAAGGGCACGAAGACGTGATCCCTCGAACGAGTCTGGATCGGGTTCGCGAGCAGGTGCACCCGAACTGTGTAGCGTGCGCGCCGTCGCATCCGAGTGGGTTCAAGCTGCATTTCGCGGAGCAGCCGGATGGCTGCGTTGCCGCGGAATTCGGGTGCGGCGACGCGTTCGAGGGCTACCCGGGGTGGCTACACGGCGGCGTCATCTCGCTGATCTTCGACAGTGCCATGGCAAACTGCATGTTCGNNTGCTCCCGTCGCGACGGGACACACGGCACGGGTTACCGCGAAGGTGCAGCGTGACATGCACCCGCTGTATCTGCTCGAGGCGAGCCTGGTTCAAGACGACGCGGTGAAGGCGCTGGCGACGGGGAAATTCATGGTGCGCGAGTAGCCGAGGTGAGTTCATGCTAGACGTCGCCCGAGCCATGCAACCCAAGGCCATTCAGGACCACTACCTGCGCTTGTCAACCACCTACCGGTCGGAAACTCCGGACTGGCAGATGTCGGGGTGAGGTGTGAGGCCGCCGCGGTTGTCTGACGGCTGACACCCAGCGGCGGGCGAGGCCCCGTGAGGCAAGGGATTGGCCGGAGGCCACGCGCCCGGGAATCCGTGGCGAGCGATGTTCTTGGAGCCGCCGTGACCGCGCCGCAGGCGGTTCGGCTCAGCTCAGCGACACGACACGCTCGGCGATGAAGCGGAAGGCGGCGAGTCGATCGGCGTGGAGCGCGTCGTGGGTAGCGTGGATGCGGTGGGCAGCGAGCTGCAGCAGAGAGTTGCGTTCACCATTGGCACCTAGGATGGTGTCTACGGCGGAAGTGAGCCAGAAGATCCGGTCGACGCCACGAGCGGCGTGCAGGGCGCGGTCGAGGAAGCCGGAGACGAGCGTGGCGGGGTCGGAGGTGGCGCTGAGTAGGAGGTCACGTGCGCCGCGAATGCCGGCGAGCCAGATGTCCTGATGCGTGAGGCGGAGTCGGAGCAGGATCTCGGCGATGGCCACTCCTTCGCGCTGCTGCGCGATGTTGCGCACGATGCCCAGCAGGTAGCGGCCGGGTTCGAAGTTGGGATGCTGCGGCAGCGAGCCGACGTTCTGCATGCCTTCGAAGACCGCCACGCCGGCGATGATGTCGTCGAGCGGGTAGTAGGCGATGGCCTTGCGCTGGTTGCCGGTCGGATCATCGAGACCGAGACGCCGGAAGGTGTCTTCGAGCAGCGCGAGCACCTCCGGGCGTAGGCGGGCGTGCGCGGTTTGCTGGGCCAGCAGTTGTCGGCGTTGCCGCTCCTTGAGTTCGACAAGCGCAGCCTGGATCTCTTCGGGGGTGGGTTTCTCGCCGTACAGGTCAACGCGGGACCGGCCTCCACGATCGCGACGCGGCCGATGGTTCATGGTGCGGAAGAAGACGGTGGCGATGACGGAGGCAATCTGTCGCGCCACCTCCCGAGGTTCGCACTGCGTGTTGATGACCACGGCCGGCACGGTCTGGGCGAAGAGGCCGAAGCCACCCTCGACGTGCGGCTTGTTCTGGCCCCGTGCCGGTGTGGCGCGGATGATCAGCGTCTCGCCCAGTGCTGTTTCGACCTCGGGAGTGTGGTTGGAGCCCCGGTTGTCGAGCACGACGGCCAGTGGCGCCTGGCCCGTCGTGGCCACGCCATCGGCGAAGGCTTCCGTGACCGCCTGACTGTCCTCGGCATCGCGTAGCGACGCGAGGCCGACAGAGGCAGCGCTGTAACTATCGACCATGGGCTCCACGTTGAAGGTGAAGCGCACCTGGTCGAGGACCATCGCGAAGGTCATGCCGTCGCCTTCCCATTGCGCACCCGGGAAGTAGGTCCGGAACGTTCCCTCCTGCGCTTTCTCGTCGGGACTGCGGCCCGGCCTCCGCCGCGGCAGGCGTACGCCGTGAGCCTCGAGAATGGTCCCGATGGCCGTACGACCGATCGGTACCCGGCAGTCCTCCTGGACGTGATTGCAGAAGTCGATGAATGCCCCGCTCCAGGTCTGCCACGACGCAACCACGGTCTGGATGTGCACCGCGATGCCACTGCCCGTCGGTGCTTCCGGTGGTGGCACGATCGGCTCCAACGGCGTTGTTTCCGTCGGCAGCAATGGCGTGCTGAGCCAGTCCTTGACCGTGCCGAGCGGCAGGTGCGCGGCGGAGGCGAAGTGCTCGAGAGCCATCGCGGCATGGTCATCGCGCAGTCCGACGATGAAGTGCCGAAAGCCATCGCTGTAGCGGCCCCGTGTCCTGCCGCCATGCACGCTTCCCGGCTGCTCCATCACGAAGCCGAGCACGGCGCGGGTCACGGGCTGTGCCTCACTGCCGTCCGGCTCGGCCGCGGGTGGCGCCGCCGGGCGCCCTGGCGGCCGCTGCAGCGACGGCAGCAGGGCGGACAGGTCCCCCCGTAGCTCGTACGCCCGGCTCCGCTTGGCGCCGGTGGCTACCAGGATCTCCTCCACGCTGGGCGATGGCAACCCCAGGGGCTCGGCCAGTGACCGCGCCAGCAGCAACACGGCTGCGCTCGTGTGGGGGGAGACATTCGCGATGGCTTCGGCTAGACCGGTCATTGGTCCTTTCCCCGTTGGGTTGGGGTGTTCTTCGCAAAGCCTCCTTGCCTGATGGAGGTGAGGACCTCCAGTTTTCTTCCGGCGCCGTGGTCGACCTGCTCGGCCACGGCGCTCGCGGTTTCGGCTCCGTTGTGCCGCGGGCGCTCCGCATCAGCGCCGTGCTTCGCCCGCGCCGTCTCGAGCGTCGCGCTGCTTGCTCGCGAGGGCGTGGCGCCCCACCGTGTCCGTCACGGCCCGATACCGGGCGCCACGCGCCTCGCTCACAAGCCTGTCCCCACGACCCTGGGCCCGTGAAAACAGGTGCGGACGCCACGCTGAGCACCTGGCTTTCCAGCTCGCACTCCGCGCGCGTCCGCACCTGTTGAGCGGGCTGCGCGCCCGCCCACCACCTCACCGGTCAGCCGGCGCTGTTCGGGCGCGCCCCCGGCACGCCCTGCGTTCCCGCTGCCGTCCCGAGCAGCTTCTGCCCGAGCAGCCACACCTCCGGCGCCCCGGCGCGGCTCGTGACCTTGAACAGCTCCAGGCACCGGTCACGCAGTTCCGCGCCGTCACTCGGATCGCGACCCGCGCCGGCCTCGATCCGAGCCAACACCTGTTCGACTCGCCCGTAGTACCGGTCTGCCGGCACCAGCAGCCCGCCCAGCGCGTGGTGCGTGCGTGCGTGGTTGTACCACTCCAGATGCGTCGCTAGCCGCCGCCGCATCTCCGCTACGTCGTAGTAGCGCTGCGTGTCGAAAAACTCCTTGTGCAGGTTCGCGTTGAAGACCTCCACTTTGCCGTTCCACTCCTTGTGCTCCGCTGGGATCTGGTCGATGCCGAGCTCGACCAGCAGTGCCGTGAAGCGCGAGATGCCGCGCCACGACCAGAACGCTCCGCCCTTGTCGTGCATCACCTGCTCGGGTCGCCCATGCCGCGCTATCGCCTCCTCGAAGGTCCGCAGCACCGTCTCCGACCGCTCCGCCTCGTCGACCCCGTGCCCCACCACGAAGCGCGAGTGGTCGTCGATCAGGATCAGCGTGAAGGTGTTCGCGCGATTGATGTGCCGGTGCACGAAGTCCAGGTGCCACAGCTGATTCGGGCGCACCGCCTCGTAGCGCTGGTCGTGCGGCTCCCGCTTCACTTTCGGAGGCCGGTACCCCGCCTCCTCCATCACCTGGCGCGTGGTGTGCACACTCACCTTCACCCCCTGCCGGCGCAGTTGGTTGCGGATCTGGCTCGGCCCCAGCCCCGGATGCCGCTTCCACTCGTTCAGGATCTCCTGGTCCCGTTGCGACTCGATCTCCGCCGGCGCCGGGCCGCTCGTCGGACTCGGGCCTTGCCCGACCGCCGCCTTGGCCAGCTTCCGCTGCCATTCGTAGATGGTGAAGCGCGATACCCCGTGCTGCTTCGCTGCCGCCGTCACCCCGTCCTTCTTCGCGTCCTCCAGCACCAACGCTCGCTGGCTCGGCGTGTACGCCCGAGCCGCTCGCCTCGGCACCGCCACCGGGCCGCTTGGCGCCTTCACCGCGACCGCCGGCTGCGTCGCCAGCGCAGGCTTGGCTCCATCACCTGCCTCGCGCAACACGCCCTGGCGGGCTCCTCGCCGCCGCCCGCCCTTGGCCTGCCTCGCCTTCGTCCCCCACCGACTCACGCAGCTCTGGGGGACCCCGTGCTTCTCCGCGGCCCCCACCACCCCGAGCTCCGCGACCTCGCCCAGGACCGCCTCCCGCTCCGCTGCCGTGTACCGCCTACGCCGCTGCCTCGAACGACTGCTCTGCTGCTTGCTTGCCATGTCGGCCTCCGCCGCGGCAGGCTCTCTCCCAGAGCAGACCATCCGTCCGGGGTTTCAGGCCCGTCCGCGGATGGTCGATGATCGGCAAGAGCACCTATCCCCATCGGGAGAGTGCAATGTTCGACAGGATCGTCGCCAGGTTCCCGAGCGCGTGCAATCCCACGGGCACCGCCACCGAGCCGCTCGCCAGGTACGCCCAGGCGAGGACGTAGCCGGCTACGAAGGTCTCGG
>PMZA01000133.1:0-2211 GCA_003170595.1 Armatimonadota bacterium
TTCATGAATAGACCGGGCTAGACGCGGAACACCGGCTATCGGCTTTGGGCCTCCGTATTTCCGCCCTTGGCCGTCATCCTGAGAGAGGCGTTCTAGGCCGACCGAAGGACCTGCGGGGGTGGCGTTTGCTTGTCGTCCGAGTTCCGCGAAACCAAAGTCCAACGCTGCCACCGCAGATCCTTCCCCTTCGCAAGCTCAGGGTCAGGATGACGGCCAAGAGCGAACGCGGCGGGGCATAAAGCCCCGCCCTACAGCAAGCGTAGAGCTACTGCAAGGCATATACCCCGACGGCGAAGGGCGGAAGTTCGATCGTCGCGCCGTTGGGCTCGGGCGAAAACTTCGTGTACGGCTTCAGCCCCGTCGCCTTCGCTGCCGCGAGGTTCACCGTCGCCGTCCGCGCCTCCGATAGCGGGTTCACCACGATCAGCAGCCGCTCCCCACCGTTGTGCACGATCGCCGCATCCACGGCCTGACCGGTGACGAGGCCCACGGCCTTCTCCAGCCCGGTCACGTACTTCGGCCCAAGGTCCGCGAGCACCGGGTTGAGGTCGAGGTAAGAGTCGTACAGCGCCTTGTTGTACGCGAAGCCCGAGCCGCGTGTCTTGCCGGCCTCATCCGTGTAGGCGTCGCCCCACGCGTAGAACAAAAGCCCCGTCCCGCCGTGGTTGAGCGCGAGGAAGCTCATGCACCGCACCTGCTCCGGCGTCGGCCAGGCCCACTTCGCGTCATCGGTGAGGGGCGGCGGGTTGCGGTGCGACTGAATGGCCACCCAGATCGGCCCGGTCGGCCACTTGGCCCGCATCATGTCGAGAAAGTCCGCCACGCCCTTGAGGCTCTTCACCCCGCCCTGCGGCGGGATCGGATACGGGTCGCAGGAGTAGATATCGGCGGCCTTCGTGTAGTAACCGAAGGAGGAGGGGTCGTTGAGGCAAACTAGCTGCGGGTGGTAGGGGTCGGCCTTCGCGACGGCCTGGTAGCCGTGCTCGACGGCCTCCGGACCGATCGCCGGATAGGGCTCGTCGACGAGGTAGTTGCAGAGCATCGCCGGGTAGGGGACAAGCTCCGAGGCGATGTTGGCCGCGCCCTCGTAGTTCGTGCGACCGCCGCGGAGGTACTCGCTGAGTTCGGAGAAGGTCATCAGGCCCTCTCGCGCGGCGGCGTCGTAGAAGGCGCGCTGATCGGGGGCGAGGGTCGCCTGATCGCCGCCGTAGATGGGGCCAGTGACGCAGTTGAAGCCGTGCTCGCGGAAGCTCTTGAAGTCGCCGGGACCCGCGTGATAGGTGCCGATGGGGAAGAAGGGCTTGCCGTTGACGAGGACCTGCCGCCCTCGCACCTCGACGCGGGATCCGGGCTCGGAGCGCTCGTCGACCGAGATGTCGGTCGTGATCTTCGCGATCTGCTGCGTGCCCGCGGTCAGGGCGAAGGACAGCCGGTGGGCACCGGGAGTCGCGATGCCATTACCGCGCGGGAGGACAACCTCCTGCGCCGGGCCACGCTTCGCGGGACCCTGAGACCGGGCCAACCCATCCACGGAGGCGATAACCTTGAGGGCGGCCTTGCCCGCCGGCATGTTCGTCTTGACCGTGAAGGCCGGCCAGGCCTTGCGGAGGAGATGCTTGCCCCAGACGCTGACCTCCAGCGCCGGCGGGACGACGACCGTACCCTCGGCGTCAGCCTCGGTGCCGGCGTCAGTCTTCGCGGCGACCGTGACGCTCATGGGCCCGCGGTAGAGGAGCTTGTAGGGGATCTGGACGGTGCGCTTCTCGTGGGCGCCGAGCGTGACGGCGACTTCCTCATCCTGCCGGGGGGCGGTCTCGGCCTCGGCGAAGCTCTGCTGCGTCGGTGTGATGCCGATCTTGAGCGTGATTTTCTGCGCGGCGTCGCGATAGCTCAGCAGCGACACAGGGATCTTTCCCTCGCCGGGTAGAAGTGGGGTCTTCATCTGTTCGAGGAAGACGACCAGGCCGCGGCGCGCACCCTCGGCCGCCGACCAGATATTGGCGATGAGCGTGGGCTCGTGGTGCCAGGTCGTCGTGACGACGAGGAGGCCCTGCCCGACGGCGGCCATCAGCAGGACGGGCTTGCCCTCGCCGCACTCCGCGCCCACCTGGTAGGCCGAGCCCCACTTCGTGAAATGCGCCCAGAAGGGCGCCCCACCGATGCGGTTGGGCGCAGTGATGACCTGGCTGGAGAAGGTGGGCGAGAAGGTCG
>PMZA01000133.1:2222-11440 GCA_003170595.1 Armatimonadota bacterium
AGGCCATGTCGGTGAGGACCATGCACCCGCCGGCCGCGAGCCACTTCTTCAGCGCCGGCGCCCAGCGCGAGAAGTCCTGCGCGTCGCCATAATTCCACAGCGAGGTCGTGTAGATGAGCCCGTAGTCGTCGAGGCGTGCGACCATCTTGTCCAGCTCGGTATTCCGGTACATGTCGACCGGCCAGCCGAGCTGTGGGAACTGCGCGTCATAGTCGCTCTTGCCGCGATAGTCGTTGTCCACACACGAGCTGTAGATGACGGCAACGCGGCCGGGACCTGCCGGCGCGGCGGTGCAGAAGGCGAGAGTCAAGGCGATGAGGGGGTGCAACATTGTGTGGTCTCCTTGCTTTCCTGCTTTTCGATGTCATCCTGAGNNGGCTTTAAGTTAGTGCCTATGGGGGTTTATCCCCCGCCGCGCCTTTTCGCTTTTCGATGTCATCCTGAGCGAGACGCTTTCTATCGAGCGAAGGATCTCCTTTTGTCGATAATGGCTGACGACTGCTGTGCGCACCAACAAGCCAAAAGGAGATCCTTCGTCGGCGACGCAAAGGGTCGCCTCCTCAGGATGACAACCATGAAAGCGCGCGTGGCCGAAGGACGCGGCGGGGAGTAAATCCCCGCCCTACAGCAAGCAAAACAATCGCTGACTAGGCTTTCTGGGCGAAGCTGGCCTTGAGGGCGGTGATGTTGTCCGCCACCGAGGCCTTGTTGTTGAACACGCTCGACCCGGCCACGAGGACCGTCGCGCCCGCGTCGACCACCAGCGGCGCCGTCGTCGTATCGATGCCGCCGTCCACCGCGATCGCCGTGTTGAGGCCGCGCTCGTCGAGCATCCATCGCAGGCGGCGGATCTTATCGAGCTGGCTGCGGATGAACGGCTGGCCGCCCCAGCCGGGGTTGACCGTCATGATCTGGATCATGTCGGCGAGGTCCAAGACTTCCTCGATCGCGGAGAGAGGCGTGCCGGGATTCAGGCAGACGCCCGCTTCGACGCCAAGCCCGCGGAGGGTCTGTAGGGCCATGTGGATGTGGTCCGTGGCCTCCTGGTGGACGATGATGCAGGTGGCGCCGGCCTGTCCTGAGGCGTCTCGAAGGGCGTCGGCGAAGTCCTTCAGGAACTTCTCCGGCTCGACGATCATCAGGTGGACGTCGAGGCGGATCTTGACCGCGCTGCGCAGGGCCGCGACGATGCCCGGCCCGAAGGTCAGGTTCGGGACGAAGCGGCCGTCCATGATATCGACCTGCAGCGAACCCGCCCCGGCGGCCTCAGCCTCGCGGGCGTGCTCGCCGAGGCGCAGGTAGTCAGCCGACAGAACCGATGGCGCGATGGTAACCATGCTTGCCTCCCAGATGAGGAAAACGGGCCTCAGCGCGATAGTTTAGCACGGGAGGACTGCTGCATAACCCCCGAGGCCGTAACACTACCGGTCGTCTATCGTGGTTTGGCGGCAGTCCTCAGCGTAACGGCGATAACGCTGTGCGCAGGGACCGTCACGATCACCGAACGCGGACCGTTCGCCGTCACGAGCTTGCCGGCTGATTGGGCCGTGACCGCATCGGGATGCTGGTAGTCGTTGGCGGCCAGGAAGCTGTCGGCGGTGACCATCTCCGCGCCGGCCGCCTCACAGTCGGCGGGAACCTGGATCTCCGTCTCTATCGGCCCGGCCTCGCCGCGGTTGACCAGGAAGATGTGGAGGAGGCCGGCCTTCGCGTCATAGGTCGCCGAGGAATCGACGAGGTTCAACCGCCCGGCGAAGCTGTCGGCGGTCGGCCCCTCATACGTGAGCGGCACCCCGACGCTTCCCGCCCGGTCGCGGAAAAGCTTCAGCATCCAGTAGCTGGGCGTCGGCGCCACGGTCGTCTCGTTGACGCGGAGGAGGCCGAGGACGTTGACCGTCTGCGTCACGCACGCAAGCGGGACCTTCGGCCCGAGGCGGTTGAGGGCGTTGAAGATCTCCGCCGCGAAAAGCCCCTCGCGCAGCGTATAGAAGCCGCGCCAGCCGGGCTGGTCGTCGAGTTCCGGGCGCCACACGTTCCACTCGTCGAAGCAGAGGGGGATGGGCTTCGCGGACCGGCTGGGGTTAGCCTCCGCCCACGTCTTCTGCAGCATCGCCTCGACGTTCGCCGGGTCGGCGACGGTGCGAAGGTACTCGATGAGCGGATCGGCGTTGATGTCGAGGCCGAGGTAGTAATGGACCGAGAGGTAGGTCGTCCGATCGCGTGCGCCGGCCAGGGCGCGGGTGTTCCAGTTGTTCCATCCGCCGGCCTCGACGCCGACGAGGACGGTCTCGATGCTGGGGTCGACCTTGCGCATCGCCTCGGCCATCTGCGCGGCCTTGAGGCCGTACTTGGAGGGATCGAGGTGGCCCGCCTGCCAGTCGCCGTACATCTCGTTGCCGAGGCCCCAGAGCTTCACGTTGTACGGCGCCGGATGGACCTTCGCGCGGAGGGCGCCCATCGGGGTCTTCGCCGAGCCGTTGCAGTACTCAACCCATTCGGCGGCCTCGACCGCATCGCCCTCGCCGGCATTGGCGCAGACGTAGGGTGCGGCCCCGAGGATCTGGCAGAGGCGCATGGCCTCGTCGGTGCCGACGTCGTTCCACTCCCACCCGCCCCAGGCGCGGTTCCAGGTCGCTGCGCGGCGGTCGCGATCACCGATTCCGTCGCGCCAGTGGTACTGCGAGGCAAAGTTGCCGCCCGGCCAGCGGATGATCGTCGGCTTCACGGCCTTCACGACATCGACGACGTCCTTGCGCCAGCCGTCGATGTTATCGGCAGGCATGAGCGATGCGGCGCCGATCCAGAGGGTTCCCTTGCCGGCGGCGGTGATGCGGAAGTCGGCCGTGAAGTCGGCGGATTGGGCCGGGAGCGAGAAGTTGAGAGTCTTCCACTTGTCGGTTGTCTTGCCGACCGGGACCTCGGCGATCATCTTGTCGCCCACGAAAAATCCGGCGCGCAGATCGATCCCGGCGGGCTTGGACATGACGATAAGCCGCCCCACATGCGCCACGCCGCCGCGGAAGGGAGTGGGGCCCTGCGCGAGGCCAGCGTCCTTCCCGTCGAGGGTGATGCGCTGGCTCTGGCAGGGGACGTAATAGACGGAGGTGTCGTGGGAGAAGGCGGACTTGTCCGCCCCGAAGCCGCGCCATCCTTCGACGACGCCGTTCGTCGTTTCGCCGCCGAACTTGCGGTTGTTCAGTTCCTCGGCCCACAGGCCGCCGTAGATGCACTTCATCATGTGCTCGATGAAGTGGCCGTAGCGGCGGTCATCGAGGGCCCAGGTCGGCCCGGGCGCAACCTTCACGACGGCGCGAGGGGTTGGCGTTGCGGGGCCGAGGTCGGCGACGGATGCGTAGTCGATGTCGATGCTCACGTCGGAGGCATCGCCGAAAGTCTTGCCCATGAACCCGACGAACTTGGGCGCGGCGAGGGCATGGAACTGGCCGGCCTTCGTCCAGTCCTGCTCAGCGGGGCGGCGGTAGAGCATCGTGTACTCCTCGCCACGGCGCTCGATGCGGAGGAAGAGGTCACGCGCGGGCGCGGCAACTTTGAGGAAGCCTCCCTGGCCGGTCGGCTCGCACCAAAGCTCGGGCTCATCGCGAGGGGCGCCGAGGAAGGGGGCGCGGAACTGCCCCCACGCGAGCACGTAGGCCGGGCTGAACCCGACGACCATCGCCAGGTGGAAGTTCGCCTCACGGCCCCAGCGGTTGAGCGCCAGGTGAGTCTCATAGTCGAAGTCGCCCTGCGGCGCATCGGCCATCAGCATCGGCGCATCGACGTGCAGTCCGCCGTCGCCGGGCAGCCAGTGATTGAAGCCGCCCTTACGCGCGGGGATGTTGACGCGCAGCCAGCCCGGCCGTTCGGTGAGCGACACCGTCGGCCCGGCGACAGGATGGCGGAACTGCCATCGCGCGTCGAGGGCCGGGCCGTCGAAGTCATCGCGCCATCCATTCGCCGAACAGACTGTGAGGGCAAGCAGAGCCGCTGCCAGCATGGGTTCATCCCCTCGACCACGATGGGTACGGCGTAAGGTTCGCTTAGGGGCGGCGACTTCCTGCGGGGGCCCGTCTGAACGCGCCTGGACGCGCTTCCCTCATCACCGCGACCGCCCCCCGTTTGTCATCCTGAGGAGGCGACGCTCCTTGTCGCCGACGAAGGATCTCCTTTTGGCTTGTTGGACCACGCAGGAGTCGTCACCCGCCATCGGAAAAATGAGATCCTTCGGCCGACAAACACCGTCGTCCTCAGGATGACAACCGGAAAGCAATGCCCAGGGCCATAGGCCTGCTCGCGCGGCGACTTCCTGCGGCGGAGGCGGGAGGTAGGGCCCGCGGGCGGAGGAAAGGACTGCGCATTGCGCTCGCGATCGACGGGAGGGAGGTCGGCATGACGCCCAAGCAGCGATTCCTTACGGCCGTGTCGGGAAGGCAGCCCGATGTGGTGCCCTGTTCGCCCCTGATCCACTGTCGCTATGCCAATAAGGTTCTCGGCACGAGCGACTGGAAGTCCGTCTACGAGGTGCATCGCCGCCTCAATACCGTCCATCATCGCGGGCCCATCGGCGTCGGCTGGTGGGGAGAGATGCCGCCAGGCTACGAGGAGCGCAGCGAGGTCGTCGCCCGCGAGGGCGAGCGCGTCGAGACGCGCTCGTGGCTGACCACGCCCAGGGGCACGCTGACGTCGCTATCGGTCAACGGCATGATCCCCGGCGATCCCCTGACCGGCAAGATGGTCGAGTATCCGGTCAAGTCGCCCGACGACTGGCGCATCTACCTCGACTGGCTCGAGCAGTGGGCCGCCGCCGGGAAGGCCTACACCGACACCGCCCTCGAGGCCTACGAGACGATGGGGGAGGAGGGCTCGCCCAGCGTCGGCATGGGCAGCCTCTTCCAGATGCTCGGCTCCATGCGCGGCATGCAGCAGCTCATCTACGATCAGTACGACTGCCCCGACCTTCTCGAAGCCTGCGCCGAGCCGATCATGCACGTCCTGCGGCAGCAGGGAGAGGCGGTCGCGAAGCTGCCCAACGAGGTTTCGTGGATTGACATTTGCTGGGCGACCGGCGCGGAGATCGAGCTTGAGCACATGGAGCGGTGGGTGCTGCGATCGGCGCGAGAGGTCATCGACGCAATCCACTCGACGCCGGGGGCGGGGTCGCGCAGCGAACCTCAGCGGTACGTCGGCTTCTACACCCTCGGCCGCATCCGGCGCTACCTGCCGGCGCTGGTCGACACCGGCATCGACTTCATCGAGACCTTCGAGCCGAACCAGGGCGACATCAGCCTCGCCGAGGCGAAGAAGCTGTACGGCGACAAGGTCTGCCTGATGGGCAACTTCGACTGCCTCGTCCTCGCGCGCGGCACGGTCGAAGATGCGAAGGCCGAGGCGCGGCGATGCCTGCGCGAGGGGATGGAAAGCGGCGGGTACGTGATGGCCACGGCCGACGAGGTCCCCGCGGATGCGCAGTGGGACAACCTGCGGGCGATGTCCGACGTGTGCCTGGAAGAAGGAGTCTACTAGCGGGTCTGGCTTGCTGTAGGGCGGGGCTTTATGCCCGCCGGCTCTTGTCATTGGCGGGCTTTGCCTTTCCGCGTTCTTCTTTCGTTGTCATCCTGAGGAGGCAGCTGTCTGCGCTGCCGACGAAGGATCTCCTTTTGGCAGGTTAGGTTCGCGGACTGCGTCGCCGGGGCAAAGGCGAAAAAAGGAGATCCTTCGTCAGGCACACGGCGCCTTCCTCAGGATGACAAGCAAAGCCGAAGCCGAAATGTCGGGAGGACATGAACATGCCGGAGAAGCTCGCGGTTGACGGTGGTACACCCGTCCGCACGCGCCCCTATCCCAAGCGCCCGAAGTTCGGGCTCAAGGACGCGGCGCAACTCATCGAGGCGCTCGAGCAGGACACCCTCTTCTTCGCAATCGCGAAGAAGGTCTACGAGTTCCAGCGCCGCTTCGCCGAGTTGCATGGCGCCAAGTACGCCATCGCCTCGACCTCAGGCACGTCGGCGATCCACGTGGCCGTCGGCTCGATCAACCCCGAGCCGGGCTCGGAGATCATCACCACCTCTGTCAGCGACATGGGCACCGTCGCGCCGATTCTCCTGCACAACTGCATCCCGGTCTTCGCCGACATCGAGCCCGAGACGTTCAACCTCGACCCGGCGAGCGTCGAGGAGAGGATCACCGACAAGACCGCGGCGATCATCGTCGTCCACTGCTGGGGTCAGCCCGCCGACATGGACGCCTTCATGGACATCGCGCGGCGGCACAAGCTGGCGATCATCGAGGACTGCGCCCAGGCCCACCTCACCCGCTACAAGGGGCGCTACGCCGGCACGATTGGCGACATGGGCGCCTTCAGCCTCCAGGATTCCAAGCACCTCCAGTGCGGCGACGGCGGCGTCACCATCACCAATAACGACGCTTACGGCGAGCGCGCCGAGCTGTTCGTCGACAAGGGCTGCGACTGGACCGAGGACCGCAAGTACCGCCTCCGCTATGCCTTCCTCGGGCCGTGCTACCGGATGACCGAACTGCAGGGCGCGGTCCTCTGCGCGCAGATCGAGAACCTCCCGCACATCGTCAAGCAGCGGCAGACGATGGGCGATCTGCTCGTCGGCAAGCTCGCCGGCCTGCCGGGCGTCCATCCGCCGAAGCGGTTCGACGATCGCGAGCACAGCTACTGGTCGTTCCCGCTGCGCATCGAGGCCGAGGCCCTGGGGGTGACGCCGGCGCGGTTCGGAGAACTCGTCGCGGCCGAGGGCGTTCCCTGCGGCGGGAACTGGCTGGGCAAGCCGCTCTACCTGTTCGAGGCCTTGATGGACAAGATCACTTACGGCACCTCCCACTGGCCCTACGACGTGACCGGCTCGACGGTCGAGTACTACCCCGGCCTCTGCCCGAAGGCCGAGTTCGCCATGACCCAGCTTCTCACGGTCGGCATCCACGAGGGCTGGACGGAGCAGGAGGTCGAGGACGCCGCGACCGCCATCCACAAGGTCGTCGGCAGCCTCACCGGATGAGGCCGCGATGACAGGACGGGAGCGCATCCTCGCGGCCGTCGCCCATCAGGAGCCCGACCGGGTTCCCGTTGCGCCGCGCATCGGCGTGTGGATGGACGAGCATTATGGAGACACCTCGCTGGCCACGTACCTCCGCCTCTGCGAGGATTTCGGCGGCGACGCCTTCCACTGCGAGAGCCTGCCCGGCACGAACTATGTCCGCGCGTGGCCCGAGGAGTACAACCTCCCCGAAGTGCGCGTCGAGCAGAGCCGCGAGGTCGACGAAGACGGCTGCACGATCATCGCCCGCACCTTCCACACCCCGGCCGGTAGCCTCTCGGATAGGGTGCGCATCTGCCCGCCCAAGGGCATCTGGGGATGGATGCCGGATCCGCAATACCTCGAGCATCTCGTCAAGACGCGCGAGGACTTCGCCGCCCTCCCGTACCTGATGACCCCCGTCGCGACGGACATGGGCGGCTATCATCGCGCCGAGGAGATGGTCGGCGACCTGGGCGTGACCGAGGTCTACGTCACCGGACTGCTCGGCTTCCGCGCGGGCGACTGGCGCGGGATGGAGCGGCTGATGATGGATTACCACGACGACCGCGCGTTCTTCGATGCGCAAATCGACTTCGCCGGGCGGCGGATGATGGACGAGACTCGCGCCGCGCTGGAGGGCGGGGTCAGGATCATCTTCGGCTCGTGGTTCTACGAATCCCTCTCGGCCGGATGGTCGCCGACGATCTGGCGCGAGGTCTTCCTGCCGTGGCTGAGCCGCCAGGTCGAGATGGTCCACGCGGCCGGCGCGCTGTATCACTTCTACGATGACGGCCGGATGCAGACGATTCTGCCCATGCTCGTCGAGGCCGGCGTCGACATCGCCGGGACCTGCACGCCCCCGCCGGTGGGCGACTTCGACCTCGCCGCGGCCAAGCGCGACTTCGGCCGCGAGCTGTGTTTCAAGGGTTACATCGATCTTCTATATACCGTTAAACTGGGCACGGTTCGAATCATCGAAGAGGCTGTTGAGCAGGCGATGGCGATCGCCAAGCCTGGCGGAGGCTTCATCCTGGGCAGTTCGGATTCGTTCCGCGAGGGCACACCCCTCGAGAATGTGCGCGCCTACTTCGATGCCGCGCGCAAGTATGGATCCTACGGCGGAGGGATTTGAGGAATCGTGAATCGTGAGGCCGTGCCTGACTTCCCTGAACTCGTCGACCTCGGCCTCGAGCATAAGCCGCTGCTGGACGATCTCTTCCGCGAGCTTCAGCCGAAGACGTCCGAGCTGACCTTCACCAACCTCTACATCTGGCGGCACGTGTATGGGCTGAAGCTGACGCGGATGGGCGCAGCGGCCGGGACGGCCGCCGTCGTCTGCCTGATATCGTGGCGGGCCGACCCCGAGGATTCCTTCCTGCTGCCGCCGCTGGGGGAAGGGGCGGGTGTCGAGCATGTACGGCAGGTCTTCGACTTCCTCGCAGGGGAGGGGCATGCGGCGCGGATGGCCCGCGTCGACGAGGACGGCCTCGCGCGCCTGTGTATCGCGCGCGACGACTTCGACGTTCAGTCCGACCGGGACAACTTCGACTACGTCTACCGAGTCCGCGACCTCATCGACCTGCCCGAGGATCGCTATCGCGACAAGGTTGTCCACTTCAACAGCTTCGCGCGCAAGTATAAGTACGAGTATCGCCCGCTCACGCCCGACCTCGTCGAGGGCTGCCTCTTCGTGCAGGACCTGTGGTGCGACGACAAGCATTGCGACCTCCACTCGAGCCTGCGAGCCGAGAGGCAGGCGGTGCGGGAAGTGCTGGAGAACCATGAGGCGCTGGGGGTGGCAGCGGGCCCGCAGGGCCGCCTGACGGGCGGGGTGATCGTGGTCAACGATCGCGTGCAGGCCTTCAGCCTCGGCGAGCCGCTGAACGCGAACACGGTCGTCATCCACATCGAGAAGGCGAGCCCGGAGCTTCACGGCGCCTTCGCGGTCATGAACCGCGAGTTCCTGGCGAACGCGTGGCAGGGCTACGAATTCGTGAACCGCGAGCAGGACGTGGGCGATGCAGGTCTGCGGCGGGCGAAGGAGTCGTATCTGCCGGCGACGATGATCGAGAAGTTCATCGTGCGGCCTTAGCCCTTGCTCCTTCTGTAGGGCGGGGATTATGGGCTTTAAGCAAATATCTTGCTATTGTGAATGCCGCAGTACCTGGCCATCACGGC
>PMZA01000151.1 GCA_003170595.1 Armatimonadota bacterium
CCCGTACACGGTAGCGAGGTACTCGTCGAGCGCGCGCCTGAGGTCGCACCTGATCTCCACCGCCGACAGCAGCGCGGGCTTTAGCACGTCCCACCCCAACGGCCCCAACTCCACCCGCTCGGCCTGGCGGCCCTCGTCGTCGACGCGCCCGGCCGTGCGGCAGGCCCGCCACGTTTCGGGCTGGAGCTCGACGGTGTACAACAGGAAGCCACAGGCCCCGGCTGCGCGGATCCTGAGCGACGCGCTGCCGTACGACACCTCGGGCTCGTCGCACACCAAACCCTCGCCCTCGAAATCCCTCTTGGCCACCTCCAAGCCGAGCTTTACCTTGTCGAAGAACTGCCCCGCAAGCTTCTTGCAGACCTCGTCCCCGTGGTCTCCCATTAGTCACCGTCCCTCCAGCCTGTGGCTACGGGCGGCGAGAGCCGCCGCCCGCCGGTGGCCCGCTGCTATCGGACCTCCTTAATACTAATCTTGCCGCTCCCCGGCCTGTTTCGGCGCGCGCCGGCCCCCCCCGGTTAGTCGTTAGTGCTCGTAAGGGTTGCTGCCAAGATCGTCGGGGTGGTTCCGGCGCCAGGCGTCTGCCGCATCCAACCTCTACTGCCGGAGTAGCTCATTCTGCTCCTCAAGCAAACCATTGGTCCGCTCGCAGGTAGCCCGCCCAATCGACTAGCGAGGCGGACGGGGCACGTGCGCCTCCGGCGGCAGCCATGGCTGGTCGCCGCGGTACACGTCAGAGGAGTCCGTCGAGCCGGTGCGCACCCAGCCGTTCTCAGGGAGGTACGCTCCCCCGCGGAGCGCGTCGTAGCTGTAGTAGGCGGTGCACTCCCAGTCCGTACAGAACCATAAGTCGAGGTAGGAGTCTTTATGGTTATCCGACACGATCACCGTCGCCTGTCCGGCATACGGGTGGCGCTGGTCAGCTGTTGGCCAGAAGTTGCACTGCCCCAAGCTGAACCGGCAGCCGCGCCAGAAGCGGACGAAGTCCTTGTTGCCCTGGATGTCCATCCAGACAGCCCACTCGAAGTCCTCCTGCGTGGGCGGCGGCAGCGCGGGGAGGGACGGGCGCGCCTGCGCTGCTCTGGCACTTTGCGCCGCTTGAGCGCTCGGCGGCGGCTCGCTTCGCGGGCGGTCCGGGCGGTCCCATGTGCACAGGGAGTATATCCCGTACACCGCTGCAGCGATGATCAGGACCAGACTCAGGCAGCCATCCTCGACCGCCTTGGCGTCTGTTTTCTGCGCGTTGGCCATGTTCCCTCACCTCGACCGGATGGTGCGGACAGTAGTAAACCGAATGCTCAGCGCTGCGCCCCACCGCTGTCAACCACAAGTTGACAGTGGCCGCCCCGCGGGCCCCAGGCCTGCCATCTCGGCCGCCGCCCGTTCACCCAAACGGCCTAGCGAAATCCGTCGCCGCCAGCATGGCACCGCCAGTTTCCTCCAGAGTAGGGCGGCTCCTCCCTACGGGCCGGCTGCGGCGGGGCGTCGCCGTCCGGGCCTGATTTGACGCCGGGCGGGGCGCCTGGTACACTACCCCACAAGAGGGGGTGTATCCAATGCCAGCATTCGTCACCGAGATGTGCACGGTCGTTGGCACCGACATCAGCTTCCTTGCCACGATCAGGATCCCGCAGGGGAACGCCGACGGGGAGGCGGTCCTCTCGGGCGAGGTCTCCGAGCTGGCCGACGGCCCGTACGTCGTACTGACTCGCCAACCACAATGCCCCAAGTTCGAGGTCGAGGTGGCGGCGGGCCGCATCGTCCGCAGCGCGCCGGTCTGACCGCGGCGACGCTGAAGGGCACGAGTAGCACCCGCGCAGGGCCGGAACCGCGGCCGAAAAGCCCCCAGCCTCCTCCCGAAGCAACACTACCGTGTATGTCCGCTGCATTGCCTTACCTCCTCCTCCGAAAGCCTACTGCTGCCGTCTATCTTAGTCCGTGTGGAAGACTTCTTCCATGTCCGCCCACCACTCGCCCTCCGCGCGCGTATCCAGCGGCTCCTGGCACGGCTTGCACACCGCCCACCACTCCTGCGTCGTCGGGTCGGCAGCCATCTTCGCCATGTCCGCCTCGAAGTCGTCGCCCACGTACTCGAAGTAGCTGAACAGCAGCCCGTCCCTGTAGTAGATCGAGTAGTTGCGGATGTTGACCTCGCGGATCATGTCCAGCACCGCCGGCCATACCGCCGCGTGCAGCTTCTTGTATTCCTCCAGCTTCTCCGGCCTCACGCCGATGACACTGCCGTAGCGCTTCATTTGAAGGGCCTCCTCGTTGAAAGGCAAAGGCGAAAAGCAAAGGCCGGCGGGGAGTAAATCCCCGCCCTACAGCAGGCGACAAACAAAGGCGCTAGTCGGGCAGATCGAGCGGATAGTCGCCATGCTGGCGCAGGGTCTCGAGGGCGAGGGCGTAGCTATCCGGCGTCACGCCGCTGCTCACCGAATGGTCCGACTGGAAGACCCAGCCGCCGCCCTTCGCCGCGTGCAGCTTGTGCATGACCTCGGCGCGGATGGCCTCCGGGTCGCCCTTCTCCAGCACGCGCATGTCGATGTTGCCCACGAACGCCAGCCGGTCGCCGTACTCCTTCTTCAGCTCGACGACGTCGAGGCCGGCCTTCGCCTCGAGGGGGTTGTAGCCGTCGAGGCCGATCTCGATGAGGTCTTCGTAGAGCGGCGTCGCGTTGCCGCAGCCGTGGTAGACGACCATGAGCCCCTTCTCGTGGCAGACGTCGATGAGCGCCTTCACGTGGGGCTTGAACATCCGCCGCCAGGTGACCGGGCTGAAGAACATGCCGTTGCGATAGGCGACGTCGCCCCAGATATACATGCCGCAGAGCTTGCCCGCGCCGGCCTCGATCTGGGCAGCGACGTGGGCGACCATGAACTCGCCGATGCGGTCGACGAAGGCCGTCAACTCGTCGGGCGCGTCGGCCATCCACACGAGGGAGTTCTCGCTGCCGATGATCCGCCAGAGGTACTCGTAGGGCTCGCAGACTGAGCCGAACATGGCGAACTCGCCGGCGTAGGAGGCGAGGCGCTCGCTCCACGGCGGGAGGTTGCGGTTAAGGGCGTCGCCGACGCCGTTGATCTGATCGTCGCCGCCCTCGAAGAACCGGCGCGGGTCGGCCGGATCGTCGAAGGTGAAGCGGGCCATGTCCTCCGGGAGCTTGACCGAGAACTCCTCGAAGCGAGGCATGGGGAGAACGCCGGTGCGGCGGATGATGGCGCCGAAGCCGGTGCGGACGACGATGTCGTCGCCGCTCTCCTCGAGGACCTCGAACTGCTGGATGTGCGGGTCGAGGTTGGGAGTGGCGATGACGTAGTCGAGGTCGAAGTGGCGATAGGGGTCGAAGCCGCTGCCCCACTGAGCCTGGCACCGCTTGAGGAAGCCCGTCCAGAAGAACTCGCCGGCCGGCACGCGGTCGCCCTCGCGATGGCTGAGAGCATCGCGCATCCGCTGGATCTTCTTCTCAGCGCCCATGTGAATCCCCCCGTAAGATGGTGCGCGAGGATGGTTCGGGACGGGCAACCCGAGACCTTCAGTCCGGGCGGACTGCTAGGTCGCCCGGACTCCTGCTGGCGCGATGACGCGGGGCCTCGGACTACTTTGCCCCGAAGACGAAGCGGCGGAAGGCGCCGACGTTCTTGCCCTCGCCGATGCCCGGGGTCAGCCCCATCCAGAAGGCTCGCCCGTGCCCGTCGTTGTCGTTGACGATGAAGTTGATCGCCATGACCTGCCCCGGTTTCGGCGGCGCTACCCCGATCGCGCTCCACGGCACGAAGGCCTCATAGACCGTCTGCTTGCCGACGCGATTGATCGCGAGCATGCCGCTCGCCTTGGCCAGATCCAGCACCTTCATCGGAGCCGGATAGGTCAGGAACGCGCGGGGGCCAGCCGCTCCGAGGACCAGGCCGATCTCGCGGTCGTCGGCGTCGAACTGCCCCGGCGTGTCGCCGGTCGGGTCGAGGGCAAGCTGGATGCTGTCCGAGTCCCAGAAGTTCGTCGGGTCGTCGCTGGGCGCGAAGTGGAAGTCGTCGGTGACTGCCGCTGCGAAGTAGAGCCCCCACGAGTCGGCGGCGAGATACGCCTTGACGCTCAGGTCGTCGGGGCCCTTCCATCCGACGCCCGGGTCAGCCGGGAGGACGTCGCTACGCTCGTGGAGATCGAAGCCCGGCATCCCCGACCATTCCGCCACGTCACCATCGGCCGTGAAGGCGCCCGGCGGCGGAGGCAGGGCGGTGAGGTTGACGCGCAACTTGCTCTCCTGCCGGACGCCGCCCGCCGTGATCGCGACGTCTAGGTCCTGCGCCTGGCCGAGGGGGAGGGTGATGGGGAACGAGACCTCGGACTTGGCGGCCTTCGCGCCGGCGGCGAGGCTGATCGCCTGCGACTTGCCGCCGACCTCGATCGTGACGCGCTGGGCGACGCTGGTGCGGTTGGTAAGGAGGAGGCCCAGCCGCACCTGGGCGGGGCTCACCTGGGCGACATAGAGATGGTCGATGCCGATCGGATTGCCGGCCTCGGCGCTGATCTGGCTGAGGAAGCCGGGCTCCCGGCCTGACGCCGGCAGCGGCACGACCCAGTAGACCGGCAGGCGGCCGATCTTGTAGCGGCCATGATCGGCGGACGGATGATCGTACATGCTCGTCCACCACGTGCCTGATGGTGCTCCGGCGCCGGGGCGGATCATGACATCGTCGCCCTCGCTCCACCACACGACGACCATCTCGTGCCGCTTCTGGCAGGCGAAGCTGGCCCGCCACAATTCGCCGGCGACGCGCTTCATGCTGACCGGCTTCGTGTCATCGAGGACCCACGCGGCCGTCGAATACGCGAGCGCGGCGGGCAGGGGATAGGCGGGCGTGCCGCGGAGGACGCCGTACTCGTAGCCCCCCTCGTCGCAGCCGATCTCCGTGAACCAAAGGAACTTGTCGACGCCTGGAACCGACTTGCCGACAATCAGTGCCTGGGCCATGCAGGCGGCGAAGTCCATCGAATACTGGCCGAGCGGGTCGGAGGTGTTGAGGAGGCCCCAGCCAAGCTCGCCGATCCACATGTGGCGCGACTTGCCGTGGCGCTCGAGGAGGTCGAGGGCGGCCTCGCAGCGCTCGTTCATCGTGTTCTGCAGAGGCCAGATGGGGTGCTGGTCGGGGCCGAAATAGCGGACGCCGGAGTAGGGGTGGGCGGTGTAGAGATCGAGGTACTGGCCGGCCTTGTCCAGGGTGGCGGCGGTGAAGGGAAGCTTGCCGTCGAAGTCGCCGCCGCTGACGTCGATGCCCGCGACCTTGCCGGTGGGATCGCCGGCTTTGATCCCCTCGTACCCGGCCTGGAGGAGCTTGCTGTAATAGTCGACGCCCTCGGCCTGAGGCAGGCCGGGCTGCCACGAGCAGGTGAGGTCGGGCTCATTCTGGATCTCGTAGGCCGCGATTTTGCCCTTGTAATGCTCGGCGACTCGGCGGCACCACTCGCGCCAGAGGTCCATCTTAGCCGGGTCGGGGAGGCTGGCGAGGAGGGGCTTGCCCTCGGCCTTCCAGGCGGCCCAGTCGGGCACGTCGGACTGGAGGAGGAAGAGGATCTCCATGTGGTGCTTGAGTGCGTCGTTGATGCCCGGATCCGAGGTGATGTCGAAGGGGAACTTGCCCTTCTCCAGCTCGGACCAGCGCCAGCCGGAGCCGATGCGGACGGCCTTGCAGCCGAGGCGGTCGGCGACCTCCATATCGGGGATCGACTGGAGGCCGAAGTAGCAGTCGGGCGCGGCCTCACCGTAGTGGCGCGCTCGCGGGACGACGACCAGGCCGCTGACGGCCTCGGCCGACTGATCGCCGCTCGCCGCGTCGGTGAAGTGGGCGGTGAGGCGCCAGTAGCCTGCGCGATCGGAGGGGATATCGACGGGCGCAATCCATTCCTGCCAACCCTTGAGGGCGGTCATCGACGGCTTAAAGGAGAGGGTCTTGCCGTCAGGATTGCGGGCGGAGACTTCGAGGGCGCCGCAGGTATCCGTGGCCAGGCGATTGAGGACGTGGACCTTGCAGGCAGACGTCTTCTCCTCGCGGAGTTCGCTCTGCGAATTCACGAAGACCACGCCCGACGCGCCGGCCGGGTCGATGCTGATCAGCCAGCGGTCGGCAGGCGTGACCTTGTCGACGGTGGCGAAGAGGTTGGATACGCGAAGCTGGCCGTGATCGGGGCCGCGGCTGACGCCGACGAAGACGGCGGTGAGGGGGAAGTGGATCTTGCCGTCGTTGGTCCCGCCCCAGTGCTGGGCGAAGGTCTGCGAGAGGTCGATGACGACGCGCGTCCATTTGCCGTGCGGGGCGGAGAAGCCGGCGACGACTTCCTGAGCGTTCGAGTCGCGCAAGCGGGCGAAGCCACCGTCGCGATCGAGGAGCTTGACCATGAAGCCGATCTTCTGCGCGGACGCGACGTTGCCGTACCAGATGATGCCCGAGTAGCGGCTGTCGGAGGCGAAGTCGAAGCTGCCCTCGACGCAGGGGCCCTGCTCGGGATCCTGGACGGTGGCGGAGGTGCCGCGGGCGCCGGGGAACTCCCAGCCGAGGTAGGTCCCCCACACCCGGGCGT
>PMZA01000213.1 GCA_003170595.1 Armatimonadota bacterium
CCGCCACCACAGATCCTTCGCGGGGGCGTTACCCAGGGACGTTGGGCTGTGCGCTCAGGATGACGTCCTAGAGCGAGAGCGAACAGACAAAGGCTCGGCGGGCATAAATGGCCGCCCTACAGAAGGCGAGAGCGGAAAGGCAAAGGCGGAAAGAGAGCCGGAT
Organism: Armatimonadota bacterium; assembly: GCA_003170595.1. Lineage (GTDB taxonomy): Bacteria > Armatimonadota > Zipacnadia > Zipacnadales > FEN-943 > FEN-943. The sequence goes on from PMZA01000213.1 coordinate 164, forward strand.
ACGACCTCGCACGCTTCGCGCGCGAGATCGTATGCGGCCCCTCCGCTCAGCAGAAAAGATCGGGCGAGCGCGTCAGGGTTTGATGGGGATCGAGAGCGCGCCGGGCATGGACATGATCTTCGTGCCGCGCGGCAGCTCGAATTCGCTGTCCGGCACCGCGTTGATCTTGTCGTAGGCCATCTTCATCGTCGATTGGCCCGACTTGAACTGGCGGACGAGGCCGTACTGCTTGTCGACCCACGTCTGCGACTTGGCGCCATTGTCGCCGACCATATCGAGCAGCCAGCAGTCCATGCCGTCGAGGTTGGCGTCGCTGATTTTCGGGTGCATGGCCTGAAGCTTGGCGAGGTCAGCGGCGTCCGGCGCACCGGGGGCCTTGGCGGCAGCACTGGGCTTGACCGGCATCTTGATGGCCATCTTCTTCGCGGCGTCGTACATGTAGTTCTCCTGCTTGTCGAGCATCATCAGCATGAAGGAGCCGGGCTTGCCGACCACGCTCTTGACGCGGACGGGTTTGCCATCGGCAAGCTTCGTGGCCTGGGTGATGGTCTTGCCGGAGACGTTCATGGTCATGATGTAGCTGGTGACCGCCTTGCGGACGGCCATGATGGAGTTCAGGTCGCCGCCGGCGGCAGGCGCGGCAGGCGCAGCGGGCGCCGCGGGTGCCGCGGGCGCGGGGGCCTTGGCAGTCGGGGTGCCAGCCGGAGCGGCAGGATTGGGCCCGTTCTCCGGAGGAGGCTTCGGGCATCCTGCGAGAAGCACGATGACGACCATAAGGACCATGACGAGACCAGCGAGATAGGCGGACTTGCGCATCTTCTACCCCCTCCAAGTGGAAAAGCGGGTTAGTCGTTAGTAAGGAGTTCGACGGGGAAGGGGGTATTTCCTGCCGGGGGAAGGCGAAAGGCGAAAGCGTGTAACCAGCGAGCGTCGTCCCGGGGATCCTTCGGCAGGCAAGGAGCGCCTTCCTCAGGATGACAACCAAGGGCGAAAGGCGAAGGCAAAGGCCTCGCGGGCGATGGGCAGAAAAGCGGCCACCGCCAGATCCTTCTGCGACGCTGCGCGTCGCTTCGCGGGGGTGTAGGAGGGGGTCTTCGGGTCGTGCGCTTCCTTCGGCAGGCTCAGGACAGGCAGGATGACGACCTAAAGCAGAAAGACGGAAGACGGAAGGCGCGGCGGGGAGTAAATCCCCGCCCTACAGCAAGCAGAAAGGCGAAAAAGAGCAAGGCGAGGGCGCCAGGCGCGGGGAGGAGAAGTTGTGTCCGAAGGGGTGGATGCCCTAGAATAGAGGTAACCTGCGCGTGACTGAAGGGCCCCGGCTGCCTCATGCCTCATCCCCCGCCGCGGCCCCAGAGTCTTGCCCGGAAGGAGCCAAGTCATGAGCGCCCTGCTCATCGTTGCCTCGACCCTATTGTCCCCGTATGCCCAGTTGACCCTCGCCGATAAGGGGCAGAGCGCCTTCGTCATCGTCCTCAGCGCCCAGGCGTCGCCCTCCGAAAAGCATGCCGCGCGGGAACTCCACGACTTCCTCCAGCAGATGACCGGCGCCGACCTCGCCGTGCGCGACGATGGCGGGCCCGTCGGCAAGAGCGAGATCATCCTAGGCGACAACCGCCACCTGCAGGAGCTGGGCGTCAAGATCGACTTCACGAGGCTCGGCGATGAGGGCTTCACGATCCGCACCCACAAACCTCACATCATCATCGCCGGCGGACGACTGCGCGGGACGATGTATGGCGTGTACACGTTCCTCGAAGACTACCTCGGGTTCAGGTTCCTGGCGGAGGATTGCACGATCATCCCCCATCGCGAGGTCGTGAAGATCGACCCCATCGACGACACCCAGATACCGGCGCTGGAATACCGCGAGCCCTTCGTGATGGATGCCTTCGACGGCGACTGGTGCGCGCGGAACAAGATGAACTCGAACTCGGGGCGGCTCGATGAGGAGCACGGGGGGAAGGTCACGTACTCGGGCTTCGTGCACACGTCGGCAGCGCTGGTGCCGGTGGAGAAGTACTTCGATACGCATCCGGAGTACTACTCGATGATCAACGGCAAGCGGATCAGGGATTACTGGCAGCTATGCTGGACGAACAAGGATGTGCAGAAGATCCTGGCCGCGGAAGTCCTCAAGCAGATGCGCGCGCATCCCGAGGCACGGGTGTTCTCGGTGTCGCAGAATGACTGCGGCAACCCGTGCCAGTGCCCCGACTGCGACCTGGTGGTCCGGCGCGAGGGCAGCCAGATCGGGCCGATCCTCGAGGCGGTCAACTACGTGGCCGACCAGGTGAGGGCGGAGTTTCCACACAACATCATCGACACGCTGGCCTACCAGTACTCGCGCAAGCCGCCGAGGTACATCCGGCCGCGGCCGAATGTGGTGGTGCGGCTATGCAGCATCGAATGTTGCTTCAGCCATCCGCTGCAGACGTGCAGCCATCCCTCCAACGCGGCCTTCCGCCAGGATCTGGAAGGCTGGAGCAAGGCGTGCGACCGGCTGTGGGTGTGGGACTACGTGACGAGCTTCTCGCACTACCTGGTGCCCTTCCCGAACCTGCGATCGGTCGGGCCGAACATCAAGTACCTGTCCGAGCATAGCGTGCGGGGGATCTTCGAGGAAGGCTGCTACACCACGCAGAACGGAGAGTTCAATAAGCTGCGGGCGTACCTGATGGCGAAGTTCCTGTGGAACCCCGACTACGACTACGAGAAGGCGATGACCGATTTCCTCGAAGGCTATTACGGCAACGCGGCGATCCCAATCAGGCAGTACATCGACCTCGTGCACAACAAGATCCGCGACGACAATATCCACGCGATGATCTGGGAAGGACCGAACGCGGCGTACCTGACGCCGGAGATCCTGGAGAAGGCGAACAAGCTTTTCGACGTGGCGGAGAAGGCCGTGGCGGCTGATCCGGTGAAGCTGCAGAGGGTGCAGATCGCGCGGCTGCCGCTGTACTACGTGGCGATCGAGAAATACAAGGCGCCGGCGACGATGTCGCTGAAGCTGGTGGGCGACTACCTGCGACCCGATCAGGATCCGAAGTTTCTGCCGCTGTGGGACAAGCTCGTGAGCATCTCCAAGGCGGCGGGCATAACGGCAGAGAGCGAGGGCGGGAGCTGGGACGGCTATCTGGCGGCACGGGCGCCTCTGGCCGAGGGGTACAAGCTGCAGACGATCGGGGCCGGCGAAGTGAGCGTGGGGATGGTGCCGCAGCTTGGCGGGCGGATGCTCTCCGTAACCTACGGGCCCAACAAGCGGCAGATCATGCACCTGGGCGGGCCGGCGGACTCCAACTACCCGAACAGCGGCGGGTACGGCTCGGCGTGGCTATCGATGGCGTCGGGGGCGGGCAGGTCGGGCGTCTATGAGGCGAAAAGAAACGATGCGGACGACGCGATCGTCCTGACCGATAAGCTGTCGGAGGAGATCGGGCTGACGCGGACGGTGACGGCGGCGGCTCCGGCGAAGGTGACCGTGAGCGACGTTCTGGCCAATCGGCTGTCGACGCCTCGGCCTCGGCGGTACTTCACGACACTAAGGCTTGCGGGGGACATTGCCTCGGCGGCGGTCACGGTTGGGCCGAAGACGGTGGCTCTGGCCGGGAGTGAAGGCCTGCCGGCGGGCGGGATTGGCATCTCCGCGACTGACGCAGCGTCGGGCTTCACCGTCTACACGGGCGACACCGGCGTAAAGATCGTGCTGACTGGCGACGGCCTCGTGGGCGCGGGAGTCAGCGCCGATCCGAGCCGAAATGTGGTGACCATCACCGCGATGCTCGAGGGCGAAATACCCGCCAGAGGCAGCGCGACCGTGACATGGAACCTCGACATCTCCGACGGCGGAGCGCCCCCCGCGGGGGCGCCGACGCGGGCGCCGGCGGGCGTGGTCATCAGCCAGGAGGACGACTGGAACTTCTTCCGCGAGGGCGACATCTGCCGCATCGACTTCGACCCGACGGCGAGCAACGGATTCGCGGCCTGGATGAGCGGCGAGACGTACGAGTGGGCGACGCAGTGGCTGCTGAAGGCGGCGCGGTTCGAGGCGAAGATGCCCTACGACGTGTACGTGCGGGTGAAGGTCGTTGCGGCGCCGGGGAAGACGGCAGGCGGGGCGTTCACCGCCGGCGTGTGGGACACGCAGAACGGTGTGAGCCTGGCGGATGCGGGCGTGCACCTCGACCAGATCAAGTCGGGCCAGTGGCAGGTGTTCAAGGTGGGGCGGATCATGCCGGCGGACGGAGTGTACGTGTGGCTGGCTCCGACGACGAGCCTGGGGAACATCAAGGAGATGTGGACCGACTGCGTTTGGTGTGTGCCGGGGAGGTAAGGCGAAAGGCAAGGCCAAGACAGAGCAAAGGCCCCGGGGGCGGGGGTTGTAACGCCGCCACCACAGATCCTTCTGCGACGCTTGGCGTCGCTTCGCTCGATTGGTTCATCTGCGGGCGTTGGGTTGTGCGCTCAGGATGACGGCGCAGAGCGGAAGGAAAAAAGGCAAAGACGCGGCGGGGCGTAAAGCTGGGTTCGCGTAGCGAACCCCGGGCCCTACAGCAAGCCAAAGCGAAAGGCGGATACCGGGAGGGGTTCGCATGTGCGGGATGACTGTACTGGTCGTGATCGGGTGCATCGTTGTGATGGGGCTTGCGCCGCAACCTTTACGCGCGGCAACGCTCTACGTGTCCAAGCTCGGCGATAACTCCGATGGGTCGTCGTGGGCGAAGGCCTTCACGACGATCCAGGCCGCCCTCAGCGCGGTGCCCAACGATAAGGGCGGGCATCGCATCGTCGTCCGCCCCGATACCTACTTCGAGGCCAACCTCTTCCCCTCCGCCAAGGGCGCGCAGGGCGCCTACAACGAACTGGTCGGCGACGTCGATGGCTCGCTCGGCTCGGGGCAGAGCGGATGGGTCATCATCGACTCCGGCGACCCCGGCCAGCAGGGGTTCAAGAGCTACGACTGGTGGGGGACCATCCGCGCCTACACGAAGGGCTGGTCGGCCGCCCACACCGAGGAGACCTTCGCGTCCAACGGGTGGGACCGGTGGAACCTGCGACATCTCTACGCCACGGGCGGGGACGGCGGCATCTTCTTCGACCTCACCGATAAGACCGAGCCCTTCACCGTCGTCGTCGAGGACTGCGCGAGCTTCGGGCGGGCCTTCGGCGGGGGCGTGGCAAGCTGTCTCTCGCGGCCGGAGGAGCCGATCACCTTCCGACACTGCTGGCTGTGGGCGCTCGACTTCTGGGGCGACACCGCCGGGGCCTATACGCGCGTCGAGAACAAGACGATGCCCGAGCAGCCCGACGTGGTCTTCGAGGACTGCGCGATGGTCGGGCCGCAGTGCGCGCTGAAGGGCAGCAACTTCGGCTTCCACACCTTCACGCACGTCAAATGCACGCGGTGCCGGCTGGTGGCGCTGAACTTCTCCCAGCCAGTTGGCACGCCCACCGACGGCGTCATCCAGAGTGTGCAGGAAGGCAAACTGCTGCGCGTAGACCTCGAAGACTGCACCGTCATGGGCTACAAGGTCTTCGGCGTCATGGTCGAGAAGGCGACGGCGAAGGACATCGCCTACACGACGAAGGGCGACTGCCGGGCCTACGTGCAGTTCCAGCAGGAGGTGCCGAAAGGCTTCTACCGCCTGGGCGGATGGCCGGCCGATGTGTTCGCGGGGATCAACCCGCCCGAGCGGAGGAGGCCGGAGCCGTATGTCAGCAAGGAGCTTGTGCGCCGCGAGATGTGCGAGGTGGGGCCCTTCATCTGGAAGGGACGGCTGTGTCTCATGGAATGTGTGCGGCCGGCGGAGGGCGGCGACCTGGAAGAATTCTATGTGCGCTTCATCGACGTCGCGACGGGGAAGGAGCTTGGCCGCTGCGCCGAGGGGTACAGCCTGGGGTCGATCCTCGTCGACGGCGATACGGCGCATGTGTACGTGTCGCGATGGGAGGGCGGCACCTGGCAGGACGTGACCGAGTTCCGCTCGCGCGACTTGCGGAAATGGACGAAGCCGCGCGTCGTGATCAAGGGCGAGAACGAGGGCGTCTTCAACACCTCGGTCTGCCGCGGGCGCGGGGAGTACATCATGACCTACGAAAGCAACGACCCGCAGTGGCCCGCCTTCACGATCAAGCTCGCGCGGTCGAAGGACCTCGAGACGTGGACGAAGATCCCCGAGGCGACCTTCGGGACCGACCGGTACACGGCGTGCCCGTGCATACGGTACGTGAACGGATGGTACTACGTGCTGTACCTCGAGCATCGGGGGCCGAGGTGGTGGTTCGAGACGTACATCACGCGGTCGCGGGATCTGGTGCACTGGGAGCTGAGCGCGGCCAACCCGGTAATCGCGCCGGAGGGTCTGGACGAGAGCATCAACGCGTCGGATCCGGACCTGGTGGAGTGGGAGGGGAAGACGTACCTGTACTACTGCGCGGGCGACCAGTTGACGTGGGCGAACGTTAAGCGGGCGGTGTATCCGGGGACGCTCAGGCGGTACCTGGAGTCGTGGTACAAGACGCCGGGGGTGCCGGACTGGGGGGCGGTGGGGGTGCAGGCGGAAAGGAAGGCGAAGGGGAAAAGTTAGGCGAGGGGGGATGCGGGTGCCGGGGATCCTTCGTCAGGCGC
>PMZA01000395.1 GCA_003170595.1 Armatimonadota bacterium
TCGGCGTGCATGAGTTTGGAATAAAGCACTGTCGCGCCGGAACTCGCAGCCGCCGATGGCGCTCTCGGGTTCGGGAAGGCGCGCGGCGAGGCCGAGGCCGCGTTCGACGCCTTTATCGAGACCTACGCAGTCAAATATTGAACCGGCATTCCCTACGCATCTCTGTCTTTGTCCAGAACCAACAAACCATATTCTGTTGAACGCTGATTTAGTTTACAGCACCACCTCAATTCACCCGTCACGCTGCGCCTTGAACGGATCGTCGGACGCTTAAATTTGAAGGGCGAGCGACGAGATTGCTGAGCACTCTCCTCGCGCCCCCCAAGGAGTGCCCATTCATCTTGGCCCAGTACCTGCGTTTCTTGACGGCCGGCGGCGGTCAGTCGCTTCAGTCCCACGGCTCGCTGGTCGATATCCCTCTCGTGGGTTTCAGTCCATGAGCGGTCTTCTCCTTGGGGGGTAACGGTGCGAGCAACGGTTTCCAAGCCCGACACCGCCAACAAACACAGCTTCGAGATCTGTGGGAGCATCCGAAGCCTCCTTGAGACCGAAGACGGCCCTCAGACGGAAAAGAGCCTCTGCTACCTGATCCTTGAGCGTCTGGCCGAAGGTCTGGTGCTGGTGGACGAGGCGGGCCTCATCCAAGAATGGAACCGGGCCATGGAAGAGATCACCGGGGTTCCCCGCGCCCTGGTTCTGGGCCGAGCCGTCCGGTGGGACCGCCGCGTCAGTCCCGCGAGCAGGCGGCACCCCGCCGGGACCGTAGCGACGCCTCCAACTCCGCCAAACGACGATTCGAGTGGCCCAACCAAGAATGACCATCAGGCCGCCGATCACTTCCATCCGTATCACGCCCGTGGGCATGACCACTTGCGGCGGGGCCACGACGAGCTTGTAGGCCCCGAACACCATCATCACCATGCCGATCGCCGTCACTGCCGCGCCCAGCAGTGACGCCAGCACCATCGGGCTATGCGTCCGCGCGTAAAGCTCGGTCAGGCGGCCGAGGCGGCCGGCGTCCTTGTACAGCAGCGCCAGCACTATCACCGTCGCGACCAGCAGGGCCACCATATGTCCGGGCTCGAAGGCCGTCTGGAAATCCATCAACTGCTCCTCGCCGCGTCGTCACAGGANNGGCCAACGCGGAACGGAGGGAGACTACAATGCGCCCGGCGCTCGTGGCAACCTCGGCAGTCATCATACTTGGGCTTCTAGCCTCGGCCTTCGCGGCCGAAGGTGGCCCACCGAAGGTCGGCGTGGCTGAGACGGCCAACCAAAGCGGGACCACATCCTATCCGCCCGGCCACGAGGGTCACGTGACGACCACGCAGGATTACGCCCTCAGCAACGACCTCCTCACCTACGCCCTTCGCTACACTGCCGATGTCGACAAAGCCCATGCCCCCTACGTCTCGCCCGTTGAGGGCTACATCGGCATGCCTCAGCCGACCTCGTGCAACTGGTACCACAGCGGCTTCATGCGCGTCATCATCGATGGCGACGACATCGGCCGCTATCCCCTGGGCGACTTCTCCGCCCTCGACAGTGGCGAGCGCGGCCTCGTGCGCATGGTCTGGGACTACCCGGGCGGGCAGGTCCGGATCAGCTTCGTCCTCGAGCCCGGCGCCCGCGATCTCCTCTGCCAGATCCTCCTCCGGCCGAAGACGAAGCCCAAGTCGGTGGTCGTGTCCCTCGTGTGCTATCCGAGCGCCTTCACCTCGTGGATGCATCGCAAGGGCGCCCGCGAGGTCGTGACCCCGGCGTCCATCATCCGCGAGGGCGAGGACAAGACGCTGCCCGGCGCGGCCAACTGGTGGGCCTTCTACGAGGACGGCGTTTTCGACGTCGCGCGCGGCGAGGGCGAGGGTCCCTGCGCCATGCTCGCGATGCCCAGGCAGGTCAAGACGGTGCGCTTTCAGCCCACGGACTACCCGGTCTCGACCACGCTCGAACTCGACCCCGACCAGACCGACTTCCGCTTCGCCTTCTGGGACATGGCGGGCGTGACCAATGCCGACGGGCTGAAGCTCATGCAGACGAGCGCCGCGCCCGTCCTCGCCCATCTGCTGACCGAGGACTTCCGCCCTCTGATCGTGCAGCGCCCGAACGTCGATGCGCTGCGGGCCGAGCTTGCGAAGATCGTTGTGGCCGTCGGGCCGAGCGACACGACGAAGAAGGCCGAGGCGGCGCTGGCTGAGGCCGCTCAATCGCTCGAGGCGGCAAGGAACGGCGACTGGCAGGCGGAGAAGAAGCTGGCGGCGCTGCTTCACCAGTACGATGACATGGTGTGGGACCTGCGGATCTCGGCCCTCTTCGCCCAGTAGCGAAGCTCACGCGTGCTTGCTCATCAACTCGTCAAGCTGTCCCTTCAGCCGCAGCAGGTCTTCATTCTCGGGCGCGACGGCCAGCCCCGCCTTGACCGCGGCCACCGCTTCCTCAGCCCGCCCCAGCCTCACCAGGCATACGACCAGCCGCGCGTAGGTATCCGCGAAGCCGGGCGTTAGCTCGATGACACGCCGGAGGTGCGCCTCCGCCTTAGCCCAGTGCTCGTTGTAGAACAGGGACAGCGCGAGCGAGTACTGCGCGTCGGCGTCGTTGGGGTGCTCATCCACCGCGTGCTGAAACTCCCTCGCCAGCGCGTCCATCGTCTGCGACCGCGCCCGCTCCGACGCGATCTTCCCGCCGCAGTGTTTGCAGAAGCTATCCTCAGCCGCGATCTCCAGGCCGCAGTGCGGGCATTCCGGCACGCCGTTCACTCTCCGTATTCGATCTCGGCGATGAGTTCGCGCAGCCAGTTGGTGGACCACTCGGCCGCCATGTGGTCATCCTCTGGCCCCTCGGCCTCGATGGACAGCGGGCCATCGTAACCGCCGTCAGCGAAGGCCTTCAGGACCGGCCCGTAATCGATGTCGCCACGTCCCGGCATGCACGGCCGCCACTGCCCGGCGCGCTCATCCCGGCGCCAGTCCTTGATGTGCGTGTGGCGAGCGTACCCGACCACCTGCGCCACCGCCTCGGCCGGGTCTTCTCCGATCGGCACGAAGTTGCCCACATCCACGCACGCGCGCATCCACGGGCTGTTCAGTTCCTCCAGCAGCGCGATCACATCCGCGGCCCTGCCGGGCACGCTATGGTTTTCCACCGCCAGCACGACCTCCGCCTTCGCGGCGTCCTCGATCACCTCAGCCAGCCCCGCCGTGGCGAGCTTCATCGCCTCGGCCTCCGGCATGCTCCCCACCTGCCCGCCGAAAACTCGCATCGCCGGCGCGCCCAGCCGCACCGCCATCTCTAGCCCTCGCCGCACGAGGTCCACCTGCTCGCGGAAGCGCGCGGGGTCCTCCTGGACGAAGTTGTTCCCGACCGCATAGGTCGCAAGCTCGAGGCCGAGGTCGGCGATCATGCGCCGCGCCTCGTCCGGCTCATCACGCTCATCGCGCCAGTAGTAGGCCAGCAGGTCCACGGTCTCGAGGCCCACTTCCGCCGCGAAGCGCAGGAACCCCGCCACATCGATCCGGCCCTCCTGCGCGTAGGTGTTGAACGAGTACATCGTCATCCCGAGTTTCATGGCCTTGCCTCCCGGAGACTCTTTCGACGCAAGCCGCCGCCTTCCCTGCGCGCTATTCGCGGAGTCGACGCTCATCCCCGCGCCGCGTCGTGAAGCCCGTGCGATCGAAATGTTCGAGCAGCGGCACGATGTACTTGCGCGTGGAGGCCAGCGCATCGCGGGCCACGGCCACGGTGAACGCGCGCCCGGTGAAGTGTCGGCGCAGGATATCTTGCGCCTCAGCCAGCGCCTCGGCCGCGTAGATGTGATCGCCGACCGCCACGAGATCGCCCTGCGCCAAGAGATAGTCGAGCAGTCCCGGCGCGCCCTCATCGCCGCCGAGAGCTTGCAGCGCTGCGGCCCTGTCCGGCGCATCCATGCCCGCCGCGCGTATCGTCGCCATCGCCTTCTCGGCGAGCTTGCCGATCTCACCGCAGAGGGACGGCGCATGATCGGCCAGCCGCGCCCCGCCCTTGTCGGCGACAACGCGCCCGGCCTCCGCCATCGCCCTCACGATCGCCTGCAGCGCCGCCAGCGGGGCGTTGGTCGCCGCCTGCAGATCGCGCATGGGCATGACCAACCGCAGCGGTTGTCGGCGATGGTAGTCGGCCAGCGCGTCGGCGATCAGCCCGGTCAGGCGTCCGTGCTCCTCACCCGCGACCCATCGATCGCCGATCCACGCGATGGCCCCGGCCTCAGCGGCCTGTCGGATCACCTCATCGACCTGCTCGGCGGTTAGCTGAAGATGCAGCCGCACCTCATCGGTCGTCGCGCCCGCACGACCTCGCTGCCGCACCATCTCTTCGACCATCCGCAGGGGCGAGCCCGACCGCATCGCCTCGACGGCCTCAACGATCTCCACGCGCCCGGTGCGATGTCGTCGCGGCGCGGGATCGAGCACCACTCCGCCGCCGATGGTCGTCGGTGGGGAATAGGCGCGCACGACGAACCGGTCACCCGCCGCGCAGGCCACCCGCCGGTCAAGCCGCACCTGCGCCACGGCGGTCTCACCAGGCGCCAGGGCATCTCGCCCATCGAGCAGTGCCGCTCGCCCGCTCGCCTCCGCCGTGAGCATGTGCACGAAGATCGGCGCCCGCTGGCGCAGTGGTCGCTTGGCAGTTGGCAGAAGTCGAAGCTCCACGTCGAGCAGCCACGACGCGGGCATCGACGCCGGCTCCACAAGCTGATCGCCGCGATGGATGCTGTCTCGCGGGACGTCGGCGAGGTTCGCTCCCACCCGCGCCGGCGCCGCGATCTCATCGACGAAGTCGCCGTGGACCTCCAGCCGCCGCACGCGCGTCTCGAGGCCCGCCGGGATGATCGCCACCTGCTGCCCCACCCTCAGCCGTCCGCGCAGGAGCGACCCGGTCACGACCGTGCCGTGGCCGCCGATGGTGAAGCTGCGGTCGATGGGCATGCGCGCCGGGCCGTCGACATCGTGCGCCCGCACCCGCCCGGCCGCCTCATCGACGGCGCGGACCAGGTCGTCCATCCCCTCGCCAGTGCGCGCGCTGGTGACGACCTGCGGCGCGTCAGCCAGGCCCGTCGTCGCGAGCAGGTCACGCACATCTTCGCGCACGATCTCGATCATGTCGGCGTCGGCGCGGTCGGCCTTGGTGAGGACGACGATGCCCTCGCTCACGCCGAGGAGGTCGAGGATCGCGACATGCTCGCGCGTCTGCGGCATGACCCCCTCATCCGCGGCCACGACGAGCAGGACGAGGTCGATCCCTGTCGCCCCGGCGAGCATGTTGTGGATGAAGCGCTCGTGCCCCGGCACATCGACGATCGCCGCCCGCCCGCCACCGGGCAGGTCGAGGTAGGCGAAGCCGAGGTCGATGGTCATCCCGCGCTCCTGCTCCTCGCGCCAGCGATCGGCGTTGATGCCGGTCAGCGCGCGGATCAGCTCGGTCTTGCCGTGATCGACGTGGCCCGCGGTTCCGATTATCAGCCGGGGTAGGTTGGACATCGCGTAATCATCTTACCGTTTCGGCTTCCCCTCGCGATAGACGATGATCGGCTGATGCGCCGCGACCTCGACCGTCACCATCCGCCCATCGCACTTCACGGCCACGGCCTCCGGCGCGCGGTCGTCATGGAGCGCGAAGGCTTTGATCTTCGTCGCATCCCAGCCCTTCGGCAGCGCTGCCGACAGCTCCTGCGCCTCGCGCGAGTAGAACGCCATCCGCCCGTCATCGATCTGCGCGAAGGTCGCGAAGTCCCGCGCGATCTCCACGCCGTCGACCGTCACCGAGTACCGCTTGGCCCCGTAGTCCAGGTCGACCTCCGTGCCCTTCCCGAAGCCGAGGATCATGCGCTCGCCGTCGCGGCGGAAGCTCTGCATCGCCCGCGCGTGGAGCTTGAACCACGGCACCTGTTGCAGGTAGTACGCCTCGACGCCCAGCGGCACCGTCGCGGGGACGATATCGAGGCTGAAGGCCTTGTTGTATAGCAGCGCGTCCATCGCCCCGATGCCCTCGGCGTTGAGCCCGCCCCACGCCGCCGTCTGCCGGTACAGGGCCGCGACGAAGGGGATCACAAGGTCGCATCCGAACTGGTCGGGATGGGCCGAGGGTGAGTTCCAGAAGTAGCTCATCTTCCCGATGAAGGGCCAGCACATCCCCTCGGAGGTCACGTCCACGCCGTGACGCGCGAACTCGTCGATGATCAGGTATTTGCCCTTCAGCAGGTCATCGACCGCGCTGGCCGGATGGTTCGGATCCCAGTCACTCCGCAGCGGCGCCGCCGTCATCACGTCGATGTGGTACGTCTCGCGCAGCTTGTACCGCTTGCACGTATACCTCACGCGCTCGAGGCCCGGCCCGGCCGCATACCTCGCGGCGCCGATGATGTACGACTGCCCGCCCGCCCACACGCCGCCGACCATGAGGTTGCCGCCCTGGTCCTTGGCGATGAAGTCCGGGTCCCAGGCCGGGCTGTTCTTGTAGGCGTCGTCGTAGTTGTCGTGGAAGCTGACGACGGTGTTCAGTTTCGGCCCCGAGGCCATCAGCTTCATCAGCGCGTCGTACCCGCCCAGCCGCGCGTTCACGACCTCGACCGCCGGGTACTTGCTGTCATGGCCTTCGTTCTGCCAGCCGACGAGGTAGGCCACCTGCGGCGCGTAGTCGGTCATCGCCGCGATCCGCCGGATGATCTCCCCCGCCGCCTCGAAGGTCACGTAGTCCTTCTGCCCGGGCGAGTCGAGGAAGATCTTGTACACGAGCTTATCGTCGTAGAAGTGCGTCGATATCTTAGGCAGGCGGCGGGCCACAAGCTTCGCCCCGTCCAGCCAGTTGCCGCTCGGGATGACGCTCACGCGACACACCGACTTCTGCCCCTCGACCAGGTTCGGCGTAGTCGGGCCGCCGGGCTCGCGCAGGACCTTCAGCGTGCCGAGGAACGCGCGCCGATCGACACGCGTCGCGCCCGTGACCGCGGCCTCCGTGCTGTCCATGTACGACGGCACCTCGAGCACCGCCAGCGTCTTCGCGGTGCCGATCATCGCCACCGGCGCGGGCAAGATCCACTGCGTGTTCCAGCGCATCAGCCCCTCGCGCGACTTCGCCACATCAACCCACCCGCCGCCATTCTCCGGATGAGCCAGCCACGCCCCGCCCTCGCCCGCGTACACCGTTGCCAGCGAGGGAAGCTCGACGTTCATCAGCTCGTACCCCGCGCGATCTTTCACCTGTTCGAGAGACACCGTCAGCGTCGGCCCGGCGAGCGCATATCTGAGGATGAACGATCCCGCCGCCTCACCATCGAAGGTCACGTCGAAGGCGAAGTCGGCCTTTGCATCGGTCGCAGTGACGCCGGTCGGCGCAAGCTCGCAGGTCCGCGTCCCGCGTCCTTTCTCGCGGAAGATGGTGACCACGGGCTTGCCCCCGCGAGCCTCGCCGGCCATCTTCCCTCCGCCCGCGAGACGGTACTCGTAGGGCACGCCGTCGGCCCCATCCAGCACGACCTGCAGGGCGTCACTGCGCAGCACCACCGGCTTCTTCGGCGCCGCCCGACGGGCAGCCTTCGCTTCCTCAGCCTTCTTCGCCATGTCGATCACCTTTGCCTCATCCACCGGGATGAACTCGAAGCTCGCAGGCTTCGCCTCGACCTTCGACTCCGGCGGGAGGATGTCGATCTCGCCCACCAGGTACCTGAGCGAGCCATCGCTCTGCTTGGGATTGTCCAGCTCCAACCGGTCGCCGGTCTCCTGATCGTAGAACCCGACGAGCAGTCGGTAGCGCCCCGGCTTGGTGTCCCAGGGCACGTTGATGTCGTGCGGCACCAGTCGCACGAAGCCGTCCTTCGGCCACTCCGACGTCGGCAGCTCGGGATGGAAGTCCGCACCAAAGCCGTTGACCGCCCCCTCCGGCGCGATGTGCACGAAGATCCACAGCGGCCTCGCCGTCGGGCCGCCGGAGCGGAAGGTGTACGTCGCCTGAAGCACGCCTCCCGCCGCGACTTGCGTGCTATCGAGCGTCACCCCTGCCAGCGCACATCCGCCCGGCGCCGCCCACGCCATCCCCGCGCAGGCCATCGCCGCCGCCGCCAAAGCCATGATTGGAGCCCCTTTCGTCATCGCATGTGCCTCACTCGTAGTCACAGAAAAGACTTTATTACTGGCAGGAATTTCTGCCAGGATTGCGGGCGTTCTTTGATGCAGGTAAGTTGATGTTCAGTCGGGCTCACCGCCCCGGGGTACGCACTCTTTCCAGGAGTGATGTTGATGGAACAGGTCATGGTCATCGGCTGTAATGGCATCGGTAACCCGCTTTCCACCGTCAGTCGCTACGCCTCTTTCCGCACCGCCGAGATCCTCCGCGAACGCGGCGTCGAGGTCGAGATCATGGCCATCGGCCGCCTGCTCGGCCGCCTCGATGAGGACGTGGAGGCCGCGAAGCGGTCCCGAGTCGCCCTCATGGAAGGCTGCTCCTTCCGCTGTGCCAAGAAGCTGCTCAAAAATCTCGGCATCGAGATATCGACCTACGTCTACATCCCCGAAGTCATGCTGCGCTCGGGCATCAGCCGTCGCGGCCTCGACCGCAAGTTCCTCGGACCCAAGGGCAAGGCTCTAGTCGAGGCCGTCGCCCAGTTCACCGCCGACGCCGTCTGTCGCGCCTCAGAGCCTGCCACCGAACCCATCGCCGTCGAAGGAGCGTGCGAGTGATGAAAGTCTGCATCCAATATTGCCACGGTCTCTGCAATCCCGCGACCACCGCCGCCCGCATAGCCTGCTACGTCGTCGCCGAGCAGACCCTCGGGGCCAAGCTCTGCGACCTCGGCTGCGGCCCGGCGCTGGAGGCCGGTGTCGAGGAAGATGTCGAATTCATCCGCAACGATCCCGTCGTGGCGGTCGATTGCTGTGAGAAGCATTGCGCCCACCGCCTGCTCGATCTGCACAGCGCGCGCATCCATGCGCATCTGCGCGCCGACGAGATCCTCCGCGGCCATGGCATCGACCCCGACGCGCTCGACCACTTCGCCCTCCACATCGATCACCCTGCCGTCCTGATCCTGACTGAGGAGATCACCGCGATCGCCAGCGAGGTCCTCGGCGCCGACGTCCCGCCTGAAGAAGTCACCGCCGGGTAGCCCATCGCCCCCGGGAGGGTCGTCATGAAGCAGGAGTCGCTCAGTCGTCAGATGATCGCCGAGGCAGTGGGCACCTTCATCCTTGTCTTCTTCGGCACGGGATGCGTGGCCGTCGCCGTCCTCACCGGCGAGCACAAGGGCCTCTGGCAAGTGGCGTCGGTGTGGGGTTTCGCCATCGCTCTCGCCATCTACGCTGTCGGCGCGATTTCGGGGGCGCACCTCAACCCCGCCGTCACGCTCTCGATGGCTGTCTTCCGCAAGAAGTCCTTCCCCGCCAGCAAGATCCTGCCCTACGTCTTTTCACAGTTGGTCGGCGGCGTCCTCGCCTCGCTGGTGCTCTACGGGCTCTTCTCCGCCACTTGCGCCCACTTTGAGGCCGTCCACCACATCACGCGCGGCATGCCCGGCAGCCAGCTTTCCGCCATGTGGTTCGGCGAGTACTTCCCCAACCCGGCCGTCTACGGCACCGACGCGGTCGCCTTCTCGCAGGTATCGGTCCTCTGCGCCTTCATGGCCGAGGGCATCGGTACCGCCTTCCTCCTCTTCTTCATCATGGCCCTCACCGATGACCGCAACTCCCTGCCTCCGCGCCGGGCCGGCATGCACCCCTTCTTCATCGGCTTCACGGTGGCGATCATCATCTCGATCATCGCGCCACTCACCCAGTCCGGCCTCAACCCCGCGCGCGACTTCGCTCCCCGCATCGTCGCGTACTTCGCCGGCTGGGGGAGCATCGCCATCCCCGGCCCACGAGGCATCGACATCTGGGTCTACATCCTCGCGCCACTGCTGGGCGGGCTTGTCGGCTCGGCGGCGTATTACTGGCTCATCGCCCCCGGCCATGCCGCGGAAGAAGAGCGCGCCACGGTTGACTATGACCGGGAGGTCGTTGCTTAGATATGCATCGCACAATCATCGCAATCTGCACCGTCGCACTGCTGGCCCCCGCGCTGCTTCTGGCATCGCCCAGCGGCCTGAACAACATCCCGACCGCCGACTATACCCAGGCCGGCCAGCTTGTCCTTCAGGCCTACGGCACCCTCGCCAGCGGGGCTGACAACAGCCTCTTCCTCGGCGCCAAGTTCGGCCTGGGCAACGGTATCGAGGTCGGCGCCGACCGCCTCATGGCGCCGTCACCCGACGGCCCGCTGGCCTTTCAGGTGAAGAAGACGTGGTCGATGCCAGTTATCCCCCTGAAGCTCTGCGCCGGCCTCGCCAACATCACGGACGCCACCGGCGACCACCCGCTGTATCCCTACGGCGTCGCCAGCTACCACCTTCCCGGAGCCTCGCGCGCCCACCTCGGAATTGCCCTGCCGGAGGACAACCACCAACTGCTCGCGGGCTTCGACTACACCCTGGGCGACGGCACGATGCTCCGCACCGACCTCGTGCGCGGCTTCACCGGGGGCAACCAGATGACCCTCTACAGCCTGGGCGCGCTCGTGCCGAAGAAGTTCGGCGCGGTCGAGGGCTGGATCACCCGCGGCATCGACAGCGCCCCGGGCGGCGGTAACTCGACGGCCCTGACCCTCAAGGTCGACTTCTCGCTGAAGCTGTTCTGAACGCGACGCCCACCGCTACAGGGAGGAGACTACTGACATGAACTGCTACGTCTGCAATAAGCTGGGCAAGGACACACCGGCGGTCGCGATCTGCATCCTGTGCGGCATGGGCCTGTGCCCGGAGCATCTCGTCCGCGAGGAGCTGCCGGTCTTTCAGGATGTGAGCGCCGGGATGGGGACGGTGCGGCACAAGATGCCGGAGACGCTCCCGCGCATCCTCTGCTCGGAGTGCTACCACGCCCTCCACCAGGCTAAGTAAGTTATCCGTCGCCCTTGCGCAAGCGCCGGTCCGCAAGAAAAAGACCGCCTGCCCCGATCAGGGCAGGCGGTCTCTTTTTTCGTTCAGGTTAGGGGCGCACTAACTAGTGCGCCTTGGTGGCGCTTCACGTGCCTGCCGGCACGGCGGGCTTTGCTCCGGCTTTGGCGGGCTTGGCGCCAGCCTTCGCGCCAGCCTTCGCCCCGGTCTTCTGGTCGGCCCTCGTCGCGAAGCACTTCGGATCGCTGAGCTTCATGAACCCGCCGTCGGAGAAGATCTGCTGGCAGGCGTCGGTGGCCAGGAAGTCCACGAAGGCCTTCCCGAGTTCCTGATTCGGTGCGCCCGTTATGACCGCCGCGGGGCAGGCCATGGTCAGGCAGTACTTGTCCTGGAAGTCGGTGATGAGCTTGATCTTGGCGACCATCTGCTTCTCTTCCTCTTCCTTGGCGCGGAAACAGGCGCCGTAAGCGATGGAGGCCTGGACCTTGCCCGCGCTGGCGAGCTTGAGAAGCTGCACGGGGTACTGGGGTCGCACGAGCTTATCCTTGACCTTGTCCCAGACCTTGTTATCGACCAGGGTCTTCTGCGCGTAGAAGCCGACCGAGGTCTCGGGCGTGCCCACAGCGAGCGTCTTGACGTCGGCCTTGGCCAGGTCGGCGAGGGTCGCGACCTTCGCCGGGTTCGACAGCGGGACGACCAGCACGAGGGTCGTGAAGCACATGGGCTTCTGGTAGCTGACGAGCTTCTTGGCAGCCAGCGCCTCGATTTCCTTGTCGCCGATGCACATGAAGACGTCGGGCTTATCGCCCTTGGCGATCTTCGGGAAGAGAACCTCGACGTTCTCGACGACCGGGACGACCGTCACGTCGGGGTGGGCCTGCTCGAAGAGGGCCTTGATCTTCGCGCTGGCCGGTGCGAAGGCGCAGGGAACGTAGACCGTCAACTGGGTCTTCTTGCCGGCCGGAGCCGCTGGAGCCGCGGCGGTCGCGCCGGGGGCAGCGGGACCTGACGGAGCAGTCGCGGTAGGCCCGGACTCAGGGCCGGTCGTCTTGCTCAGACACCCCGTCATGACCACAACGGCAACCAAGATGGCTACGATTGCGACCAACGCCCCTACGAACCTGTACGTATTGCTGCGTTTCATTGCCGATCCTCCGGAAGACAATTAGCGAAGGGCGCCCCTTCGGCTCCGCCGAAAGCGCCGCGAGAACTCTAGTGGACGACCTTATGGTACCGCCTGGAGTAAACGCCCACAAGCAGAACCGCGGTTCCCACGCCGCCGCCCCACTGCCGCGCAGGTCTGCCGCATGTGGTAGACTTCCTGCAGAAGCTGCATGGCTCGCCCCATCGACACAATAATCCAGCGGCTCGCCGCCTACTGGCCCGACCTGGACCCCAACCTGGTCCTCGCGGCCTTTGAGTTTGCCGCCGAAGCCCACCGCGGTCAGCGCCGGCTGACCGGCGAGCCCTACATATATCACCCCCTCGCCGTCGCCCTGATCCTCACCTCGATCGAAGCCGATCCTCCCAGCATCATCGCCGCCCTCCTCCACGACACCGTCGAGGATAACGAAGAGGTCAAGATCGAGGACATCCGCCGGCGCTTCGGCGCCACGGTCGCCGTCATCGTCGACGGCGTGACCAAACTCAAGCGCCTCGACTTCGCCAGCCGCACGGAAGATCAGGCCGGCAACCTCCGCAAGATGCTCGTCGCCATGGCCCGCGACCTGCGGGTCATCCTCATCAAGCTCGCCGATCGTCTCCACAACATGCGCACGCTTTACGGCCTTCCCCCCACGCGCCGGCGGACGACCGCCGATGAGACGCTCAACATCTTTGCCCCGCTGGCCCACCGCCTCGGCGTGTGGCGCATCAAAGCCGAGCTCGAGGACCTCAGCCTCCGCTACCTCGAACCCCGCGCCTACTGGGACATCGCCCGCGACCTCGGCGCGACCCAGGACGAGCGCGAGCGGTTCATCGAGGAATCCCGCGCCCTCCTACGCGGCAAGCTTCTCGCCGGCCACGTCCCCGCCGAGGTCTACGGTCGCGCCAAGCACGTCTACAGCATCTGGCGGAAGATGGGCAGCGAGGGCATCGGCCTCGACCAGGTCGACGATCTCCTCGGCCTCCGCGTCATCGTCCACACCCTCGAGCAGTGCTATCAGGCCCTCGGCATCGTCCACGAAGTCTGGCGGCCCAAGCCCGGCGCCTTCACCGACTACATCGCCCTCCCCAAGGGCAACGGTTACCAGTCGCTGCACTCGAAGGTCGTCGGCGACATGGGCCGCCCGCTGGAGATTCAGATCCGCACCTGGGAGATGCACCGCAAGGCTGAGTATGGCGTCGCGGCTCACTGGCGCTACAAGGAGGGCGGCTCCGACCCGGTCTTCGATGAGCAGATCGCGTGGCTGCGCCGCCTCCTCGAACTCGGCACCGACATGGAGGAGCAGCACGAGTACCTCGAGCTTCTCCAGGGCGAACTCCTCCGCGACCAGGTCTTCGTCTTCACACCGCGCGGCGAGATCCTCGACCTGCCCGCCGGCGCAACGCCCATCGATTTCGCCTACCGCGTCCACACCGAGGTTGGCCACCACTGCGCCGGCGCCCGTGTCAACGGCAAGCCCGTCGCCCTCGATCACCAGCTTGAGACCGGCGACGTCGTTGAGATCGTGACCTCGCCCCAGGCCCAGCCGAAGCTCGATTGGCTCAACATCATCCAGAGCCCCAACGCCAAGGCGAAGGTGCGGCGATTCCTCCGCGCCAAGACTCGCGCCGAGAGCGAGGACTACGGCCGCACGGCTCTGATGCGCGCCATCGATCACCTGCGCGCCGACGAACGCGCGCGCCTTCAGATGAGCCGCCTCGCCGAGGTCGCTCAGCACTTCGGCTTCACCGACGAAGAGGCGCTGCTGGCCGCGGTCGGCTATGGCGACGTCGAAGCCCTGACCGTCGCGCGTCATCTCTCGGCCGAGGAAGAGCGTCGTCCCACCAGCCTCGCGGAAGAAGTGCAGCTTCGCCTTCCGGCGATCGAGGCACCCCTCGGCGATGACAGCGTTCCGGTTGCCAGTTCCATCGGCGGACAACTGCTCGCCCGCGTGGCGCATTGCTGCAATCCCGTACCGGGCGATCGCCTGATGGGGTACATAACTCGCGGCGGAGGCATCGCCGTTCATCGCGCCGATTGCGCCAACATTCGCTATCGCGCCGAGCGCGAGCCCGGCCGGACGATACTCCTCGAGTGGGGGAAGATCGCGGAAGATCGCACCTTCAGCACCTGGCTCGAGGCCGTGGCGATCGACCGCGTCGGCCTGCTCTCGCACATCTCGGCCATCATCGCCGACGCGGACATCAACATCACCGCGGCCCAGGCGGCGCCGGTCAAACACGGCCTCGCGAAGCTGTGGCTACAGGTCGAGGTGCGCCAACGCAGCCACCTCGAACACCTCATCGACCGGCTCCGGCAGGTGGTGGATGTGGTGACCGTGCGCGAGATCCCTCCCCACCTCGCTCCCGGTCCGGCGGTGCCCAAACCGTGAGATGTGGCGGGCAACTTCGGCCGGCCTGACGTGTTTCGTTGACTCCGGTGTCCGCGCTGGCCTATAATGGCGCGGTATCACGGCGCAGACGGTAGGAGGGAATACGAACCAAATGTCGCACACCCGCAGCCGGGCGGTGCTTGTCGCAGCCGTCGCAGCGCTGGTCTTTGGCGTCCTAGGGGCGTGGGCCCAGCAGGAGCGTCAGGCCGACCCCTTTGTCCAAGGTGTCGAGCTGGTGCGCGCCGGCCAGTACCCCGAAGCAGAGGCCGCCCTCGCGCAGGCCGTCGAGGCATCCCCCGACAACGGCCCTGCCTGGTATTACCTGGGCATTGCCCGCTTCCGTCAGGACAATCTGTCCGGTGCACTGGAAGCTCTCCAGAAGGCCCGCGATCTCAACCCCGGCCGCCCGGGCCCCATGCTCTTCATCGGCGAGGTCTACGAGAAGCAGGGCGCCTACACGGAAGCCCTCCACGCCTACGAGCGCGAGATCGAGTATCGTCACGGCCAGGATGTAGCGGAGGTCCGCAACTCCATCGGCCGCACCTACTTCCTCCTCGGCCAGTACGATCAGGCTGTCGAAACCCTCCTCAAGACGCTGCGCGAAGAGCCTCGCTTCGTTGAGGCGATGTACTGGCTCGGCCGCTCCTACACCGAGCTAAGGAAGTACGAGGACGCTGACAAAGCCTTCAAGCGTGCGGAAGACACTCTGATCGAATGGCAGGATGCCAAGCGTCGCCTCGAGCACACCTCGAAGGTCGAGAGCGAGTCCATGACCAAGGCAGCCGATGAGCCCGCCCTCGCTCAGGACTACTCGTGGGCCGAGCAGTTTGCCTCGATCCTGGTCCTGTGGCCCGAGCTGAACAAGAGCTGGGGCACCATGTACCTCGCCTGGCAGCGGTTCGGTGACGCGCGCAATGCCTACCGTAAGGCTCTCGACGTTTCTGAGGACGGCAATGCCGACGATCCCGACGCCTATGTGCTGATCGCGCTGGCCGACGTCGCCGACGCGGCGGAGCTTTTCCAGAAAGACGGCGCCGTCTACGCCGGCATCGGTACCCTCACTGACGCCGTCAAGCAGGCCAACAAGGCCATCGAGCTGAACTCCAAGTTCGCCCCGGCCTACGCCGCGCTGGGCCGGGCCTACAACGCGGCAGCGCGCAACTACATCTCCGACCCCGCGAGCAAAGTCGTCTCGCACAGCTACGACGACGCCATCGAGCAGTACAAGAAGGCGCTGGATATCGACGGCAACTGCGTGCCGGCTCTGACGGGCATCGCCAGCAGCTACATGGCCCTCGGCGACTCGAAGGGCGCCGGGACTGCCGAGGCCAGCCAGGCTTACTCCGAGGCCGTGCGCCAACTGGAGAAGGCTGCCACCCTCGCGCCGAGGAGCACCGAAGTCCACGCCCTGCTCTCTCGCGCCTACCTCGCTTCCGACCGTTCCGACGAAGCTCTGGCCGAGGCCGAGGAAGCCCTGAGGCTCAAGCCCGACAACTACTCGGCCTTCAACGCCGCGGGCTCGGTTTACTACTTCCGCGGCGACCTTCCCACGGCGGCGCGGTACTTCGAGAGCGCGATTAAGGCCAGGCCGGATTTC
Organism: Armatimonadota bacterium; assembly: GCA_003170595.1. Lineage (GTDB taxonomy): Bacteria > Armatimonadota > Zipacnadia > Zipacnadales > FEN-943 > FEN-943. Next base: position 16,088 of record PMZA01000395.1, read on the forward strand.
GTCCAGAGCCATATCAATCTCGCGAACGATTACTTCCAGATGCAGTCGTGGTACCAGGCTCTGCAGGAGTATCAGGCTGCGCTTAAGCTTGAGCCGACCCAAAAGCTCTCCAATACCGCCGCCGAGCGCGCTCGCCTCGAGTACTCGACGGCGCTCTGTTACGATCAGACCCAGGCGTATGAGCCGGAAGTCCAGGCTCTCTCGAGGGCCGTCTTCCTGGATGGCTCGTTCTTCGATGCGTATCTGCAAATGGCGCGCGCCTACGAGCCGAGGCAAGAGTGGCGCGCGGCCGAGCAGGCCTTGCGAGTGGCGGCCCAGAAGGCCGATACCGATCCGGATCGCGTGCGGGCCTACGTCCGTCTGGGCGAGGTTCTCGAGCGCGCCGGCAAGCCCGATGAGGCGGTGGCCGCTTATACTTCCGCGGCTAATCTTGACCCCAACAATCCCGCGGCCCAGCAGGCGCTTCAGCGCCTGCGCACGCACGCGAGCAGCACTACCCAGTAGCCTGCTTCTGGCAGCTATCCTCGCAGCCTCGTCCTGGCCTCTGGCCCTGGGTGCCGGTTCTCCTGGGCTCGAGCCTCCCGAGGCCGCATGGCAGCTTGACAACGGCTTGCGCCTGATCGTCCGAAACAACCCTGCATCGTCCACGGTCGCGGCCACTGTGGCTGTCTCGGTGGCCGCGACCCAGGAAGAGTCCGGCCGTCACGGCCTTCGCGAACTGGCCCAGCGATGCCTGGCCGCTCAGGGCGGCGGGGCGCAGAACGAGGAACTCGACTTCAGCGGCTACACGGAGCCCGACCTCTTCTCGGTATCCGTACGCGGCTTGGCCGACGATGGGCCGGCTGCTACCAAGGCGCTGATCAAGGCGCTGATTGACCCGCACTTTGAAACCGAGACGATTCGCGCTCAGCAGCGTTTGATGATAAGGCAGTTCCAGGCGGATCAAGAGGTGCCGGTCTCAACGGCCCGCAAGGCCGGACTGTCGGCTCTGTACCCGGCCTCCGCGGTCTTCCTGGTGCCTGAGTGCGCGAACCTTGTGATCTCGCCGGCTTCGCTGCAGGCGTGGATCCAAGCTCATGTCCTGCCGAACCGTGTGACGCTGGTGGTAAGCGGCCAGGTGAACCCGGCCGAGATCCGCCAGGTCGTCGAAGACGCAACCGCGACCTGGTTGCCGGGGCCTGAGGTGCCTGCCGGTGGCGCTGGCCCGGCGCCTGCCGCTGTCGGATCGGTCAGGACTGACATGATCGCCGACGAGTCGGTGGTCTTTGTCGGGGCACGCGCTCCGAAGCGTACGGACGACGACTATCCGACGGCGCTGGTTGCGATGATCGGCCTGGCGCACGGCATGGGGTCGCGGCTGTTCAAGCGGCTTCGGGACGAGTTGGGGCTGGCGTATACCGTGGACGGCCAGGTGGTCAACGGGTCGCTCTGGCCCTACATGTTTGCTCTGGTATCCTGTCAGGGGCAGAAGGTGAACCGTGTGAGCAGTGAGACGACCGAGGAACTCGGGCGTCTCTCGACCGGGCCGCTGGAGCCCGCCGAAGTCGACCGGGCCCGGCGGTTCGCGCAAATGGAGCTTCTGAGGATGCGGATGAGCAATGCAGGGGCTGCCGACTTCCTGTCGGCCAGTGTGGCCTTCCTGCCTTCCCTGCCGCCGTCCGGCGATTTGTGGAGTCTTGCCGACAAGGTCCAGGCTGTCGGGCCCGACCGGCTGCAGGCGTTCTTTGCACACTGGTGGCGCGCGCCGAGCGTGGTTCAAGTGCTCGGGCGCGAGGAGTGAGGCCTGTGAAGAACCTACATCCCTTCGCGGGAGGAGCAACAATGCGGCTTGCCCGTGGTTTGGCGGCAACCGGCCTGTCCCTCTTCATGCTCGCGGCTGGCGGCTGGGCCTTAGCTCAGTCGCAGAATTGGGTCCTCGGTTATGGCCCCGAGCACACGTCCGTCAGCACGGGCGACTTCACACCCCCGCTGGCCCTTCAGTGGCAGTACACGACCGATGAATCCGGCCTGATTCAGCAGGCAACCACGGGCAGGGGTGGACGTGGTGGCCGCGGTGGCGGCCCCGGCGGCGGGGGCCTGCCCGGACAGCGCGGTCCCATCGGCGGATTTCCCGGCAGGTCCCAGACCAACCCTGCGCCCAAGCCTGTGGCCTCGCCCGTGGTCAGCGAGTCCAAGGTCTTCTTCTGCGTGGGCCAGATGGTCTACTGCGTCGACCGCATGACCGGGTCGCAGGTCTGGAAGCATAGCGTCGGCGGCGTCATCTACGGCACCCCGGCGCTGGCCGATGGCATCCTCTACGTCGCGGGCGACGATGGCATGATCCACGCCCTTCGTGCCGATGACGGCAACGAAGACTGGGTCTACAAGCTGGACAAGGGCATCCGCAGCGGCCTGACCTACGCCGGCGACTGCCTATACTTCGGCTGCGAGGACTACCGCATCTACGCCCTCGACACCAAGAAGCATGACCTCCGGTGGGTCTACTCGACCTCCGCGGAAGTGCGCTCGGCGCCGGCCCTGTGGCGCGAGACAGTCTTCTGCATGAGCAACGATGGCTACCTCTACGCCCTCAGCCTCGATGGCAAGCAGCGCTGGCGCGTCAGCCTCGAGACCGATGACTGCTTCGCCCCGGTTGCTGTCCACGACGAGAAGGTCTACGTTGCGGCCGATAACCACCTCTTCGCCTTCGACGCCGCTCTCGGCCACGCACGCTGGCAGTACGACGCCCCGGCAATGATCAGCGGCGCCATCGCGGTCACCTCGGACGCCGTCTACTGTGGCACGATTGAGGGCGCCATCTACCGCCTCGAGGCGGCCAACGGCAAGCCCCAGTGGCGCTATCCACAGAAGACGAATCTCGGCCCTGTCATTGCGGGTATCACCGTCGCCGGTGGCACAGTCGTCGCGCGAGGCGGCGTCATGCAGGTCTTTGCCCTCGACGCCCAGAGCGGTAAGCCCGTCTGGACCTACAAGCTCCCCACCCCGCTGACCCGCATCACGGCGCTCACCCCCCTCCCTGAGGGCACGCCTGCCGGCGGCTTCGGTCCGGGCGGCGTGGGCGGCCGCGGTGGCTTCGGCGGTGCTGGCGGTGCCGGCGGTCGCCCAGGCGGCGGCGGCGGCGGCGGCGGCGGCGGCGGCTTCGGTGGCGGTGGAGGCGGCTATGGCGGCGGTGGTGGTGGTGGCCGTCGTCCCAGCGCTGGTCAGCAAGGCGGTGCTGGTGGCGGTGGCGGAGATGAGCTCGATTATGGTGCGCAGGCTGGTGAGGGGCCGACCCCGCCAGTTCATGGTGATAAAGCTGAACATGCGGTGCTCAATCCGGTTCCACTTGGAGGTCCCAGGGGGGTAGTGGCACACCGTGATGGAAAGGCCGGTCTCAGCGGCGAGACGAGCGAGCTGCACCTTCCATGCCCGGAGCCGGTAGCCGTTGGAGCCGCCGGCATCTGCGGTGATCAAGATCCGCTGCGCGTCGGGGAATCGGGCGCGTCCCATCTGGTTCCACCATCTCCGGATGGACTCGACGGCGAACTCCTGGTCGATGCCGACGCTGACGTACCCGGCATTGCGGGTGAGGTCGTAGACGCCGTAGGG
>PMZA01000054.1:0-5951 GCA_003170595.1 Armatimonadota bacterium
GAGGTCTGGGTCTGCTCCGGCCAGTCCAACATGGAGTTCGGCATGTGGAGCCTCGCGGACAGCGTCAAGGACAAGGAGATCGCCGCCGCCAAGTGGCCCATGATCCGCCTCTTCACGGTCGCCAAGGACAACGCCCCGATCCCGCGCATCGACTGCAAGGGTAGCTGGACCCCCTGCACCCCGCAGGCCGTCCCCGGCTTCTCCGCCGTCGCCTACTACTTCGGCCGCGAACTCTATCAGAAGCTCGGCGTACCCATCGGCCTCATCCACACCTCCTGGGGCGGCACCGCCGCCGAGGCGTGGACCGATCACGACACCCTCGCCGGCGACCCCGACCTCGCCCCGTGCCTCGGCTACAACGACATGCCGACCGGCCTGTACAACGGCATGATCGCCCCCATCGTCAACTTCGCCATCCGTGGCGCGATCTGGTATCAGGGCGAGTCCAACGCGGGCCGCGCCTACCAGTACCGCAAGCTCCTCCCCGCCATGATCAACTGCTGGCGCCGCGCGTGGGGCGAGGGCGACTTCCCCTTCTACATCGTCGAGCTGGCCAACTTCCAGGCCGTGCAAACCGATCCCAACGAAGGCAGCGCCTGGGCTGAACTCCGCGAGGCGCAGCAGCTCACCGCTCGCAACGTCCCGCACTGCGGCATCGCCAGCATCATCGACATCGGCGACGCGGCCGACATCCACCCGAAGAACAAGCTCGACGTAGGCAAGCGCCTGGCCTTCATTGCCGAGGCTCGCGACTACGGTATGCCCGTCGAGTTCTCCGGGCCGATGTATGCGTCGATGAAGGTCGAGGGCAAGCGGATCAAGCTTTCCTTCACCCATGTCGACGGCGGCCTCGATGTGCACGGCAAAGAACTCAAGGGCTTCGCCATCGCCGGTGAGGACAAGAAGTACGTGTGGGCGAACGCGAAGGTCGAGGGCGACTCGATTGTCGTCTGGTCCGACGAGATCTCCGCGCCGGTTGCCGCGCGGTATGACTGGGCGAACAACCCGCAGGGCAACCTGTACAACAAGGTCGGCCTGCCGGCGAATCCGTTCCGGACGGACGACTGGCCCGGCGTCACCTTCGGCGCCAAGTAGTCTGGCCTTCGACGTTCCCAGACACGAACCCTTCGCCCGCGGTCACTACGCACCGCGGGCGAAGGCGCTACATCGCGAGAAAGCGTCCGCGTAGCGGACGCGTGGGGTCAGGGGCTAGGGCCCCTGCGGGTCAGCGGACCGAAGGTCCGCAGTGTGGGGCAGAGCCCCACGGTCTAGCTTTCAGCCCTTGCCCTTGGGGGTTTGCCTGATGACGTCCCGTGAACGCTTCCTTGCCACCTTCCGTTTCGAACCCGTCGACCGCCCCTTCCTTTACGAATGGGGCCCCTGGGGCACGACCCTGGAGCGCTGGAAGAACGAGGGCATGGAGGGCGACTGGCCGCCTTTCCTCACCGAGTGCGATCCCCAGATCACGGCGCCGATCAACTTCGGCCCCCTCCCCGTGCACGATTGCCGCGTCGTCGCCGAGGACGATCGCAGCCGCACCTATATCGACGATCGCGGCATTACCCGCCGCGACCTCAAAGAGCGCAGCGAGACCTCGATGCCCGACTTCGTGGACTATCCCCTCAAGTCCCGCCGCGACTGGGAGGAGGACATCGCGTTCCGCTACAACGCCGACACCCCCGGCCGCTTCCCGGAGAACTGGGCCGACCTATGCCGCCAGTGGCGCGACCGCGAGGCCCCGCTGAGCGTCACGGCCTACCCCCACCTCGGCATGTTCGGCCCGATCCGCGATCTCATGGGCGTCGAGACGATGCTGCCGATGATGTACGACGACCCCGCGCTCATCCGCGAGGTCGCCCGCCACTGGGGCGATTTCCACTACCGCATCCTCGAGCGCATGCTCAGCGACATAGTCCCCGACTGCGTGAACTTCTGGGAGGACATGGCCTTCCACACGGCGCCGCTCATCGGCCCGGCGATGTTCCTCGACTTCTTCGGCGCGGAGTACCGCCGGATCAACGACATGCTGATCGAGGCCGGCGTACCTATCCGCGGCATCGACTGCGACGGCGATCCGCGGATCCTCATCGGCCCGTACCTTCGCGTGGGGATCAACTACCTTTGGCCGCTCGAGTGCGCTGCGCACATGGACGTCGTCGAGCTGCGCGCGCAGTACGGCAAGCAGCTCCTGATGCACGGCGGCATCGACAAGCGCGCGATTGCGGCGGGGCCGCCGGTGATCGACCGCGAACTCGAGCGCAAGATCCCGGTAGCGTTGGCGGGCGGCTATCTCCCGACCTGCGATCATTCAATGCCGCCGGACATCTCCTACGAGAACGTGTGCTACTACTGGAGCCGCAAGAAGGAACTCCTCGGCATCAAGAGTCTTTGACGCCTTTGCCTGGCTTGCTGTAGGGCGGGGCTTTATGCCCCGCCGGCCTTTGGCTTTTCGATCACCGACCTCGGAGGCACACGATGCAGTACTTCCGCCCGGGTGGTTCGCAGTTCGTCGGCGATTGCATGCCCTTCTTCCACGACGGCGTCTTCCATCTTTACTGGCTGCTCGACGAGGGCCATCACACCGCCCTCAACGGCCTCGGCGCGCATCAATGGGCGCACTCGACCTCGACGGACCTCGTCCACTGGGAGCATCACGGCCTCGCCCTGCCGATCACCGACGACACCGAGGGCTCGATGTGCACGGGCTCGGTGTTCTTCCACGACGGCGTCTTCCGCGCCTACTATGCGACGCGCCTGCGCGACCGCACGGAGCATCTTAGCGTCGCGGTGTGCACCGACGCGCACAACTTCGCGAAGACCGAGCCCCGTCTCTTCGCCTCGCCCGGGCCGGACTACACGGCGTCCTATCGCGACCCGGTCGTTTTCCAGGACCCCGACACCGGCCTCTTCCACCTGCTCGTCACGACCTCCCTGCGCGACTACGTCCCCCGCGGCCGCGGCGGCTGCCTGGGCCATCTCGTCTCGTCCGACCTCGCCTCGTGGGAGGTCGCCGAGCCGTTCATCCTTCCGGGTCTTCAGGGCGATCCCGAGTGCCCCGACTACTTCGAGTGGCACGGCTGGTACTACCTGATCTTCAGCAACGGCGGCGTCGCGCGCTACCGGATGTCGCGCTCGCCTCTCGGCCCGTGGACCTGCCCGCGCGTGGACACCTTCGACGGCCCGATGGCCTCGGTGATGAAGACCGCGGCCTTCACGGGCGACCGCCGCCTGGGCGTGGCCTTCCTGCCGTCGCTCGACGGCGACCGCGACGACGGTGGCTTCATGTACGCCGGCAACGCCATCTTCCGTGAGGTCTTTCAGCACGACGACGGCACCCTCGGCACGCGCTGGCCGGAGGAGATGATCCCGGCCTCGGGCGAGCCGATGAACCTGCCCTTCGAGGCGTTCCCCGGCGCCCCGTCCTTGAGCGAAGCCACGTCCCATCTGGCCGCCTACCGCGGCGGCACCCTGACCGGCGTGCCGCAAGACTTCCGCCTCACGTGCCATCTCGAGCCCTCCGCGGGCGCGCAGTGCTTCGGCTTCTGCCTGCGCGGCGAGGGAGGGTACGACCGCGGCTACGACCTTCGCTTCTGGCCGCAGGAGGGGTTGGTCGAGGTGGCGCGTCCGCTGGCGTGGATGGGGGAGAGCCGGATGCGATCGATCACGGGCGTCGACGGGATGGACCGATCCTTCGACGTGGACGTGGTGTTCAGGGGCGATATCCTGGACGTGTGCATCGACCAGCGGCGCACGCTGATCTGCCGCTGCCCGGAGGTGAAGGGCGACCGTCTCTTCATCTCGAGCCTTAGCGCGGACGTCACCCTCTCAGCCCTCACCCTCCGCCCGCTGATCTAAGCCCATCGCTTGCGGCTCGAACGTCCCGTTGGCCCTGTGCATCGACGCGAGGAAGCCGCCGAAGGCGGCGTGGGAGGTCTGGAGGNNCGCGTTGTCTGCGCGAAGGATCTTTTTCTGGCTCTGCCTAGCTGACTCGACTCGGCTTTCGCGTGGTACTCGCTCCACGGGCGATCACTCATCGCCGCGGCCGAAGCCGCCGTTCTGTGGCGGCGTGGGAGGTTTGGAGGGACAGGTCCCTCCAGCAGGGGAGTGGGGCAGAGCCCCACGGTCTTGGTCTTTAGGGGCGCATTAGGATTTTGAGCACGTTCGGCCCGCCCTTCTCCGCCAGTGCGAACGCCTCGGCGTACTCGCTCAGCGCGAACCGGTGGCTCACGACCGGCTCCACCTTCATCTGCCCGCGCCGGATCATGTCGATGGTCTCGGGCCACGCATGCGGGCTGCCGCACGATCCCACGATGGTCAGTTCGCGCCCGATGATGCCGTCGATCCCGTGAGTGAACGGCTCGCCACGGTACGCCGCCGCGATGACGATGCGCCCACGCGGGGCGGCCATGTCGAACGCTTGCCCGACGGCGTCGAGGCTGCCCGAGCAGTCGATGCTCACGTCGAACCCTTCGCCCTTGCTCATTTCCATCGCCGCGCCCACGACATCTTCCTTCGCAGCATTGACGACCCGATCCGCGCCCAGTTCCTCCGCCAGTTTCAGCTTCGGCTCCGACCGCGACGTCGCGAGGATGTTCCGCGCCCCGGCGATCCTTGCCGCCTGGATGGTCAGCAGCCCGATCGGCCCGCACCCGAGCACCGCCACGCTATCCGCCACGCCGACCTTCCCCTGCTTGCACGCGTGCACGGCGACGCTCGCTGGCTCGACCAGCGCCGCCTGCTCTGGGGTCAGCCCGGGGCATCCGTGTGTGAAGGTCTCCGGCTGCACGTGCCACTCGCGCATCCCGCCGTCGCGGTTGAAGATCCCCGTCTCGACGACGTTGCGGCAGAGGTTGTGTTTTCCGGTCAGGCACAGCTTGCACTTGAGGCATCCGATCCCAGTCTCGCCCGTGACGAGGTCGCCCACCGCGAACCGTGTGACCTCCGCCCCGATCTCGCGCACGATCCCCGACCACTCATGCCCCGGCGTGATGGGGTACCGGGCGATGCCTCGCAGGTAAGCGGTATGGTTGCCGTGGAGGACTTCGATGTCCGTCCCGCAGATCCCGGCGGCCTGTACCTCGACGAGCACTTCCCCCGCCCCGGGTTCCGGACGCGGAACCTCTTCGAGCGCGAGCTTCCCGAGACCGCTAATCCTCAGTGCTTGCACGCTCGTCCTCCTCCTCGCGATCGACCCTCGCCCTGGGTTGCATGCGGTGAGTGGTACGCTGCCGCGGCTCATCACTGCGCTTGCGCTTCTTCTGCCTGGCCGGCGCCTGAGCCTGCATCTCTCGCCACACCAGCACCAGCGCCACGCCCAGCATTCCGAGGAAGGCCGCCGTCATCACCCCAGGCGATCCTTTCCGCAGCCACGGCATCAGCGGCCACTGCGACTTCTCGTACCCGAGGTCCGCATGCTCACCGCTGACGACGATCCCCAGCGCCGAGTACAGCGCCAGCGCCATCACCGCCACCTCGGCCGGCCGCCTCGCCGCGAGCACCGACGCGCACGCCAGCGCCGACAGCATCATCAGCGCCATGAGTTTGCGGCTCATGAGGAACTCTTCGTTCCCCTCATTCCGCGGCGCGAGGGCATGGAGGTTAATGGCGGCGATCATTCGGTCCGCCTGGTACTGGTTGATGGAAACCAGGTGCCCCAGGGCGAACCCCAGCACGACCATGAGGCCCGTACGCACTGCGAGGGAGTTCGTCATCATGGCTTCATCGCGGGCTTCGGCGCCCGGACCCTTCGCTAGTGGCTCACCGAGTCGCGGGAGTAGTCGCAGGCTTCAGCCTGCGGCGGTGGCCGTGTGGTGGGCCTTGGTTTCTTGCTGTTGGATGTTCATCCTCAGAAGAGCAGCGCTGTGTGCTGCTCAGAGCGACGGTCTTCGTCGCCAAAGGACCTGGAGTGGCGGCTCTTGCCTTCCGCCCTTGCTTGGCTTGTGTAGCCGCGG
>PMZA01000054.1:5976-6205 GCA_003170595.1 Armatimonadota bacterium
GAAGGATCCCCGGCACCCGCCCCACCCTTACGTCCTTCCCGCGCCCTTCTAGTCCGGCTGCAACTTCCTTAGTATCTCATCATCGGTAACGCCTTCGATCTCCAGCACCTTCTGCCGGCTCGTATGTCCGCGGATGATGAGTATCTGCTCAGGGGTCACGCCCAGCTTCGCTGCGAGGAAGCGCACCAGTTCATCGTTGGCCTTCCCTTCCACCGGCGGCGCGGTAACT
>PMZA01000032.1 GCA_003170595.1 Armatimonadota bacterium
GCCCAGCTCCCGACGAGCGTGGGCAGGACGTGCTCAAGGTGATCGAAGCGTCTGCTCTGCCTGACTTCGAACGTTGGGTGTGCGAGTTCGTTGCACTTCGAGAAGATGGCGGACGCAGCCAACCGAGGGTGGGGGACTGTGGTGGCTGGGAAGGTGCATTGAGCCTGTTGGGAGACCTAATCCCAACGGTTGATTGGGCAGATGACCCGCACCCAGCGTACCGGACCCTTCAAGCTCTTCGATACGTGGGCTCCGCTTGTGACTATGGTGAATGGGCTCGACGACTGGCGCTCCTACGAGATCGTTGGCTGGGGGAGGCGGCGCTTGCGCAGACCGGTGCACGCCAGTCCTAGCAAGCGCTGGCCCGGTGGTCGCAGGCAGTCGATCTCCCTTGGTGTCGCTAGCGCATATGGATCGCTGCCCTCCGCCTGTCTCCCAGGGCGGAAACCGTGCTGAGTCTGACATAGCGGGTGGTACCGCTCATGGGGGCAGGTCAGAGCCAGGGGAAGCTACGAACTCTCTCTAATCCGACGTGACGGTTGGCACTATTCGACTGGGCATGTCACACTGACAGTGAACGACCGAGCGGCGGGCTCCTCGTTAATGAGGCGGGGATGGCGTGTGAAGGGCTGCAGAGGCCAAGCTTCATCGACGCGCGCCGGATGACTCCGGCAGCCAGTCATGCGGCTTCGAGCCCGACGGTGTTGTCTCTAGGGGTGACGGCTATCTTGGGCGTCAAGATTCTAAGGGACAGAAACGGCAGGCAGCCCATTCTGGGCCGTGACTTGCTGCACCTATAGCACGTCACCAATGGGATCAAGGGGGGACCGCACGGCGGCTCCAAGCGAACCCAAAGACGACGCGACCGCCATATAGCTCTTCCGCTGTGCAGGAACTTGGCGGGGACGCGCGCGGCGGATGTATTCCAGAATGCGTGAGCACCGCCTGGCGGGGTCCTGGCTTGCGGCCTGTCACTGCCGCTGAGATGCCATACGGTTCCGCGCCGTAGACCGAGAGTGAGGCTGTCGTTGGATGCGGAATGGCCGCTTGACATGCTACGGCGAGACCCGTGTGCGAGAATGTCATGGAGCAGTACATAGTCGAAGGAGATGGGTGATGAAAGCTATGACACGAACGACGAAACGATCGGTGCCGCAGCGCGGTACTCCCGACATACGCCGAAATCCCCAAAAGGCATTGCGGCCTGGCAGGCTCATCCCCTTGCCTCCCACCAGTCCCGTGCCCACTACGGCCTATCGGCCATAGGTCCCACCTTGTCTTCAGAGGAGATCGAGTGCCGTGAGCATCCGTTACCGAGATATGCGCCAGGCAGGTAGTGCGCCGCTGGTCTTGGTCGCATTGCTGACCTGCGCTGCGATGGTCGGCTGTACCAGACAAGGAGGCCAGGGGCCAGGTGGCAAGACAGGCGCTTCGGGGTCGCAGCCTGTCATTGCAGTCGGCTTCATAGGTCCCCTATCAGGAGATGCTGCGTCATTTGGCGTGTCGCAGAAGACCGGGATCGAGCTGGCAGCCAACGAACTCAACGCCCGGGGTGGCATCACCGGAAAGGCAGTCAAGGTTGTCTTTGAGGATTCCCAGCTCGATCAGAACAAAGCCATCACTGCCTTCAACAAGCTAGTCGATAGCGACAAGGCTCAAGTCATACTCGGGGAAACGTCCAGCGCTAACACCCTGGCGATAGGTCCGCTGGCTCAGCGGAAAGGAGTGTTGCTGGTCTCACCGATCGCGTCCGCCGCAGACCTCACACGGTCTGGCTTCCGGATGTTCCGAGTCTCCCCTTCTGACAGCTTCCAGGCCAAGGTGGCGGCCCAGTTTGCACAGGGCAAGCGCTGGAAGACGGCGGCCGTTCTCTACACCAATGATGCCTGGGGCAGCGGCCTCATGGAGGGCTTCACGTCCGACTTCACATCGCTGGGCGGCAAGATCCTCACGAGAGAGGCTGTGGAACCCAAGACTCAGGACCTGAAGACCCAGTTGACCAAGATCAAGTCCCTGGCTCCAGACGTGGTCTACATACCGCTCCATCCGGACGAGGCCATAGTTGCGTTCAGACAGGCGGCGCAACTCGGCCTCAGAACCGCGTTTCTTGGCGCTGACTCGTTCAGTGAGCCAACCGTGCGCGAGGCTGCGGGCGACGCAGTGAACGGGGTCACATACACCGTCCCGGCTCCGGGTTCGGGCGAGGTGTTCCGACGCTTTGCTGAGGCATACAAGGCGAAGTATGGGACTGAGCCGAACTACAACGCCGCCGCCGCATACGATTCAGTCATGGTCCTTGCTGAAGCAGCCAAGAGCGCTCGGAGCATCGATGCCGCTGGCCTTGCGGACGCACTTGCAGGGGTGAAGGGTTTCCAGGGCGCGTCTGGGCTGATCAGCTTCGACGCAAACGGGGATGTTGTCTCCAAGGCCTACGACATCATGCGTATCGAGCACGGGAAGCCGATCGTCTCGCAGTCCGGGGTCACGGTGAAGTGATGGTATGGCAGGTTCTGTTCAACGGGTTGGTGAGCGGTAGCGTCTATGCGCTTATGGCGCTCGGCTACACACTGATCTACGGTGTCGCGCGCCTCATCAACTTCGCTCACGGCGACATAGCCACGGTCGGTGCCTATACCTTCCTCGTACTCCTGACACGCGGACGTGTAGGCAACCTCCCGAGCCTATTGGGTGCCGGAGTTGTGTGCGTCGTTGCGGCACTGGGAGTCGAGCGCATCGCCTATAGACCTGCCTCACGGGCGGGCTTCAGGCTGGCGCCGGTCATTAGCACACTTGGCGCAAGCGCTGTTCTCCAGGCGGCCATGGCGCTCGTGTTCGGGCCTGAGAGCAAGGCGTATCCCGCGACTCGGCTGACGGAGGGTGTGTCGATGGGCGCCGTAACTGCTACGCCCGTGCAGCTTGCCACGCTGGTGGCAACTGTACTACTGACTGCGGCTCTACTGCTGTCCCTCAGAACGACCAGATGCGGTCAGGCTCTCCGGGCGGTTGCCGACGATCCAGACCTTGCTCAGGCTGTCGGAATCAACCCTATCCGGGTGGTGCAGGTCGCCTTCATCCTCAGTGGGGCCCTTGCCGCCTGCGCCGGCGTAGCTGCTGCGTTCGACGCGTCCGTGCGACCGGGTATGGGCTACGCCATCGGGTTCCCGGGCTTCACTGCAGCGGTGCTTGGTGGCATCGGCAATCCTGCCGGGGCCATTCTGGGAGCCTATCTGATGGGCATTTCGCAAGACCTTGCAGCAGGCTACGTCTCCAGCAAATGGAAGATTGCCTATGCCTTCATCGTCCTGATCGCAGTATTGCTGGTACGACCTCAAGGCATCCTGCGCGGCAGGCGCTTGGGGGCAGAGTAGCCGATGGACTACGTACTCACGGTAGGCACACTGGCATGCGTATATATCGTGCTCGCCTGCTCGCTGAACCTATCGGGTGGTTACTACGGTACGCTGTCGCTTTGCCAAGCGGCTCTGTGGGGCCTGGGTGCCTATGCTTACGGAATCTCTGCCGTGCAGTGGTCGGTCACGCCGCCTCTTGCGCTGCTCTCCGGGGTATTGGTGGGGGTAGTCGGGGGAATGGTGATTGGGCTCCCCGCCCTAAGGCTACGCGGCGACTACTTCCTGATAGGCACTCTTGGCCTTGGCCAGGTCGCCAACTCCGCCTTTGTGAATGCCAGATCGGTAACCAATGGCTCAGGCGGGATCTCGGGCATCCCGCCTCTCACGGGCATTCCAGCGGGGCATTTCTACAACCTGGGTTACTTCGGCGTGGCGCTGGTCGCCGCGTTTCTGTGTGTGGCTCTTTGTGTGCTCGTGGAACGGTCTCCTTTTGGCCAGGTCCTAAAGGGTATGGCACAGGACGAGTTGGCCACGGCAGCACTCGGGCGCAGCCCCTTTGGTGCCAAGATAAGGGCTCTCGCCCTCGGGGCCGGAATGGCCGGTCTTGGAGGCGCGCTCTATGCGTCATACGTGAGCTTCATAAGCCCTGACGTGTTCACTACAGGCGCCTCACTTCTCATCTTGTCAATGGTAATCTTGGGTGGGATCGGCCGCGCGTGGGGAGCCGTCGCTGGCGCGGCCGTACTGGTGCTGCTTCCGGAAGGTCTTCGATTCCTGAAGGTTCCGGGCCCCAGCACCCAGATATGGCAGCAGATGGTCTACGGGGGCGCTCTGATCGTGCTAATGGCATTCCACCCGCAAGGTCTGTTGCAGCCCCGGAGTGAGCAGTAGTGCAGACGCCGATCGCCGGGGGCTATGAGGACCAGGATCTGGCCTACTGGCTCAATCGAGCCGCGGACGGCCCGCGCACCGTTACACTGGGACGCGAACTGGGCCGATGGCTGGTCAGACAGGGCGTTCATCGAATGCTGTGCGCTATGGCGGGGACTTGTGTGGCTGAACTGGCAANNGCAGCAATGCTGGCGTTCGCTCACGCGAGGGCGGAGGCGTTCCACTTGGGGCAGGGCTCTTCCTTTCACCAGGTGACTATGCCGTGGACCGAGAGGAGTCTGGCCCTGTTTGCCTCTATGGGCCCGTTTGACGCTGTCTCGTGTCTAGGGGTGTCCCTATTTCACCTAGGGGGCCCCAAGAGGCGGATCTCCGCCATGCGGGGCTTCTACGATCTTCTCCGGCCCAACGGGTTTCTCGTCATCGACAACAAACGTTGGTCGCAGGACTTGAGGGAAGTGCGCGACCCCGTCTCGATCTACCTCGTGACCGGCGCCCAGGATGAGCAGCCGAACCGCATCTTGGCGATCACCCACGAATACCCTACGCGCGGTAGACAGATCTACCATATCCTGCTCTTCGACGCAGCCAGCCGTCTTTGCGTGGGACGTTGGGCAGTCGAGGGGTACCCGGTCCAATCCACGACCCTTAGGGAAGAGGCCACGCAGATCGGCTTCGTCGACGTGACGATAGGCGCCCCCTGGGCTCCATTGGCGGCGTCCGAGGCCGCAGACTCTCGTCCATACGACTTCGTGGTTGCCCGCAAGCCGGCCCTTGAGAGATGCCATGAGTGAGGAAGCGCCCAGCCAGCCTCCCTTGAGAGTCAGGAGTCTCACACGCGCGTTTGGGGGCGTGCGGGCACTCGATGGGGTCTCCTTCTCCGTTGAGCAAGGACGAGTGCTTGCTGTGATTGGCCCTAACGGCTCGGGTAAGACCACGCTCTTCAATCTGGTCTCCGGAGTGTTGGGCCCCTCCGACGGCTCAGTGTACCTCTGGGCGACAGAAGTGGGGGGATGGTCGGTGGACCGCGTAGCACGGCTGGGGATGTCCCGCACCTTCCAGGAAGTCCGGTTGTTCCGAGGGTTCACCGTCGCCGAAAACGTCATATATGCACTCGGCAAGGGCCGAAGAGAGGGCATTGGCGACATCCTTCGCTTAAGATCGCTCAAGGGCCTAAGGGGGGAGCTGTACGACGAAGCGAGAAGTCTGCTTGGGAAAGTCGGCCTACAGGACAAGCTTGATGCGCCTGCAACGGCACTCTCCTACGGGCAGAGCAAGCTGGTCGAGCTCGTCAGAGCGCTCGCGACCTCCCCGCGCCTCTTGCTCCTTGACGAGCCGACCGCTGGTCTGAGTCCGGCAGCCATCGATGCTGTATTGGGTCTTCTGCAACCGCTTCCCGGCTCGGGGATGACGATCGTGTTCATAGAACACAACCTGTCTGTAGTCCAGCGGCTTGCCACCGCCGTGGTTGTCCTAGATGCCGGGAAGGTTATTTCTCAAGGCAGTCCGGAAGAGGTGAGGAGCGATCCGAGGGTCGAAGAAGCTTATTTCGGCAGACGAAGCGAGTGACGTCCTTAGACTGAGGAACGTCGAGGCGTACTATACCGACCCGACGAGGCTGGTGCTGCGGGGCTTCTCGTTGGCCGCCGAACCTGCGACCATCACCGCGGTGCTGGGACCTAACGGTGCGGGGAAATCTACGGTCCTGAGGGCCATAACTGGGAGGGCCCGCATATCGGCGGGCACAGTCGAGTTGGGTCGCGAGGTGCTTAACGATCTCACGCCACATGCCGTGTGCCATCGGGGCATCGCCTTCGTTCCAGAAGGACAACGAGTTTGGGGCGACATGACTGTTGACGAGAACATTCAGATGGGTGCATTTGCGCGCAGAGACAAGGCGAGTGTCCAGGAAGACCTATCAGCAATCTATGACGCGTTCCCTGAGTTGAAGCCCCTAAGAAGACGGTCGGCAAGCCTTCTTAGCGGCGGGGAGCGCCAGATGGTGGCTATGGCTCGTGCGCTTATGTCCCAGCCGAGGTACATGCTTCTCGACGAACCGTCGATGGGCTTGGCACCGGGAATGGCAACGTTTGTCTTCGATGCGATCCCGCGTATGACTAGAGACCGGGGCGTAGGCTGCTTGCTGGTGGAGCAGAACGCCAGACAGGCCCTATCGATCGCTGATCGCGCCTGCGTTCTGCGTCTAGGGCAGGTGGTGCTCGATGCCCCCGCCGCCGATGTCGACTGGGAACGCGACCTGGAGCCGATCTACTTTGGGTAGAGTGCCATGGGTGGGCCTCACAGCGCCGCTAGGGACTCCACCGGACGTCCACGGTGGTAGCTTATGGGCTTGGCCGACCATACGCTTCGTCCCCTAACACGGGCTCAGGTTCAATGGCAAGATGAGCCCGCTTGGGGGAGATGGTCTCACGCCGTTCTGAGACGGCCGGAAGCAGCCGCTGGCAGATCTGTCTCCGGACGCGCCGAAGTCAAACACGTCCGCGTAGCGGCGTGATACTGCTGATAGAGAGCGTGACGCAGTCTGCAACCGCAAAGAAGGCGATCGAGAAGAGTGGTTTTGGTCCGCGTGCCCGATGTCCCAACGGGCATACAACAGGTCTTCACGCCCTACGAGAGCTTGGGGCTCGGGTACATTGCCGCCTACCTGCGCCAGCACGGCCACCGTGTAGAGATCGTGGACGGCAGCCTCATGGATGTCGGCGAGGATCTCGTACACTCACTGGACGACGACCTGAAGGGCTTGATGGCCGACGAGTACATCCGAGCAGTGTCCCGATCTCGGTATGGAGAGCTGGCCCCGCACGAACTCGCATGGATAGTCCAGAAGGCCCAGTTGGGCCAGGCTGTCATGCGTGCCGCTCCTGACCTGGTCGGATTCACAGTGCCATCGGCAACGGTGTGTGAACGGGTCTCTGAGTGCGCCGGGCTTCTGCGGCGGCTGGGGCTTCGTGCTCCAGTATGCGCCGGCGGGGCGCATGCGTCGCTCTATGACGCGGACCTGCTTGCGGACGTAGCGGCATTGGACGCTTGCGTTCGCGGAGAGGGGGAGGAGACAGTTCTCGAACTCGCTGACGAGTGCACGACCCGGGGCAACTGGCACGGCATCGGGGGGCTTAGTTGGCGGGATGGAGAGGACCTCGTGCGCAACGAACCCCGTCCACTCATCACCGATCTGGACGTCCTTCCATTTCCTGCACGGGACCACCTCCCGGAGGTCCTGCGCCGTGGCGGAGGGGTGGTCATCTCGGGCAGCCGGGGTTGTTGGGGGCAGTGCTCATTCTGCTCAATCAGGGAGTTCTACGGTGCCCGTGGAGAGGAGCGATGGAGGGGACGCAGTCCTCGGAATGTGGTGGAGGAGATGAAGCTGCTCCATGCAACGTATGGCGCAGACCGCTACTGGTTTGTTGATGATGAGTTCTTCTGCGCTGGCAGCCGAGGGAGGCAACGAGCCGAGGCGATCTTCCAGCAGGTAATCGAGGAAGGTCTGGCCGTCCGGTTCGATATCTTCTGCCGCGCTGAGGACTTCGCAGTCGGTCGGCGAGACGGCGTTCTGGACTTGGGCGTTAGAGCGGGTCTCAGGAGAGCGCTCATCGGCATCGAGTCGGGCAGCGCCAAGGTTCTGAAGCGGTATCGGAAGGGCCTGTCCCCCGCCGTCAACAGGAAGGCCGTGGTCGAGGGCGAGGCACTAGGCATCGATGTCCGAGTTGAGTTCATTATGCTTGACCCGTGGAGTACGCTATCGGAGGTCGAGGCCAACTTGGCGTTCCTCAGGCAACTGCCAAGCGCCACGGGCATCGGCAAAGCAGATCCGGTGATCCTCTCATCCAAGCTGTATATACATAGAGAGACGGACCTCGGGCGTCGGTTCTTGGCCGAGATGTGCCTTCCGGTGGAGTCCCCTCCCACTGCAACTACCAAATACCCAGTGCCGTACGAATTCCGAGATCCGCGCGTAGTGGCACTTGACCACATCATCAGCCACGCCTGGGGACACTTCGCGCCGGTTCTGCAGGTGCTTGAACGGCTGGATCGTCTGGTTGACAGGCTAAGCGTGCCGCCGCTTCTCGAGAAGAGCGAGTTCGATAGACGCAAGGAAGTCGCGCGGGAGCACGAGGTACGCCGACGAGGGCTTCAGCGAGTCCTGGATGAGCAGGCATTGGCGTTCTTCGAGGAAGCGCTTGCATTCGTAAGGCACTTCGACCTGAAGGGGCGGACACAGGAAGAGCGCGATGCAAGACAAGATGCCCTCGATGATGAGGTATACGGCGTGTCGAGGCGTATGGCCTTTGAGGCCGAGAACGTGGCGACCTATGTCTACTCGCTTGCGGTGCCTGCGCTTGGCGCCGCGTGGGATGCGCTATGCCATCTGGGCTTGCAGTACGACGGAGAACGTCCGCCCGACGAGCTAGGAGCTCTTGTATGAGGCAGCCACCAGCTCGCACCTATGGGAGCCGGCGTGAGAAGCTCCGGGAGCTCTGTGAAGGGGGGCTGTTGATCCTCTATCGGGGCGATACGGGCTTTCACGAGAACCTCTACTACCTAACAGGGCTCAACGTTCCGAACACTGCTCTGCTGTTATCCCTGGATACGGACATCGAGGTCGGACTGGTGTCTTCTATTGATGAGCACGCTGCGCGCGCGCAGAGCGGCTTTGCTGAACTGCAAGTAAGCAGACAGCTGACCGAGGACCTGGCGCGGATTGTGGGTGACCTGAAGCCGGCACGGGTTCACGTCGATTTCGGCTCCGACAGCCAGGGAGAGGCGATTGGTTTCGTCCGTCACATGGCAGGCATTTTGCCGAAGACCGAGTTCGAGACCGCACCGGCGCAGTTGGTGACTATGCGTGCGACGAAAGATGTTTGGGAGATCGGGTGCTTGCACAACGCTGCCCTGAACGGACGTGCCGCCCTGGACGCTGCGGTAGGCGCCTTGGCGCCCGGGGTCAGCGAACTCGAGGTCGCGGCCGAGGCAATGGCTGTGTTGGTGCGCAACGGAGCAACGCGGCCGGCTATGCCCATCGTGGCATTCGGGGAGAATACCGTGCATCCTCACCATATACCAACGGACAGGTGTCTATCCGCGGGCGATGTCGTACTGCTCGATGTCTACGGCGAAGCTGCAGACAACTACTGCTGCGATCTGACGGAGACCCTTGTGTGGGGCACAGCTGATCCGGAGGCGGAACGGGGCATTGATGCCGTTCGAGAGGTGCAGGAGGAGATCGCGGGGAAGCTGCGAAAGGGCGTGACGCTGGCGCAGATCGATGCGTGGGTTGGCGAGGCGCTCGACCGGAGGGCTTTGGGCCGGTATTACCTTGGGAGGGCATGCCATTTACTGGGGCTCTCGGAGCATGACCCGCTGAGCGAGGATCGAGGGCTGGAGGAAGGTGCGGTGTTTGCTCTAGAGCCAGGAGTCTACGATCTGGGCAGACGCCATGGCGTACGAGTTGAGAGGACGTACCTGATCAGACAGGCGGGTGCGGTTGACCTAGAGTGGCGTACCGGGACGTTCTGAGGTGTGCCTCAGCATAAAGGGGGGAGCGGCCCGTTCTTGTCGCTCGCGTGAACTAGGCAGGAAGCAATGTGGGTCTGGCCTGGATCTAGTCCCGGAACGGGGCTGATGCGTACGGGTATCGAACAGGGCTCGGAGGATCTGATGGCGGACCAAGAGCTGCGTCGCAGCGGCGAGGACGATAGGTGGGGGGTGACTCTACCTTCGCGGATAGTCCAGGCGGCGGATCGCCTGAACAGGTACTTCTACTCGATGGAATATGCGGGCGACTGGGACCGTGCCCTGTGCGCCGAGTTGATGACCGTTCTGCCCACTGCCGCTGTGGTCATCCATATGGAGGAACTAGGAGAAGAGTCCACCTACCACAGCTACGCAGGAGGCTGGCCGCCCTTATTCGCCTGGCCCAAAGGGTGCTCGCTTAGGGATGATCCGCCCGCTGCCCCCGAGCACTACTCCACGCTGAACGCCGTAGAGCTCCGCACGCAGGAGAAGCCAGACTTCCAGAGGCTATGCCTCGAGCCCCTTGAGGGCGGAAGGCATTGGTCTTGGAACGTCGCTCTGAGGTTCCCTCTTGACCCATGCTGGTCATGCCCTGAGAGGCAAGATGGGGCCGGGTGCCAGCATCATCAGGTCTCCCCTCCCGTCTGGGTTGACTGGTTCGTGAAGGGCTTGCCGGCACTGGGCAACGAGAAAGGCCTGCTTCCGGTGGAAGGTCTGCCCGACCCGGAGACGCGCCGTATTGCCGTTGCCGAGTCGGAGGCCGTGCTTGCATGGCTGCCGGTGGTGATGTTCGTGGGTGTCGGTGGAGATGCGGTTGGCACGGGTGAGAGCCGGTCGCTGGAAAGCGAGCTGTCGTGTCGCGCCTTCGTCGACTTGATCGAGGAGCTACGCAAAGAGAACGGCGACGCGAACCAGCGTAGGGGCCATCTACTGAAGTTCCTCGTGATGAAGGCGGACAATGACCTACGGAACCACGACCAGGCACTGCTCAAGAAGCTCCTGGTAGTGCCACACTTTAGGAGCGAACTGCAGGGACTCGCGAGGCTGCAACCTCTGCGCGTCAGACTGCGGGGCTGGCTGGATCGGAAGAGCCGCGAGAGGGTCGAGGAACACACCTGGGAGCTGATCGACGGGCCCGACGAGGACTTCGGGGCAATCATGGGAGACACAATGAGACTCTGCCCCGAAGTACTCCTGGCTCTTGCCGATTCGGCGCTAGAGGTCTGGCACGAAGACCCTCACACGATAGACAGGGATGAGAAGGCTGGCGCCCTACGCTATCTCTGCGCCGTTTTGTACAGAGTCTGCGTCGCTCCGGTGCTGGCCAACAGCTTCAGTGAGGCCATGGTATACGGCCGTTTCAGCGGACGGTATGGCGGAGCTTGCACTCTGAATCCTGGCGGAGAGGACTTGCGGGCGCAAGCAACACAAGTCAGGTCGAGCGGAGGGAGCGACGAACAGTGACTGTGGACCTCCCTCCGACGCTGGCCAAGGGCAGGATCTTCGCCGACCATCTGACCCAACTGCTGCACAAGCTCCTTGCAGGGAGAATCGACCGAGCTCACTCGTTCTGCTTCTTCCTGCGGCTGTTCCCAGCCAGGCAGTACCTCCTCTACACCGGTCTCCCGTCCACGGTCTGGGATGCCTACGGCGCGGAAGATGATGATCAGTGGGATCTAGGCAGGAAACTCACCAACCGTTCTCTGAAGACGGTCATCGCATCCCTTCTCAACGAGTCTGGAATTGGCGGGGAGGATATCGAGAGTATCAAGTCGGCCATGGCTGCAAAGCGCGGCGAGTCGACATACGTCTCCCGGGCGCAGGCAGCGCGTCTCCTCTGCAGCTTCCCGCACGACGCCCGTGCCGGGCAAACGGCCAACGCGCTCGCGACTAGTCAGGCCCAGGTATTCGGTGATCTGGGTGAACGCGAGTTCGGCCACCACCCTGAGGAGACCTGGCACGACGCCCTGCTCAGTCTGGAGGAGTACGTCCTGAGTGTCAACCGTCAGAAAGCCAGTGGACTGGCTATTCCGGCGACGTTCCGGGGCATGCTGCTGGGGGTCCTCTTTACGATAGTCACCTGGGAGGACAAGCCGCAGGACCCATATAGTCCACTGATGAATCTCTACTGGATGCAGAGAACAGCAGCCGACGAACTGGCAGGGCAGCTCCTCGCCCCCATGATAGGGGACGTCTTCCAGGGCACGATCGATCGTGGTCTTGAGGGCGCCCTAGCCCGCCACATAGGAATGGATGGCTCGCCAGAATCGCTTGATCCATTAGTTGGGTTGCTCTTCGGCGGGCTGTTGGAGGCCTTGAGAATCCTGCACGGCCACGTCTGGGCAAAGAGCGACACCGCTTGGTGCCTTCAATATTCGTCAAGTTGGGCGCGCAGTGAGGACCTCGGACGGCACTGGCACAGGGCAGAATGTCACGCAACTCCACTAACACCGGCTCCCGACGGAATGGCGCAGATCCTAAGCATGGCCGCAAACGCGACGGCACTTATCGTCACCGCTGACGGCGACACGTGGCGAGTTGCCGGCTCAGAGGTGGAAAGGGGTGAAAGACTCGAGTGGTGGACTGACAGAGCAGACGATGCTAGAGCCAAGGCGAAGGAGGCCGAGCTCTTGCTGCAGCCTTGGGATTCACTGACGGCACTCCTGCTTCCCGTCCGGACCGGCCTAGGTATCTTCTCAGCGCGCGAGTACATCTTCGAGTTATGGTTTCGCGGACGGCGGCGAGCGCCCGAGGCCTGGATCGATTACATCCAGAACCTTCTCGGGAACGGAATCCGCACAGTAGCCGCACGTTACGAGGCTATGCAATCGGAGCTTGAGCCATCGCACATCTGGACGCTCAGTTGGTGCTTCGCTGGTCACCAGTTCAGGAGGCGCGGCCAACAGCTAGGAGTGCCCGATCGGATGACCAGCCCGCACGAGGTCGCGACTATCCTGGCTATCCCAGAGCGTCGCGCTGGGACTCCTTGGCACCAGCTCCTCCACGTGGAGGAGACGAGCGAGTTCGGACCCGAGAAGGTTCAGCGACTCATCGAGATGGCAGAGAGGGATTATCTTGTGGCGGCAGGGCTCATAGCGACGGAAGCCCTCCACAGTGAGATAAATGCCGTGCTTGCGGCCGCGCAGAAGTGGGCGGCCGCGGCGACGGGAAAGGATCCAGAAGAGAAGCAGTCCGCCAAGGCGGAGTGGTACCAGGCTGGGGAAGAGCTGAAGGCGGAGAAGCGTCCGTCGGGCAAGCAGGCCTCAGTACGAGGGCGCCTCCGCGATCTACTCGAACCCGCCGGAATGACGCTTAGCCAGGCCAACGGTGCGCCGGCGTGGGTCGACGTGTTCCTCAATGACGATATGGGGATGGACTTCCAGCATCTTGGTGCGTGTCTCCGCCTTCTCTTTCGGAATCTGACTGAGCACAGCGAGAACCCCTCAAACTGCTCTGTTCGGGGGTATCTGGTCGCAGATGAGCAACTGGTGTCTATCGATCTGCTGCTGTGCCTGGAAGACCCGAGGGGCCCAAACGAGCCGATGAGAGCGGCCGAGATCTTCGGAGGAAATGGCACGGTGACGCGCGCGGCGAAAGATCTAGAGGGTGCAGCCCGGTTTGTGGTTGTGCAGGAGGCGCCTCAGGGCCGTTCGGACCCGGGAGATCCTGCGCTGCCGCAGAAGGCCGAACCGATACCTTGGCCAGGCATGCCTAAGCCCAACCGCGCGGACTTGCGGCACGTGCATGGTGCATCCGCAGACGGGTGCTTCGCCTTCATCCTTGAGTTCCCGCTCCCGATGAGCGACAAGGTGCTGGACAGCATATTGCAGACCAGCCGGAGAGGCCCACCGCTCCCGATGGTATGGGAGGTACTAATAGAGGCCGATGATGTATCCGGCCAGGGGGTAAGTCTGTGACGAGGGTCATACTGCTAGACGATACGATCGTGCCAGTGGCTGGGGAGCTAAGGGCCGCTGGCTGGGAGGGAGTGGATCTGGTCCTGTGGGGGGAGGGCAGTGCTGACGATGCAGACGTCTTCCTCGTTCATCACCGCAGTGCAGAACTGGCGGCGAAGGAACTTGCTAGGCGAGGGCTCTTGGGGAGCAGGACGATTCTGTGCTTTAGCGGAGGGCAGATTCGGGACGTGGAGGACCACGAGACCGCCGAGGCCCCAACTCACACCTTCGTGTGCGTCAAGCAGAGATCTCTCCCTGCGCTGTTGGGGCCAGTATGCGCTAGGCTGCCCATTACCAACGAGGACATCAGAGCAACCGTGCTAGAAGGTCAGGATGAGCCAGTCCTTGAGCTACTTAGCGCATTGCTCCCGATAGGTCTTCTTTGGGAGAAAGAGGGCTCAGGACCGGACGGCCTGACCAATGCAGCATCGTACTTGGCCGGGGTCTTACGAGAGGGTCTGCCTGCCTTCGAGCGAGCCATCCAGGATTACGCAGTTGCCAGGATTCTCGGCTGCGATAGCGGCGCAGAAGCAGCTTGGGGCAAGGTAGAGGCCGACAGCGTAGGCGGCTTCTGGATCAGGCAACTCGACGGAAAACTGTCCGGGCAGGGCAGCCTCATGAAGCGCATCGGCGATATGGCCCGGAGTCCAAAACTCAGCGCATGGAGCGAAAAGCTGAAGGACCTACGCGAACTGCTTCTTGCGCCGACAGAGGAATGAGAGCTACTTGCTGCTGGCAGAACACCCAAGCATACTAACCGCTCTTCGGCGTGCTGGGATAGAGGCACCGTTCATTGGTGCCGACGAGACCTCGTATGACAGCGTCGTCTTGGTACTCGCCTGGTCTCCTCGCCGCATCCTGTCCAGGAAGGCCGAATGGGCGTTTCTCGATCAGCCTTGTGTGGCTTTCGTCCAACTGCCCGTCCCGCTGGCGGAGTTGACCCAGGCTTGTGAGGATGCGCATGATAGGTTGTCTCATCGAAGCGCGGTCAGCGACGCGACCACATCGGACGTGAGGCCGATAGCATGGACGATGCCACTAGGCCAGCTGTTTGCTGCCCTGGCCGCATTGAAGCAGCACGCCGATCCAGAGAGGAAGCTAGAGTTCGAGGCCAGGCTCCGCGAGTTGAGGCGGTTCGCGTCGAAACACTGGCCTGGCTGGTTCGACGGCAGTCTTAGCAGGCTGCAGGATGCTCTCACAGTCGGCGATCTGGACGCCCTGTGGCAGATGATCTCGGGACTTCGCTCGTGTGCTGGCGCGGCGGCCACATATGAGTGCTTCCGGGCCTTATTCCGTGGGGCTGCACGTGAGATGATGAATACCGGTCCGGGGACGACGCTCGCCGCTCTACGTTACTACCGCACTGCTGAGGCAGAAGACCGGGCGGGATCTCTCGAAGACGTGGTGACAACGCTGCGTGAGGACCGCTGGTGGCCTGAATTCGCCGAGGAGCTGGACAGGACCACAGCGGCGCTCGCTGAGGTGACCAACGCTGGGTTCGACTCGGAACAGGTCCTCAGAGGCAGGTTGACGCAGGCGGTTCGGTCTCTCGAAGCCTTTGCCATCATCAGCGAGGGGCTGCTCGGGGATCCCGAGGCCCGGGCTGAAGGGACTACCGCCGCAGAGCACAGCATCGCCGCCGTCATATCGATTGTGGAGGGCCTGCAGAACGAAGCAGACGCCCTTAGGGATCACCTGGACGGCCGCGATGAGGCTCAGGGGCCCCCGACGCCTAGGCCATTGTAGTGCCGCGCGGTGAACCGACAGGGCCACGGCGAGGGTCAGTCGGCACTCGGACTCGGCCTTTGAGACGCTGTGGTCGAGGCTGGGCAAGAGACGTTGGAGCGCGTGTTGGTTGAGCCCGTGCTTCCAGGAGCGTAAGGAATGGAAGATTGTCGCCAAGGGGGCGCGGAACTGCCTTCACAGCCCTCGAGGGAAGGCAACAGCGTGGTCCTCGCAGGGCTGACCGCCGGCCATTTGCAGCTCTTGGCACGCCAGCTGCGGCGCAAGTTCGATGTCGTCGTGACGGAAGCAGCTCTTAGCCAGCTGCGGCCACCTGACGATCCGGCAGCCGTCGTGGTGGCGGGCACAGAAGGCCTGGAAGGGTCGGTGGTGGCCGCAGCCGTACGACTGCGTACTGAGCGGTTCCTGTGGCAGCCCATAGTCCTCCTTGTGCCGGAGCCCGCTGGCCAGTCATCTCCAGAGTGGGGCGTCCAGGTAGAGGGCTTTCCCCCGGACCTTGGGCGTCTCTCCCGAACCATCGAAGCCGCCTCGCCCCTTTCGGAGGAGCGTCGACTCGAGGTGGTCCGGGCCTCGGTACTGAGTCTCTGGGAGGTGCTCACGGCCGTCGGGCGTGCCTGCCGCAGCCCAATGCTGCCGGACCATAGGGAGTTGAGGGCCAGCCTGGACGTCATTCACGACGCGGTGGGCTCCGATCCTCGTGCGTTGAGCCTCGATGCGGTAAGGCAGCTATTGGCAGACGTCGATATGCTCAGAGCTTCCCCGTCGATCCCGGTAGAAGCCGTCCGCTCACTACAGACGAAGGTCGTCGCGGCAGAGGCCGCAGCCCGCGGGGCGAGGACCACGGAACGACTGGCGGTGGGCCTGCATAAGCTCAGCGGTCGGATCCGCTTCACCGACTGGTCCTCGGCCAGCGGCGAGCAAGACACCGAGCGGCTAGCAAGCCTCCTGGCGCACATCCCATCGAGCCTGCTTGATCAGCTGCGCCCTGGACTTGGACGGACTCTATCGGGTCTGCGGTGTAGGCTGGCGTGCCCGGTAGACCGTGCACTGGCTTCGTCGGAGCTTGGCGTCCTGCAGAGCCCGCTTGCCGACGCCGCTGATCTGCTGGAGGAACTGAGGGAGGCTGCCGTGGGACTGCGGATGGCCGCCACAGATGCCACCGCGATCGAGATAGAGAGGGTCGTCGTCGTGGAAGACGATCCTATGTGGCTCGATGCCGTTGTCGCCCTGCTTGAGGGTCTGGCCTTGCCCATAGTGGTGCAAACGGCGACAAATGTTGAGGATGCCCGCAAGCTGCTATCGGACCCGTCCGGCACGTTCGCGGTCGTTGACTTGGGGATTCCGACCAACCCGTCAGCGGCGGCAAGGGGACAAGTTGACTTGGGCGCTGGTCTCCAGCTCATCAGAGAGCACTCGCGAACAGGAATCCGTTTTGCGGTACTTACTGCTGCAGAAAACTACCCGGAGGCCGTCCGGTCCGCCATAGCGTATGGTGTAGACCCCTGGGACTACATACAGAAGGGTGGCCTATGGAGTGAGCAGTTGAGTTCTAGGTTGCAGCTCTTGATGAGACGCAAGCCACGGAAGCTCCCCCGGGTCGATGTCTTCTCCTGTACCGCTCGTCTGGTCAGGGTGAACGGCATTGAGGTCGAACTGAACCGACGGCCGTACACGGTGATGGAGTATCTCGCTCAACGGCCACGTAGCTGGTGTACCGTGGCACAGATGCGGCAGGATATGTCCCAGCCTGGCCCTAGAGACATTACGCCGCCGATGACGAGGGAGGATCTGGAGCGCGCCTCGAGAGGTGAGATATCGTTTCCTGCCCCCGACGAGCTTCTTTCCCCAAGTCACATTGCCGATCATGTGTACGAGATCCGGCATGAAGTGGAGAGAGCAGTTGCGTCCGTGGGGCCGCCTGACGAACCCATTGATCTCATCCAGTACCGACCGGAACCACCGGCCTACCGTTTGGCTGCGCGAGCCTATGTCTATGATGATTTCGCCGACCTGATCCAGCGTCGTGTTAGCGGGACGGTGCTCGTGGTCGAAGACGAGCCGAGTTGGGGGGAAGCCATCCAGTCTGAGCTCTGTTCTGCTGGTTTCATAGTGCGCGCTGCTCGTACGTTGGAGGAAGCCAAGCGCCTTGCTCAGGATGAGCCCCCGGACTTGGTGAGCTTGGACCTACAGATACCCGGTGACGCGTCCGGCCTGGAGGCTGGGCAAGCCGACGAGGCAAACGGAGCGAAGTTCCTTGCTTTCCTGCAGGAGCAGTGCCCTGACGCTCGAGTGGCTGTGCTGACGGCAGTGGAATGGATGGACAGGGCCATGATCGACCTGCTGCGCAAAGGTGTCTGCATTTCGGACTACATCTCGAAGCACTGGGACCACCCTGTCGAAAGGTTACGAGGTTCCCTGTGGCGCCTGCTTCTGGAGATGGAACGTGGGGTCCGGCTGCCCCCAACCGGTGCGGAAGTACGGGTTCACAGGGTTGAGATCGCTCCCGGAACTCCCGATGTATGCTGGGTGGACGGGCAGCAAGTGCATCTGGCCCCGGGTCCAGCCCGTGTGTTCCGGGCGCTGGTCGGCAGCCGCAATGCCCCCGTTGATCGGGAGATGATCAAGGACGTTCTCTGGGGTAATGCCGACGACTGGCCCGACGATCACGACGGCGCTCTCAATACCGTGATGCGACGTCTGCGCGAGCAGATCGGCCGGGCCACGGGAAGCCCGGCTACTGGCCAGGACGTGATCAGAGCGAAGGATGGGGTCTACTGGCTGCAGGGGATGGTTCGGATCCGCGGGACCCAGATGGCAAGTGAGTCACAGCCGTGATTGGTCGAGGTGCTGCCATGGAGAATGCTGAAGGTAATGCCGACGGTCCAGAGGACTGCCGCGGCGCCGTTCGGGCTGTGGCCGACGCGTCAGTGCTCTCTGCGATCAAGAGCTTCTTCCCTGGAGCTCAGGCGATGGCGGAGGAATCCATACCCGACCCCGGTGACGAAGTGTGGGTCTATGCACATTCGATACGCCCAGGAAACACCGCACGTGCCGATCATGGCGGCCTGCGTCGGTTGGAGGACCTGCTCGGCAACCCGCAGTTCCCTATGGTTCCGGTGCGCGTCTTTGGGTTCTCCGATCAAGATGGGTACGGCGAGTTCAGCTACCTGACACGGGCCGAATCGATCGAGTATGCTCGGCTTCCTGCCGGGAAATGGCAGCATCTGCGCAGGTTGACCCCTGAGGATGAGGCGGCACGCGTACTTCTCAGTTTGCATGCCTCCGAGCACTCCATGGAGGGCATCTTCCGCGCCCAGCGCCACGAGTTCCGGGGACTCACCGCTGCTGTACGTCTGTATCTCGGGATGCTTCTGGTTGGTCACGCGGATGCGGGACGCGCCGAAGAGGTCCTCAAGGAACTGGCGAACGCAGCAGCGGCACAGCCCGATCTCCAGATCACTTTGAGGCTTGACTTGCCGGAGCGCCTCGCACGGCACGGACGCCTTGTCGACCGACTGAGAGAGGACCGACCCACCGACTTGCCGAGACACTACAGTATGGATCCTCCAACTGGGCCGATCGTCATGCTCGACGATCACTACCAGGACCATCTTTGGGATCGGGTGCTGCGGAAGCTTTGCCCGCCCAGGAAGCTCTGGGGCTTCGGCACGTGGGATGGGCTGATGCATGGACTGGGCCCCAAAGGCGTAAGACCAGGTGCGGTTGTCCTGCTGGACTGCAACCTGGGGCGCGCAGACATTCCTACGGGAATGGAGCGGCTTCACGCCATTCGACGCGCTTACCCCGAAGTCAAGGTTGTGATGCTTAGCGCTTTCGACGATGCGCAGGTCATGCTCTCAGCAATGCGCCAGGGAGCGGACGACTACTATGTGAAAGAGCTAGAGAACAGGGGCGACCGGAGTTCTCTCGATTACTACTTGCGGTTCTGTGAAGCCATATCGGTGGACGATGAGAGATGCGAACTCGTATATTTGTGGCGCCAGTTTCAACGAAAGCTGCATCCGAGTGGTCCCACGATACATCCATCCAGCCCTGAGCTGGGCGTGCCCGAAGGCTTTGAAAGCTTGCTACGGCTTGCCTTCTACCTGCTCTTCTCCCGAGCCGACGGGGCCTTGCGCTGGACCTGGCATATGGCTCGAGGGCAAATCGGCAAGGTGGAGGACCGATGCATTGGAGCGGCGCTCAAAGCACTATCGGCAGGCTGGCCTGAGCTCAGGGACGAGCCTCGGCTGCCTTCGGATGCGAGGGCATTCTTTAGCGATGCTGCTCACGGCGAGAGCATAGCTTGGGGTGAGGCGATTCGTGCAGTGCGCCAGACACTGGCGCTGCTCCGCGATGCGGATGGTCGCGCCCGCCCAGTGCTCCTGGACGACCCTCGTATGCCACTCTTCTGTCCCTTCTCGCGGCCGGATCTCCAGACGGGGGCGTATTACCCGGGCATCGAGGATGCAAGCGCTAGGCCTCCGCACACCGAAGCCGGCGCCCGGGCGGCCGTTGAACTGGCACGGGGCAAGTGGTGCAGCGATAAGTGCGACCACGGCTCTCGGAGCGAGTTGGCGCGGCTGCTCTCGGATCATAGCGTCCCCGCTGAGCCGCCCGAGAATGGCCCGTACAGAGATGTAGTCATGATCGACGATGAGGGAGAGCGTACGGGGTGGGTTCGTGTTGCGAAGCACGCCTGGCCGGGGGTGCAGTGCTTCCCTTCGGTTGATGACTTCATCGGTCATTTCCACGAGCCCCGATGTGTGGGGGATCTCTCGCGAGTGTCGGTGGTCTTCCTTGATCTGCTTATGCCGACGGCCGACAAGGGCTTTGAATCTCTGGCCAGGATCAGAACATGGGATCCAGGAGTTCCGATCGTTGTACTGTCTGCGTCCGCAGAGGCGCTGAACGCCGCGAGGTGCCTCCGCAGAGGGGCGACGGATTTCGTCTCCAAGTCGCTCGGCATTGAGCGTGACCTCTTGCGGTGCCAACGTTTCGCTGCAGACTTAAGAGGCCGTATCGCCGTCGCAAGAAAGCTGCTCGAGAACAGGAGAATGCGGGAGTTCTGGTGGCGATGGGGCCAGGTATCCGCGGACGGCCCGGGCTTGGGCTCTGATGAGGAAGTCGTGAATAGGCAAGTGGAACTGGTGCAGGGCAGTGTGCGCACGGACCGGCACGTGGTGATTCCAGCCCCATCGGCTTGGCCGCAGCGCATGGCCGAGGGCCTGTCCCTGCCACTATGGTTGTATCACAACTGGACGCTGGACGAGCTGAACAAGCCTTATCGTATCGGCGGGGCTGACTACGTCGTCCAGATGGTCCCAATTGATGACTGGCGCTTCGAGCACCTGCTGAGACCATCAGCAGCTTCTCTCGCTAAGACCGTGTGTCTGCTTTGCTGCTCTTTCACTGAGGAACTCGCAATGTGGGACAGGTGCTTGGGGCTAGGCGCATCCTTCGATAGGAGATCGTGGGGGATCGACGGAGGTATCAATGTCACGGACGTGATGATGGACTTCTGCGGCCCTGCAGAGAAGCTCTGGTCTTGGCGGAACGACATGCTATACTCCGTCCCCGGCTGTGGCGGGATAAGCTACAACAGGGAGTTCATGGAGCAGTGCTTGGATGAATCGCTGAAAGTGGTGGACAGGTTCGCGGAGCGCGCGAAGTCCCGAGCACGTCTCTTCCGGATGAGCAACCCCTGATTGTGCGCTGGTGGCAGGTGGCTTGGGAGCATGCCAGGGCTGATCGCCGACCACCGCCGCCGTATATGCCGGGGCGGATGTAGCGTAGGTCTGTGCCGGACGGTCGGTTGGAGCCGTGGGCATTGGGCCGAAGGAACGTCCACCAGGGGGGAATGGATGCGGCGTATCGTGTTGTACCCGCGCACTGGCGATGGATACCAACCTGACTGACTCAGATGACGGGCTGAAGGCCCTTAGCGACTTGGTGTCTGCCGATGCTGTGATCTTCTGGCGAACGCCTCTCTGCCGAGACGCGACCAGGCTGCGCGGCGACGACCAGGAGTCGCAGCTGTGCGCGGAGGTGCTCCCCTGGATCCTGAGTGGGGGAAGAGGTGCCTGTGCTCTGTCATCCAGGCCGGAAGCGCTTGGGCGGGATTGCCGAAGGTCGGATTTCGCCGGGCGTGGGTGGTATCGGTTGCTCCACGAGGAGTCGGGGCTTCGCCTGCCGGTGGTCTGGTACTCGGTTGCGCCTAGACACCTCGCGCTTGCTGACGCCCAGCCCGCGAGTGAGGAGGGAGAAGGTTGGGCCTTCGTGGACGTAGTCAAGGACTCCATCCTCGCCCTCAAGAGTGCCATTCAGAGTCAGATGGGATGGTACGTACGAAGCACGTGGAGTCTACCGCTTCACCTCCGAGCAGCCGTGGTCGGTCAGCACGGGATCCGGGAAGCTGTGCTTCAGACTAGGGAGGCGTGGTCTCAGATCAGCTGTGTGCTGGATGATCTGGAATTGGGGCTCCGAGAAGGCGGCCGCGCTGTGGCAGGGAAAGCGCACCCCCTCAACGCCAATGACGATTGGGACGCGATACGCCAACGGTCCGTCTACCTGGCGCGACAGATGCGATCCGGTGCACGCGGTGGTTACCTGTCGTGGTGGATCCGCAGTCTACTGAGCACACTGTGCCAGCGGATACCACAGCTTCACGCCCTCGCGGAGCAACCTTTGGCGCACCCCGGTGATCTTGAGGCGATTGCCGTCCGGCACAATCAGCAACGCAGATACGTGAACGATGTGTTCGAGTTGCTCTTGGGCGGATGACCGAAATGGGAGCTACTATCAGCGGAGCCGAGCTGTTGCGTGAGTGGACGGTGATCCGGGCGCGCCTGCGGCTCGCTCTCATAGAGGCCGAGAGCCTGAGGGTTGCGGACAAGGACCTAGACGCGGCCAATGAGAGGCTTCGTCGAAGACTTCAGGACTGGTCTCACCAACTGAAACCATGTGGTGGCGCTGCCAGCAGCTTGTTGGGCAGGTTTCCGCCGGCAGGCATGCGCAGTCTCGGGGACGTCCATCATTTCGAGGATGCCGTGATGGAGGAGTTGAGCCTTGTTGCCACGGACCGTGAACTGCCGGCTCTCCATGGCAGCATTGACCACGAACTGCTCAAGATAATCAGACCCCTTCGAGCTACAGCGGCACTCAGCCAGATCAGGGATATGCTGAAGACGAGCGCCGAAGCTGTTGGCACGAGCCTGCCGCCAGGTGTGGGCGCCGGCGAATTTGGTCGCCTATTGGCTATGTCTGTGGACGCCTGGTGGGATGGCGAAGGGTTCACACTGCTATCTGGGGTGGTGAAGCGCTGCGTGGATGGACTGGGCGAGCACGCCTTGCGTGAGCGGATTCGGGCTTTGGATCGCCTGCGGTCAACTCCGCACATCTCACAGATCGTGATCGTCGAGGATGATCCGTACTGGATTCAGCTTATCCAGCTCGCGGTGTTCGACCACTATCTGGAGCCCGGACTTGAACTGCCTGACCTCGTATGGTGCGGCAGCCAAGAGGAGGCCCTGAGGGTACTCGACCAGTTGGACAGGAGTGGGGACCTCGGTTCCACCATCCTGGTCTGTGACTTGGCCATTCCCGAGGACCGGCTTGGGCCGACGGATATCAACCTCGGAATGGCTGTCGTCGAGGGGTATGTCGGTCGCTGCGAGATAGTCGTCCTGACATCCCGGGCGTCGCTCTTCGAGGTGTTCCATGCGCTCAGTGGAAGCGGCGTCGACTTCGTCGCAAAGGGCGGCACAGACGAGGATCCGTATGAGTGGGCTGAGGACTTGTCCAGCCGCCTTCGGTTGCTTCTGTGCTTCCCGATGGAGGAGGCACGCCTCGAAGTGCTTGGCTTCTCAGGCACTACGGTTGTGTTCAACGGCGTGGAGGTCGCTCTGGAACCTGCAGACTTCGCCCTGATCGAGGCACTTGCGGCTGGCCGGCCGTGCGACTTCGTGCCGCCGGGCCGGGACGATGCACCTTCGTCGCTCGGTATGCGAGCCGAAGCCTTGGCTGCCCGGATGACACTCCAGGGCCTCACCAGCCTTGAGGGGCTTGGCTATTCGACACATCCGACGACTGCGGTTCTGGCTGCAGCAGAGCACTGCAGGGACCATCTGGCCCGCGTGCAGCAGGCCGTGGAGAGGTCCTTGCGTGGCGCGGGGATGCCCATTCCCCAAGGCAAGTTGGGCGAGCTCTTCATCAGCGGCGCCCCTGACCAGGTGGTCCTTAGGGATCACGCGGACCTGATTCGCCAGGATGACGAAGCCCAGGGGGTTGAAGCGGTGGACATGGCCTTGGCGGAGATGGTTCACGGCGGAGCCGAGGTTGTGGTGCGCCTGACGCCGACCCGAACTAGACTCGTCCGCTCCGGTATGGATGCAGCAGGATGGCTGAAGAGGAGAGAAGGGCGTCTCGACGGGGATGCTGTCAGCGGGAGGCCGTGCTACTCGGTCCTGGTAGTCGAGGATGACGGTAGCTACCGGAGAGGCCTGGTGGATGATCTGGCGGATGATTTCGCCAGGGCGGATGCGGCTACTGACTTGAGTGAGGCCCGGGAATTGCTCCGACACCACGATTACGATCTGGTCGTGCTCGACCTATGCATCCCCGCCTCAGTCGGGGGCCAGCCGTCACAGCAGCTCGGTATCGATCTGGGGCGTGAGCTGATTGGGCTACCCACGACCACGGACGTTGTAGTGTTCAGCGCCTACGCTTCAGCGGATCTTCGCGCGCATCTCCGTCGGGCTGAGGGTGCGCTGGACCGTGCCCCCGCCAAATGCTCGCCAGGACCGATCCGGAGTGTAGTACTGAAGTCGGGCGACATCGAGTCTGATCTGGCTCGCGTCAGGATCGAGGTAGACCGGGCATACGCTGGCTTCTGCAGGTCCGCTCGCGTCAACCTTAGCGACGCAGAGCATACGCACGTCATTGGTCTCAGGAGGGATCCGGACGGCGAGTGTGCCTTCGAAGTTGACGGCGAGCCCATCACGCCGGCCGGGCGGCCGCAAAGCCAAGACGCTCTCCACGCCCGTCAGCTCGTCTCCTACCTCGCATCCTACCCGAACCTGTTCATCCACAGGCACATCATCGCCTCAGATCTGGTGATCAGCGGGCAGTGGCCTGCGACGTCCGGCGACTTAGGTCAGCTGCTAACCCGGGCCTTGGCCGCAGCCAGGAAGGGCGTAAAGGCGGTAGGCATCGACCCTGATGAGGTCTTGGCCAAGCGGGGCAGAGACTCCCATGCGCTGCTGGGGATCGTCAAGTATGGGGGCCAGGTGCCGTGATGAGCGGCACTCGCGGACGCCCGGAGAAGTGGTCGGACTCCGAGAGGCACGTGGCTTCGCTGATTGCCCAGCGCCGTGCAGGGGACTCCCTTGCGACGTCTGATCTGCTGGCGCTCATAGAGTCCCGCCTCAGGGCGCTCATTGCGCGCCGAGAGGAGAGCGCCAGCTGCGGGCACTTCCTGCAGACGGCCGTTGCCTTCTTGGTCGGCGGTGGCGGTTTGAGAGGGTTGCTCGATACCTACGATCCTGCCAAACACGGAAGGCCCCTGGACGACTTCTTGCTCCCTAATCTCGTGACGCTGCTTTGGCCGGAGGAGACGCCGACATGGCCGCAGGAGAGATCCCTCGACGAGGTCCGCCGCGGGCCGGATGGTGAGCCGTTCACGAGGTCGGACTTTGTTGCAGCCGCAACGCCGGGTCCTGAGGACGAGGTAACTGCTGAGGGTCCCGATCAGGCTCACGCGTATGTGCCCGATCCGAAGGAGCTTGTCCGACAATGCCGGGCGATCATCCGGAAGAAGGATGCGGCGCTGCTGGCGGTCTTCAACGTCCGGTATGGGCGCTTTCTGATGGGTCACCCGCCGCCCTCTCTGGCTGCAGCCCTCGCTGAGATCCGCAGCAGCCACCCGGAAGCACGGGCCATGAAAGGCGAGATCGATCTCTTCGTCCAGGAACACCGCATGCTGGAGTTGCTGGTGGCCGAGGGGCTGCTCTCGCGTATCGGGTAGCTCTGGCTGGAGGACGCCACGGCCCGGCCAGTTGTGCCGGACAGGGATCTCAGGCTGAGCTTCAGCCGTCGACGCCCCCCCAGCCGGCTCATCGCCGAATGCACCATCGCATGAGAGAACTAAGAGCTTCCATGCCCCACTGAGATGGCTAATCGTTGCTGACATTTACGCTAGCTGGGCAGCACTTGAGGCCGTGCTAACAGATGCTGGTAGCGTTGACAGCGCAATATGTCTCGGCGACATATTGGGTTACGGGCCTAGTCCGAACGAGTGTTGCGAAACATGAAGAGATCTAGACGCGCGTTGCCCTGCAGGAAACCACGACCTCGCTGTAACCGAGGATGAGTGGGCTCTCCGGCAGAACACTGGCGCTAGAGTGGCGGCTGAGTGGACGTCAAGGAAGCTAACGCCGGAGAACGCCGCGTTTCTCAGATCACTCCCCATCTGCGGCGAATGCCCGGCAGGTCTGCTGATGCATGGCTCCTGCCGAAGTGCCTACGGGCACATGAACAGGGATACGGCTCGTGCCACCTTCGAGTCCCAAGGGTNNGTTCCGTGTTGGCCATTTCGGCCACTGGCACGAGCCGCGGGTCTACCCGTATCAGTGCCGGCCTGAAGACTCACCGGGGCTGTCTGACCGGATTGCCATGGTTCTGACCGGCAGCTTTCCGGTCACTCCAAGGGACCGCACCGCACGTGTGCTGTGCAGCCCGGGGTCAGTGGGACAGCCGCGAGATGGCGATCCTCGGGCAGCGTACGGAGTGTTCGACGACGAGAGCGGCCTGATCCAGCTCTGTCGGATCGAATACGATGTTGTTGGCGTCCCGAAGGAGATCGAAGTTAACGGGCTGCCCGGTTCCATGGCACGCCCGCTTGCCTTCGGCATCTGAGTCGGTGCCCGGGTTCTTACCCCAACCCTTGGATTAGAAGGCCCCCAGCCCGTTTCGCTCCTCCCCGTTGACGTCACCAAGATCGA
>PMZA01000230.1:0-1510 GCA_003170595.1 Armatimonadota bacterium
CCCGCAAGGGGAGAGGGAAAGACCAGCGGCCGCCTCTCGGGTCGCTCACAGGTATTGCCGCGCCTTGGCCAGGGCCGGCGGAATCTCGGCGGCGTTGATCGCGAGCAGGTCGCGGCAGAGGGCCTTGAGCGCGGGCGAATAGGCCCGGACGGGATAGGCCTGGAGCGCCTGGGCCAGGAGCTTCGGGTCCTCGGTGGCGATCGCGTCGGCCAGCATCGTCTGGTGCGCCGCGAGGCCGCTCGTCAGGCCCTGGACCACCGGGGGGACCGCCAGGCCGGCGACGGGCCGGATCGTCCCGCGGGTGAGGACCTGGGAGTATTCGAGGACCGTGCGGTCGGTGAACCCCGCGACGGCGCCGCGGTTCGGGCGGCTCGTGGCGATCTTGACCTTGCGGATGCCCGCCAGGCCCGCCAGGACGCNNGTCCTGGCGCTGGAACATGAAGGTGCGCGTGGCCGGGCCGCTCCAGAACGCCGCGTCGAGGTCCTTCGCGAGGTGGGAGCGGAAGAAGGCGTCGTCCTTCTGGCGCTCCTTCGCCCCGCGCCGGATGCCGGCGGCGATCGCGGCCCGCGTCGGGCGGGGGCCTTCAGCCAGGACGCGCTGGAGGCACGCGTCATAGTCGAGGTGCATCATCCCGTCGCCCTCGGTCGAGAAGATGAGGACGCCAAGGTCCCGGTAGAGCCGCGCGAGCGTCCCGAGGCCGCGCGTGATGTTCCTTCGCGTCCAGATCGGCATCTCGGGCGCGAGGCGCGGCGGCTTCCATCCGGGCGTCAGGCGGCGGTCGAGGAGGCGGAAGAGGTCCTTGCCGCGATACGTGCCGCGCAGGATGTAGCTCAGGTTNNGATAAGTGCCGCGCAGGATGAAGCTCAGGTGATTGATGCCCGCGACGTCGACGTCGAACTCGGGATTCTGCTCGTCGCGTCCGAGGAGGACCCGCGCGAGGTCCCACTGGTGATTGCAGAAGCCCTGGCAGACGCCGAGGGCCCGGATACGCGTGTGGTTGTTGACGGCGGCGCTATGGACGGCCACGGGGTTGGCGAAATCGATGAGCCATGCGTCTGGGCAACGCTTCTCCATGCGTCGCGCGAGGTCCATGAGGATCGGCCCGCCCTTGACGGCCAGCAGCGCCCCGCTCGGCGACACGTTGTCGGAGCCGAGGAACCCGTGCTTGAGGCAGGCCTCGTCGCCGAGGGCCTGCGACAGGCGGGAGCCGGCCATCAGGACGACGCCGACGGCGTCGGCGCCTTCGAGCGCCCGGTCGAGCGCCGAGCCCCAGGTGATCGTCGGCTGCGCGCGGGCGAACTCGGGCGTCTTCATGAGCATGCGGCCCATCGTCTCGGCCCGCTCGACCGCGAGGTCGTGCAGGTGGNNCAGGCCCCGCTCGGCCATCGCCGACCGGAGGATGCCGAGGAGCCGGAAGGAACCGCCGCCGAAGAATACGGCTTTCATAAATGGATACCTTTCTTTGGCCCGACCTGCACTGTGATGCTTCTGCGCGGTGGGTCTCCTGAC
>PMZA01000230.1:1550-9011 GCA_003170595.1 Armatimonadota bacterium
GGCTTGTTCGTTGCGGCCAAGGGCTCGCCTTGGACGATGACGGTGATCTTCGCGCGGGCGCCCAGGCCCTGCGGCGGCTCGCACGAGAAGGCGATCCGGTTCTCTCCGGTGGCCACTGCCGGCGCGTCGCCCTGGGGCGCGACCTTCTGGAGCACCTCGCCCTGCTCGCTGAAGAGGCGGCAACCGGCGTCCGGGTCGAGCTCGATGTACTGGCCGCTCTCGAGCGTGACCGGAAAGACGATCTTGCGGTCGCCGAGGGTCAGCGTCGGGGTGCCCAGCTTCGCCTTCACGGCCGGGAGGGCCTTGATCGGCCCGATCTGGCACGCGGCGGCATCGCCGGGCGGCAGGTTGTTGTACCAGAGCGTGAGGCCGCTCACGTGGTCGCGAATGAGAGGGCTGCGGAAGACCTCGCTCGTGCCGCCGTAGGGCCACGCGTAGTCGACGAACGACTCGGCGTCGCGCTCGCGCAGGAAGAGTTCCACGTATCGCCATCCGGTGAAATCGATCGGCAGGTAGTGCTCGTCGAAGGTGGTCCAGAACTGCGGCGGATTGGTGAGCTGGACGTTGAGGAGCTCGCCCTTGCCGTCGCCGCGGACCCAGAGGCCCAGGGCGCCGCACTTACTCAGGTTGAGCGGCGGGTTGAACGTCCTGGCGAAGGCCGCCCAGGCGCCCNNCCGTGACGCCGGCCGCGCCGCGGGCCGCCAGCTCATCGGGCTTGGCCAGCGTGGCGAGGGCCACGCCTTCGGGGGCCGCGTAGGGCAGGGCCGCATAGAGCGCCTCGATCCGCAGCCGCAGCGGCTGGGAGGCATAGCGATTCGTCAGCGTCCAGGCGCCGGAGCCGTCCTTCTGGCCGGTCACTTTATGGGCGAGGTAGTCCCGGGGGGCGAGCTGCCACTGGTCGCCGGCCGCCTGGATAAGGTGAAAGTCCTGGCGCGGCGTGCGGAGGCGGGCGAGCGTGGCCTCGGAAAAGTGCCGCGCGAGGCGCAGCCGCTCGAACCGGCCGATCATCTCGAGGTACTCCGGCTGGCGCAGGTTCGCGGGGCGCGGCGTCGGCTCGATCCCCTGGAACGACATCGGGGCGTCGTAGCCGAGGGACTTCGCGCACAGGTACTCGACCTCTTCGGGGAACTCGGCGGGATGGTCGGCGTCCGGCCCGAGGATCGCCCACCACCCGAGCTGGGCCGGCAGGAGGCTGGACGCCCGGTAGCCCTCCAAGTCATGGCAATGGATGTCGTTGAACCGGTCGAGGCCCCAGTTGGGATAGTCGTAGGCGCCGAGGCGCGAATGGAACGGCCAGGAGTGGTGGCCCCACTCGCTGGCCTCGACGAGGACGCGGCCCTTGAGGCGCTCGAAGATCGCGAGGCGCATCTTCGCGATGCCGTACCAGTCGCCGGGCATCCCTTCGGCCCCATCCATGTAGATCATGTCGAAGCCGCAGGTGTTGAAGACGTTCGCGATGCAGTCGGCGATCTCGCCGACCAGCGTCGAGCGCTCGTCGGGCTGGAACGTGGCGTACCGGACGAAGAGGTGATGGACGGCCGCGCCCTGGGCATGCGCGGCGGGCTTCGTGCCGAAGGCGCCGCGGGTGCAGCCGGTGAAGCCGAAGGGCGCCGCCCGCGACAGGCCCNNACCTGGAGGACGTTGCCGCGGCTCATGTAGGCCCACATCGTTTCGAGGTCGCCGGGCGGCTGGTCGGTCGCGAGCGTCGCGTCCTTCTCCGTGAGCGGCGAGGCCAGGGCGAACGAGGCGTCCTTGGCGAGGCGCTTGTCGGGGACCGGCCGCAGGAACGGGTCGTTGACCGCGACGGCGCCCGAGAGCGTGTGCATCCCCGCGCGGAGGCCGGCCGCGTGGATTTTGGCGACGACGCCCTTCAGGCCCTCCAGGCCGCCGGGATACAGGTCCTTGCGGGGCTCGTAGTGGCCGAGCGACTGTTCCCAGCCGATGAAATGGATCTGGGCGATGCCGGCCTTCCTGGCGAGGGCGATCCAGTCGTCGATGTTCTTCTCGGACGGCGTGGCGAAGACGTACGAGCCGCGGTTCTCCTCGGCGTCGAGGGCGAACGGCCCGCCGAGGGGCGACAGCGGCAGGCCCTCGGCCCGCACGAGGTCCTGGAGCACTGGCCGCAGGTCGGCCGTGCGGCATCCCACCAGGGCGACCTTGGCCCCCACCAGGCCGTAGCGGCGGTAGCACGTCGGAGCCAGGACGGGCGCCGCGCCGGGGTGGAGGACGAGGTTGGCCTGGAGGTTCAGCGCGCGGGCGCAGGCGGCGAACACGTCGTCGGCCGCCACGCCCGAGACGTTGCTCACGTGTTTCGCCAGGGCCACCGAGACCGCGCCGAACACGAGCTCGTCGACCTCCGGGTCGCTGACCGAGGCCACCTCGAAGACCAGGTAGCCCTTCTTCGGCGTCACCTTGAGGTCGGCCCGGACGCCGGACTCGCCGAACTGGATCGAGAGGACCCCGCCGGCGGCCGCGCAGGAGGTGGCGTCGAACGCCTTGCCGCCCTTGCGGACCTGGGCGATCGGCTGGCCGGGAGCGGGGCCCGCACAGTTGCGGCCCGTCCGCTTGTCGACGAACGCGCGGCACCGCCCGTCGGCGGTCAGCTCCATCCGGAGGAAGTCCGTCTCGAGCGTGACGGGCGGCGGGACGACCGTCCCCGCCGGCGCATCGCCAAGGTCGAGATTATCGAGATAGAAGACTACCTTGTCCTTTGCGGTGCTCGAGAAGCCCATCCACTGGAGCGCCTTCCAGTCGGGCGAGTGGCACTTGAGGCCCGCGAACTCCTTGGCCGGCTGGCCGGGAAGCGTCACGCGCAGGGTCCACGTGCCGCCGGCCTTCGAGCCGAGGCCGCAGACGACCTCGAAGTGGGCCCACTGGCCGACGGGGATTTCCAGAAGCTCTCGGCCGTCGGCCCGGACCTTGCCGCCGCCGACCGAGAAGCTCGGGCCGGTCTTATAGGGCGAGGCGTCGTCTCGCCACTCGTGGTAGAACTCGGCGCCCGCCTCGATCCGCAGGTCGAACGCGAACCGTGTGACGCCCTCGGTGCGGTGCGGGCGGTAATAGAAGTGCGGGTTCCAGGGGTACTTCAGGTCCGGCGCGTCGGTGACCTTCAGGCACTTCTTGCCGCCGGCGGCCGTCTCGTCGGTGACGGCGAGGAGGCCCTTGCGTCCCTCGGTCTCGCAGGTGGCGTCGGCGGGCGGATCGCCCACGTTGTACGACTCGAAATCGTCGCGGAAGGCCATCGGCGGCGGGGGCGGCGCGGGCGGCGCGAACTCGACCGGCGGATACGTCACGCTCGCCGCCAGCGCGACCCATTTCGGGTCGCCGTAGACGCCGGCCTTCGAGTAGTCGAATGGCTTGAAGCCGATCGCGAGGGCGGGGCTCCCGTCCTTCAGGTGGAAGTCGAAATGCTCGGCGTCGACGAAGAGCGGGTCCGCGACGATCGAGCCCTCGTCCCGGCCCGTCTTCTGCCACTCTTCGAGGCCCTTGCCGCCGAAGCTGACGGGTTTGCCGGTGGCGTCCCAGTAGTCGTTGCTCTTCAGGAGGAAGTTCGGGTCGCCCCACTGGCCGTCGAAGAGGCGGCCCCGGTTCCAGTAGACGATGTTGTGTTCGAAGGTGAACGAGCGGTGCTCCTCGACGCGGGTCCGCTGGAGCTGGCCCTCCATGGCGAAGGCGAAGATGTTGTTGCGGACGATGTTGTCGCGGCCGTAATGCTGGTGGAAGCCGCCGGTCTTGGTGCGGAAGACGACGTTGTTCTCGATGAGGAGATTGCTCGTGCCCTCGTCGGGATAGATGCCCCAGCCGCCGTAGCTGTAGGACTCGACGTCGTGGATGAGGTTGTTGCGCAGCTTCCCGCCGGGCTGGATCGAGAGAGTGTAGATGCCGCCCATGTCGGAGAGGAGGCCCTGGCCGAGGTGGTGGATGTGGTTATGCTCGACGACGTTGCCCACGCACTTGCTCGGGCCGTAACCCCATACCCAGCCGACGGAGATACCGGTGTAATAGAAGTGGTGGATCTCGTTGTGCGAGACGAGGTTGGGGCCGGTGTCGCCAATGAGCACGCCGACGGCCGAGTGGTAGATGTGGCCGCCATCGCCGATCTCGCAGTCGGTGATGCTGGCGCGGACGGCGTTGTGCCCGACCTTCACGCCACCGGCGCCGAGGTCGACGATGCGGCAACGTGAGACCGAGACATCGGCGCAGCCATCGGCGAAT
Source organism: Armatimonadota bacterium (assembly GCA_003170595.1). Classification (GTDB taxonomy): domain Bacteria; phylum Armatimonadota; class Zipacnadia; order Zipacnadales; family FEN-943; genus FEN-943. The sequence goes on from PMZA01000230.1 coordinate 5,766, forward strand.
TCGATGCCGTAGGTGCCGACGTGCGAGATCTCACACTCGTCGACGGAACAGTTCTGCGCGCCCTGGAAGAAGAGGGCGCCGGGGACGTTGATCTCGGCCTGACCGGTGCCTGATGCGTCGGCGGGAAGGCGCCACTCGGCGTGGGAAAAGGTGAGGCCGCGGAAGTGGAGATGCTCGACAGGCTTCTTGCCATCGGGCGAGCCGACGACGCAGAGGACCTGCTCGAGGCGCGGGACGATGGCCTCGATTTGCTCGGGCTTTTCCGTGCGATGCGGGATGTAGTAGAGGCGAGCCGCCGCGGGGTCGAGATACCACTGGCCGGGGTCCTCGAGCGCCTCGAAGATGTTGTCCACGTAGTAGCGGCCGGGCTGGAGGGCGAAGTCGTCGCAGAGGCGGAAGACCGAGGTCTTCGTGAAGTTGACGATGCGCTTGCGCGAGTCGATGGAGGCGACGGGCAGGCGAGACTCGGACCAGAGGTGGAGGGCGACGACTTCGATGTCGGTGAGGTCGCGCCAGGTGTGGTTCATGCTGCCGGGCTTGAAGTTCGCCCGGTGCTGGCCGACGTTCCAGGGGACGCTCTCGTCGATGTCGAGGAGGGAGTCGAAATACTCCCAGCCCGCCTTGGGCAGACGCGGGCGGAAGCGGCGCTCGCCGTTGATGAAGAGCTGCATGAAGCGCCACGTGCCGGGGCGGATGTTAGGAAGGCCGGCGATCCAGGCGGGCTTGCCGTTGACCTCGGTGGGATGCCAGCCGGTGACCGCGACGCCGCCCGAGATGATCGGGCGCTCGCCGGGATGGGCGACGAAGGTGACGGGGCAGGCGGCGGTGCCTGAGTCGCGAGGCTCGAAGGTGAGGGGTTCGTCGAGGAAATACGTGCCACCGCGAAGGATGACCTTGGCGGGCGCGTCGGGCTCGTCTTTGCGGCGAAGCGAACGGAGAGCGTCGCGGGCGCGGGCAACGGTCGCGAAGGGTTGCGCCTTCGTGCCGGGCGAACTGTCGTCGCCGTCGGGCGAGACGTAAAAGACGGTGGTCTTTATCATCGATCCGTCACCTCACCAGCCAAATTAGCTCGCCGGTGCCTGCGGTCGGGTCAAGGCCCTACCGCAGATACGGCCTCAAGGCGCGCACCACTCGGCGAACGCCTCCCCCACAAGCGGAAACGCATTGCCCAACATCCATGTCATCGCGTCAAATAATGCTTGACCGCCATTGTCCACGACGTAGAGTCCGCCCAGCGGCCCGGTCCCCTGCTGGGCGATGAGCCTCAGTGTCGCCTCTGCCTGCCCACGCAGTGCCGCAGGGGGTCTCGCTGCCGGATACTGCCATTTAAGTCCCCCATGCGCGAACCTGACAAATACGTAGTTCGATACCAGCTGGCACAGGCCGGATGTCAGATTGGGGCATTTCGCCCGGTCATCGTGGTCCCCGAGGCTACACAGGAGCCTCAGCCCTGACTCGCACCGCTCGTAGCCCCGGTCCTCCCGCATTGGGACGAGATCGACAGCGCTCGCCAACGAAAGGGGCACGTTCTGATCGACTGCCACGTTGACCACGTCGCCATCGCTGAGGTCAGCCGCGATGTACCAGGCGCCACTCTCCGGGCATCTCCAAAGAGGGCCGGTTGGGTCGGATGCATCATACTGGGGGAGCCCGAGTGGTGAGTGAACAACGAGCAGCCGCTCCGTGCGTCGCCCGTCCTGTTTCGAGCCTTTGAGCCTGCAGAGCGTGGGTTGCCCAGATTGCGCCACGAGCTCCGGCCACGGGAACATGAACTGGATGTGGCCGAATGACGAGTAGAGCCACGGATTGAGCCGGAACCAGCAGACGCTCGCCTGCAGGCTAACCAGCTCCGGCACGGACTTCTCAGGCCAGGCCTCCACCCGCTCCGTCCGCACGATGGCGACGGCTTCCTCAACGCTGCACGTGTGCGCGGCGGTAATGACCTCCTCGGACTGACCCGCGTCAGGCATGTGCCTCCCCTCCGGGGGCTGCCCTCTGGTGCCTGCCCAGAGGGGACCCGCACCGCGCTGACTACCAGAATGGCCCACGGGGGCGCTCGCCCCCATCTAGAGCGTCGGGACTTGCTGCGGTTCGCCCGTTAGGATCGACTTGTTCGCAGCGAGGCAGACGGACAACGTCGCCGCGGCGTCCGCGTAGGTCGAGCGGATGAGGCTGCGGTCGTTCGTCTCGAGCGCCTTGATGAAGTACTCAAGCTCGCGGCGATGAGGCGGACCGGCCTCGGAGTACTTCTTCTCTTCCCCACCGATGAGGCCCGTCAGCGTACCGTCGCCGATCTCCATCAGCACGCGATCGTCACCCGTGCGGACGTCGATCTGGCCGATCCAGAGCTTGTCCGCCCAGGAGTGATAGTGCGTGCCGATCGCGCCGGAGGCGAAGCGGAAGCTGATCGAGGCGCTCTCGGGGACCGTCATGTCGTCGGCCAGAGGGAAGTGGAGATTCGACCCGAAGGCGAAGACGTCGGTGATGTCGCCGACGAGGTAGCGGATGGTGTCGAAGGCGTGGATGGCCTGATCCATGATCGGGCCGCCGCTGCGCTCCATGAGCTTGAACCAGGGCGGGAAGTCGGGCTCATACAGCGGCCCGCAACCAAACGCCGAGACGACGACCGCGGGCGTGCGGCCGGCCATCCAGCGATGGTACTCGTCGGAGCCGAGATGGTACCGGTACATGAAGGCGACGCTGTGGAGGATGTCGGCCGCGCCGACCATCTCGGCGATGCGGCGGGCGGCTTCCCAGTCGGAGGCCGGAGGCTTCTCACACAGGAAGGGAACCTTGCGCTCGCAGCACGCGCGGATGGGCTCCTCACGGACGAAGGGCGGCGTGCAGATGATGACCGCGTCGGGCTTCTCAGCGTCGAGCATCGCGGCGGCGTCGGAATAGGCGCGGCCGCCGGTCTTCGCGACCATCGCCTCGGCGCGGTCGATCAGCGAATCACAGGCGCCGACGAGGACGTCGGAGGTGCCGAGCAGGGATTGGAGATTCTCCGCGTGAAGCTGGGAAATCCGACCGCAACCGATGATGGCGAAACGAGGATTCGACATGAAAGCCCTCCCATCGATGAGTGGATCGTCAGGCGAAAGGCAAAGGACAATAGGGCTATGCAGTTAACACAAGTAGGTGGCCTTGGCCCGACGGGCCCGTCATTTGAGCTCCTAAGTAGGTGTTGGCGGAACCCAGGCTATCAAAGTTGCCGAGGACTGCTAATATGATGCCGTGTAGCTTGAA
>PMZA01000110.1 GCA_003170595.1 Armatimonadota bacterium
GTGAATGACAGGTGATCCTCGATGCGCGAACGCTGGATCTGGCCGTCCATGCTGAATGCGAAGATGTTGTTGCGGACGACGTTGTCCTTACCGTAGTGCTGGTGGTAGCCGCCAGTCTTGGTGTTGTAGACGAGGTTGTTCTCGGCGAGGATGTTCGATGACCCCTCGTCGAAGTAGATGCCCCAGGCGCCGTAGTAGTAATAGTCGACGTCATGGAACTTGTTGTACCGGATGGTCGTGCCGGTTTGGATGCCCAACGTGTAGATGCCGCCCATGTCGGAGAGGACCTGCTGGCCGAGTTGGTGCACGTCGTTGTACTCGACGGTATTGTCGTGGGCGAGGCTCGGCCCGTAGCCCCAGGTCCAGCCGAGGGAAAAGCCCGAGTAGTAGAGGTCCCAGATCTCATTGTGCTCGAAGCGATTGTTAGGCGACTGGCCGACCCAGATGCCGATGCCCGCGGGATGGAGGCGGCCGCCGTGAGCGATGGTGCAGTTGCGGACGATGTTGCCCTGGGCGGCTGCTTTGGGGTCGGCGGGGATGCCCATCTCCCCCACCTTCACGCCGCCGGCGCCGAGGTCGACGAGGTCGCAGTCCTCGATGCGATTGTTAGCGCAACCTCCGGCGAGGTCGATGGCCCAGGCGCCGGTCTGCTTGACGATGCAGCCGTCGAAGACGCAGTTGCGCGCGCCGGTGGCTGAGATCGCGCCCGGGAGGCCGGCCTCAGCCTGGCCGAAGGAGTAGCCCGCCTGTGGGAGGGTCCAGTTGCTGTGGGCGAAGGTCAGGCCGCGGAACTGCAGGTTCTCGACCCACTGGCCCAGCGCGCCGTCGCCCTTGAAGATGACAAGCTGCGGGAGGCGCGGGGCGATGACTACGGCGTCCTCCATCTTCTCGCCGGGCATGGGGATGTAGGTGAGGATGCCGGTCTTGTTGTCCAGATACCACTCGCCGGGCTGGGTGAGCGCCTCGCGCACGTTCTCGACGATGAAGCGGCGGCCCTTATCCATATCGAAGGTCGAGGTGCCGGTGAAGGTCACCGTGCGGGTCGCGTCATCCACCGAGGCCACGCGCATGCGCGAGTCGGTCCAGTTGTTGAAGACGAGGACCTCGACGTCGCCGAGGTTGTTGAAGTCGGAGCGGATCTGCCCGGCCTTGAAGCGGAAGCGCGGCTTGCCGTTGTCGGGCGCGACAGCGCCGTCGATCATATAGTAGGTGTCCTTCGGGAAGCGCGGGCGATAGCGGCGCTGGCCGTTGACGAAGAGCTGGCAGAAGGTCCAGTTGCCCTGCGCGACGTCGGGGATGCTGATCTGCCAGCGGCCATCGGGCGTGCGCTTGAAACCGGTGAGGCGGACGCCGCCGCTGATCACGGGCTTCTCACCGGACGCGGCGATGTAGGAGACCGGCGCCTGCTCGGTACCGGAGTCGGCGGGCGTGAACGTGACGGGCTCGTCGAGGTAGTACACGCCGCCCAAGAGCATGACCGTCACGGGCTTGCCGGGCTGGGCGACCTTGAACTGGCGGACGGCCTGCTGGGCGCGCTGGATCGTGGCGAAGGGGCCGTTGGTGCCGGCGGCATTGCGGGCCGTGAGCTTACCCGACCACGTGTCGTTGCCGTCGGGGTTGACATAGAAATCGGCCTTCGGCTCAGCGGCCCAGACGACCGCGACGCAGACGAGGGCGAAGACTGCAAGGATCGATCGGCTCATGGCGAAACCTCCGCGCGGGCTTACGCGCAGAAGGATTGTTCGCGAGAAGAAGCCTGACCCCTCCCCCGGATCGTCACTAGGCGAACGCTAGATCCCGAGTTCCTGGCGGACGCGGTCGAGGTCCTGCGGCGCGAGGATTCGGCGGCCCTGCTCGACGAGGGCGATGAAGGGGCGGCTGAGGCCAACCTTCTTGGCAAGCTCAGCCTGCGTCCAGCCGAGGCGCTTGCGGGCTTCGCGAATCTGGTCGCCGGTAACCGCCTGGGCGGCGGCGCGGGGATGATAGGGCACGGTGGCGGGCGGAAGAACGTCCCGGCCAGGCGCAGGGGCCGGAGCCGGCGCCGGAGCCGGGGCCGGAGCCGGAGCCGAGGCAGGCGCTGCGGGAGCTGGACCCGCTGCCGCGACACGAGGCGCGGGCGTCGGGAAGTCGATCTTGGGGAGCTGGTTGTACGGCCATACCTTCAGGGGTTCGGGAGGCCACACCTTCGTTATGGCGTCGCTCTGGGAAGGATTCATGGAATCGTTTTCTGGCACAGTCAGCCCCTCCTGTTGAACCAGGCACGTGCGCCTGGCCGAATCTTGGTTACTGACGGCGCGATTCCGGACCATGCAGGTGGTAGCTGGAATCGCTCGCAGGGGATTGTATCACGATACCAGTATCACGGGAAGAGGTTTCTGAGAATCAACTGTATCATCTTCTTTCGCGGGAGATTCCGGAGGATTTGGAAGTTCACCGTTATGTACGCAGACAGCCAATGGGGCTACTTTTATGATAATACGGTTTGCGCACGCTCCCTTCACACCTGTGGCTCTCGGACTCCACTTACGTACACCACTTGACTCAGGTCTCCGCCCTGACTACACTTAAGATGTGGTGGATTGGACTGGGCGCGTTGGAGGTCGTGACATGGAGGGCGTCGATGCGAGGAAGAAGGGGCGCGTGAAGTGGTTTGATGATGCTAAGGGTTTCGGGTTCATCGAAGGTGGCTCGCAGGGAGATATCTTCGTCCATTACTCGGCGATCGAAGGCCGGGGATACCGGTCTCTGCCGGAGGGCGCTGCGGTGGAATACGAGCCGATCCAGACCCCGCGCGGCATGCGCGCCAACAAAGTAGTCGTGCTGGATTAGTGGCTGCCCGGCGGGGGCGAGATCGGGGTGGGTCGTTCCCGACTGAACATCGGGCGCGTTACGTCGTCTACCATACTCGGTTATTTCGACCAACTCCTAGGGGAGGTGTCTTGCATGAAGTTGCGTTACACACGAATCATGGCACTCGCAGTCGTTACCGTTTTCACGCTCGCGATCGTCGCGGCGGCCTTCGCTCAGCCCTCGATGTCTGGCCCGGCTAAGTCTCCGAAGGCGAAGGTTGCCAAGCCCAAGCCCCTCACCGCCAGGGTGACCGCCGTCAAGCCGAAGCCCAAGCCCAAGCTGAAGGCCACCGTGGTCAAGCCGAAGGCTAGGGTCGGCGTGGCCGCAATCAAGCCCAAGCCCAAGGCGAAGGCCAAGGTCGTAGCCGTGAAGGGCAAGAAGCGCGGCAAGGTCATCCGGCACAAGCGGCGCCATCGCAAGATCCGCCGCCATCACGCCAAGGTTACCACCAAGGCGAAGCCGAAGGCCAAGATTGGCACCGCCGGCGTCAAGCCGAGGGTCAAGAGCGTTGTCAAGCCCAAGCCGAAGGCTAAGGTTCTCAGCACCGTCAAGCCGAAGCCTCACACCGTAGTCAGGCCGAAGGTTGGCACCGCGAAGCCCAAGGTCGTCGGGCCCGTCAAGCCGAAGCCCGGCACCAAGTACTAGGCCTTCCAGAAGGTCAGGCTACAAACCGAAGGTGAAAAGGAGCCGGACACTGTCCGGCTCCTTTCTTTTTGTGCGGTTGAAGGGAACGGGTTGATCAGCTTTGCGCGGTGGGGCTCAGTATCTCGACCGGTCGGACCGAGAAGTCGAGGTCGCTCTCAGCGGTCTTACGCGCGAGAAGATGACACTGCCAGGACGGCTTGGGCTCAGGAGCGTCGCCGCGGAAGTGAGCGCCCCGGCTCTCATCGCGCAGGGCGGCAGCCCTCGCCGTCACCCACGCGATCTCCAGGACATTCGCGCTATCGGCATGCTCCGGCGACGGCCAAGCCGACGCGCGAGAAGCATACTTGCCGAGCAGGCGATGAAGCTGGCGTGAGGCGGACTCCAGGCCCACACCGTCGCGCCAGACGCCGACCTGGGCCCACATGATGTCGCGGACCTCGGCGGCCACCAGCGGCGGCACCGACGGCACGCGCTCGGGATCGAGGCTGAGGGCAGCCTCTGCCCTAGCCCCCAGAGGCTGCAGACGCGACGCGGTGTCAGCCGCTCGCGCCCCGAAGACGAGCCCCTCCAGCAGCGAGTTCGACGCGAGACGATTGGCCCCGTGAACGCCCGTGCAACTGCATTCCCCCGCCGCCAGCAGGCGCGGGAGGCTCGTCTGCCCCCACAGGTCGACAGCAACGCCGCCCATCGCGAAGTGCGCCGCCGGACGGATCGGGATGCGATCCTCGGGCGCGTGGATGTCATGATCGCGCAGCATCTCGAGGATGCCGGGGAAGTTCGAGGCCAGCTTGCCAGGCGGGATGGGGCTGACGTCGAGGAGGCAGTGGTCGGCCCCCAGGCGCCGCATCTCGGAGAACTCAGCCCGCGAGACGATGTCGCGCGGGGCAAGTTCGGCCATCTCGTGGTACTGATCCATGAACCGGTCGCCGGCCGCGTTGAGGAGCACGGCCCCCTCCCCGCGCACGGCCTCGGAGATGAGTGGGACTGGCATCTCGTCGCAGGCGAGGGCCGTCGGGTGGAACTGGACGAACTCCATGTCCTCGAGGACCGCGCCAGCGCGGAGAGCGAGGGCCATGCCGTCGCCGGTGATGACCACCGGGTCGGTCGTGTAGCGGAAGAGGCCGCCGACGCCACCGGTGGCGAGGATAGTCGCGTCGGCGAGGATGCGCAGGCGCCGGCCGGACTCGACGTCGCTCGCGTCAACACCGACGACCTCGCCGTCGACGACGAGGAGACGGAGGGCCTGGGTCTGCTCGCGGACGGTGACGTTCTCGTGGGCGCAGGTGACGGCGGTGAGGGCGCGTACAATCTCGGCGCCGGTGGCGTCGCCGTGGGCGTGGATGATGCGGCGCTGGCCGTGAGCAGCCTCGCGGCGGCAGAGAAGCTGGCCGTCCACCTGGTCGAACTGGGCGCCGTCGGCCATCAACTCCTCGACCACCGCCGGGCCCTCGCTGGTGAGGGCCGCCACGGCCGGCTCATCGCAGAGGCCGGCGCCCGCGTACAGCGTGTCTTGGGCATGGAGGCCGGGCGAATCCTTTGGGCACAGGGCGACGGCGATGCCTCCCTGGGCGTGGTTGGTGCTACTCTCGTCGATCCGGCCCTTGGTGATGAGCAGGACGGGGCCGTGGTTGGCGCAATGCAGCGCCGTCCAAAGACCTGCAACGCCGGAGCCCAGCACGAGAAAGCGGGTGCGGAGGATCTCTTCAGGTTGAGTACGGTTGCTGGTTGGGGGCATCAGATTGTCTCTTCAAGGAACAACAATGGACTTCACCGAGATACGCCTCCGGCGAATAACAGAAAACCGAGCAGGGAGCCGAGGACGCCTCCGAGGACGACCTCGAGCAAGGAGTGGATACCGCCCTGGACGCGGCTCTGGGCGACGAGGGTCGCCAGCGCCATCGCCAGAAGTGCGACGGAGACGTTGCCTGTGATGAAGACTATGCCCGTTGCGAAAAGGAAGGCTAGCGCGGCGTGACCGCTCACCGGCCCGCCGAAGGCGAAGCGGCCGCGGCCGGTGACGTGCTTGACTGTCGCGATCACTAGCGCCACCAGGACCATGCCCACGGCCGCCATCTGCAGCGAGCCGAACTGGACGTGCCTGGGCAGGCCAAGCCCCTGCATGACCTTCGGCAAAGCGCTGCTGTAGGCAAAGACGAAGAAAGCGACGACGACGGCGTAGCCCGAGGCAACCAGCACCGCGCTGGCGGCGACGTCCTTGGCGACCTTGGCGCGCGGATCGTAGTGGTCGACGGCGAGATCTACGGCGTGCTCGATGGAGGTGTTGAACAGCTCGGTCACGACGACGAGGGTCATGGCGAGGAGGATGTTGAGGAAGGCGGCGGGCGCGACGTCGAGGCCCAGGGCCGCCGCGATGGTCAGGGCGATGACGACCGCATGGACCCGCATGTGCTTCTGGGTCGAAAAGGCGAAGGCCAGACCCTCCCACGCGTACTGGAAGCTGCGGAGGGTCGACTTGCCCAGCTGACCACGGGCGGGACGGTCGGAAGGTGCGCGGTCGCGCTTCACAGGCCGACCTCCCGGAGCGCCGCCAGGACCTGCTCCTGCAGGGCAAACATGGCCTCGCGGCCGGCGTCGTCGGCGTCGTCGTAGGCCAGAGCGTGGAGGACTCCATGGGCGACGAGGAAGGCCAACTCCTCAGCGGGGGTGTGCCCGTATTCGGCGGCCTGACGATTGGCGGCGTCGAGGTTGACGTAGATCTCCGCGCGGACGGCGTCGGGATCCTCCTCGGCCTCGAAGGCGATGACGTCGGTGGGCTCGTCGCGATGGAGGAGGCGGAGGTTGAGCTTCGTCATGGCCTCGTCCTCGAGGAGGACGAGGGACAACTCGTCGAGCTGCCGCGCGGCAAGGCCAAGCGTGGCCTCGGCTGCGGCTGTGATGAGGCCGCGGTCCACCTGGCGCCCGGAGGTGAGGTCGGTGATCTCAACGGACATGGCGGCGGGTCTCACGTCGTGCTGAGCCCATGCGGTGCTCGAGAGGTTCGCGGCGGTGCTGCAGCCGCTCGGCAAGCTCGCGCTCGATCTGGTCGGGATAGGGAATGCGGCGATGGAAGGCGCCGACAAGGGTCTGGATGAGCTGCTCCTTGACCTTGGTCAGATCGGCCAGGGTCAGAGGCGCCTCGTCAAGCTGGCTGTCGTCGACTTTGCTCTTCACCGCGCGCTCGACCATCTCGCGGATGACGTCCTCAGTGTAGCTATCAAGGGTGCGTGCAGCCGCCTCGACGGTGTCGGCGAGCATGAGGATGGCGATCTCGCGCGTCTGAGGCTTGGGGCCCGGATACCGGAAGAGGCTTTCGGGGACCTCCTCGCCGGGCTTGGCGGTCTTCTGCGCGCGATCCCAGAAATAGGCCATGATCGAGGTGCCCTGATGCTGGCGGACGGCATCGACAATCTCGCCGGGAAGCTTGAGGTGGCGGGCCATCTCGACGCCCTCGCTGACGTGGGCGGCGAGGATCATGGCGGAGAGCTGGGGCGCGAGCTTGTCGTGGGGGTTGTCGCCCGCGAACTGGTTCTCGACGAAGAAGCCGGGGCGCTTGAGCTTGCCGATGTCGTGATACATGGAGGCCACGCCGGCGAGAAGGGCGTTGGCGCCGATGGCCTCGGCCGCGGCTTCGGCGAGGGTGGAAACCATGAGCGAGCTTTGGTAGGTGCCCGGGGCCTCGGTGAGCAGGCGGCGGAGCAGGGGTTCGTGGGGATTGGCCAGCTCCAGCAGCCACAGGTCGGTAGTGATGAGGAGTGGGCGCTGGATGACCAGGACGAGACCGGTGCCGGCAATGGCGCCGATGAATCCGCCGGCGGCTACCTCGGCGATGAGGCGCCAGGAGACGACGAGTCCGTATACCTGGTCGCCAAGGACAAGCATGATGGCGTTGACGGCCGCGGCGAGGACGGCGGTGCGGGCGATCATGGACGTGCGCTGCCAGCCGCGGCCCATGCTGGCGACGATGCCCGTGGCGGCGAGGAGGGTGGCGATGACCAGGCGAGCGTCGCTGCCCACGGCGGTGAGGCCTACGAGGATGCTCAGCACGCCGGCGAAGGCGACGGCGATCATTGATTCCGTGAGCAGGCATACGGCGATGACGGCGGCGGCGGCAGTGCCGAGGGCGGCGGCCTCGAAGTACGCCTCGCCCTGCGCCAGCCGGTAGACCACCGCGCAGGCGACGGTCAGCCCGGCGAGGACAGCCAGGTACTTATCCTGGCGGTAGAAGCGGTGGGCGAACTGGCGGACGAAAAGGCCGAACCCGGCCACGGTGAGCATGAGGAGGAGGGCCAGAGCCGACGCCTGGACGTAGTCGATGCCTGGCTGGAGGAGGCCGAGGGCCTGGGCGATGTCAAGCTGGCGCTGGCCGATGGTCTGGTCTTCGTAGGCGACGACTTCGCCGGCATGGATGAAACCGCGGTCGGGCTGGACGGCGGCGGCGGCGGCCTCGCGGGCGCGGTCGGTGGAATCCTTGTCGTAGACGAGATTCGGCTGGAGGGCCGCGGCCACAATCTCGGCGAGAGGACCCCAGAAAGCCTCGGATACCGAGCTGGCCTGGGCACGCTCGGCCGCATGACGGCGGGCGTCGCCGACGTCGTCGGTGTTATCGCGGATCTGCCCGCCCATCAAGTCCTGCGTGATCCGCAGGGCGATAGCTTCGAGGCGGGACTGCACGCCCGGCGGGCTCTCCACCAGGCGCAGAAGGGCGCGGTCGCTGAGGGGGACATCGAGGCGGCCTCGGACCCAGTCCGCGGCGTCCTCGGGGCTGGTCCCAACCCGCGGCTGCGCCTGACGGAGGACGACGAAGACGTCGCGGATGACGCCCGCTGCGATTGCGGCGGCGTCCGGATTGGGCTTGTACTGGTCCGATACGGCGTCGCGGGCGGCCTTGCGAAGTTCCTCGGTGCGGACGCTGTCGTTGTAGTAGACGCTGCGCGGGGCGACGATCGTGCGGGGGGAGGGCTCGCCGAGGGCAAGGCTGACCCGCTCGGGGACGACCCGGGCCCACAGGGTCACGAACAGGGCGGCCACCGTCAGCATCCCGAGGGCAAGGTTGCGGAGAACGCGCGCCTTCTGACGGGGCGGGCGACGGGCCTCCAAAGCAGCGCCGTCGGCGGACCCGTTGCCGCTAACTTTGGCCATCAGGCGGGCCCTCCGCACCGGAGCCGAACCTGGCGCGATCGCTGCGCTCGTAGGCGCCCACGATGCGCTGGACCAGGTCGTGGCGGACGATGTCGTCGCCGGAAAGCTCGACGAAGCCGATGCCCTCGACGCCGCCGAGGACGTCGATGGCGTTGCGCATCCCGGAGAGGTGGCCCGGGGGCAGGTCAGTCTGCGTTATGTCTCCAGTCACGATCATCCGGCTGCCGAAGCCCATGCGCGTGAGGAACATCTTCATCTGCGGCACGGTAGTGTTCTGGGCTTCGTCGAGGACCATGAAGGCGTCGTTGATCGTGCGGCCTCGCATGTAGGCGAGGGGGACGACCTCGATGGTGCCGCGCTCGGAGTAACGGCGGAAGCGCTCGGCGCCCATGATGTCCTGCAGGGCGTCATGGAGCGGGCGCAGGTAGGGGTCGACCTTCTCGGTGACATCGCCGGGGAGGAAGCCGAGGTGCTCGCCGGCCTCCATGATCGGGCGGGAAAGGACGATGCGGCTGATGCGGCCATCGCGCAGGTCGGCCACGGCCTGGGCCATGGCCAGATAGGTCTTGCCCG
>PMZA01000484.1 GCA_003170595.1 Armatimonadota bacterium
CTGCGGTGCACTTCGCCGCACAAAGCGCGGCTTCCTCGCGGGGATGAGCAGAGAGCGGCGAGACGTTGGAGCCGCGGGCGATGGGTGGATGGGAGCGAGTGCAAGAACGAAAGGTACAAGCGCTTGCGCGCGCTCGCATCCGCGCCTACGGCGCGTCTGACTGACCGCGCGCAAGCGGGTTGTTCGCACCGGGGGCAAGGCCCCCGGNNGGGGGCAAAGGGCCCCCGGACCCTAGAAGGACGAAGAGCTCTGGCGAAGCCAGAGCTCAGTGAAAGCGAAGGGCGACCTGGGGCGCGAATTCGTTGACGGTACCGGGGACGGGGGGTAGACTTGCCGCCGGTGCTGCAAAATGCTTACAGGCCTTGTGTTGCTTGCCTCCGTTACCCTCCTACCCGTGCCCGCGAACGTTAGCGGCGGGACGGCGGTACTGCGCCTCCCGGCGATCGTTTTCGTCGCCACGCAGGCTGACAGCCTCGCCGATGTCGAGCATGCCAAGATCGACGTGCGCGCGCTGTCGGATGACATCGACCTCCTCTCGCGCATCAACCGCCTCGGCCTCTCCAAGGCGCAGATACAAGGCTTTCTCGGCATCGTCGGCAAGCGCGACGGCATGCGCGCGGCCACCGCGCCGAAAAGGCTGCAGGTGCTTACCGCGCTGGCCCAGGCTCTGCGCCAGAAGCGCCAGCTTCTCCTCCAGGATCAGCCCGTGCCTGATACCCTCGAGGATAAGATCGCCCAGCTCAACACTGAGGAACAGACTCTCAGCCGCGCGGAACATGAAGGGGCCGCCAGTCTGAGCGACGATGTGAAGAAGCTTCTGACCGCGCCGCAATGGGCGCTTCTCACCGGCCGCTCCGAGGCTGAGCGCAGCGCCATCCAACAGCTCGAGTGGCTGCGAGGACTGCCGGCCGCCCAGTACAACGATGAAGCTGAGGGCGCCGCGGATGAGCTTGCGAACCCGGGCGCGGGGCTGACCGATGAGAAGGTCCGCGCGATCCTCGACCGTGCGCGGGACATGAAGCCCGCGGTCTTCGAGCAGCAGAAGGTGAAGCTCGCCGAGGAACTGCTCCCGGCTTACGCGATGTCGCCGAAGGCTGAGCAGGAGACCGTGCTCGACCTGGTCAGCGATGCGCGGCTGGCGCCACTGCTGCAAGACATGCTCACGGCGCGGGGCGGTTAGGACCATGGGCGATCAGCTCCGCATAGCCATCTTCACGAATACCTTCATCCCCGACGTGAACGGCGTCGCCAATGCCGTCAACACCTTCCGCCAGGAACTGCTGCGGCGCGGGCATGCGGTGTATGTCTTCGCGCCGGCGCCAAAGCATGAAGGCGTGGGCGGGGATGATCCCCTCGTGTTCCGCTTCCCGTCGGTGCAGATTTTCGACCTCGACTACCAGGCGGCGTTCCCCTTCTCCATGACCGCGCAGAGGGCGCTGCGGGGCGTGAACTTCGACCTCGTGCATACGCATCACCCGCTGTGGGTCGGGGAATGGGGGCGAATGTTCGCCAAGAGCCATAAGCTGCCGCTCATCACGACGGTGCACACGCACTACGAATTGTTCGCGCAATTCGTGCCGCTGCCGCCGAAGCTGGTGAAGGAATACCTGCGCAGGAAGACGCGGAGGTACTGCCAGAAGTGCGACCTCGTGACCACACCCGGGGCGTCGACGGCAAGAAGGCTGCAGCGGCTGGGAGTGACCAAGCCGCTGATGGTCCTGCCCAATGGCGTGGACCTGAGCCGCCTCGAGACCGCGACGGGGCAAGTGGTGCGGGACATGTACGGGCTGGGCGACAAGTTCATCATGGGCTACCTCGGCCGGCTCTCGCCGGAGAAGCAGGTGGACGTGGTCATCAAGGCGGCGGCCAGGGTGTTCGCCAAGGAGCCCAACTCGCACCTGCTCATCGTGGGCGACGGGTACTCGCGGTCGGAGCTTGAGGCCCAAGTCACCGAGATGGGGCTGAAAAGCAAGGTGACCTTCGCGGGGTCGGTGGCGTACTCGCGCGTGCACGAATACCACGCGGCCTTCGATGTGCTCCTTTCGGCGAGCCGGGGCGATACCATGCCGCTCGCGTACGCAGAGACGATGGCCGCGGGGACGCCGGTGATTGCCGCGATGGGGTTCGGCGCCCTCGACATGATCGTCGACGGACTGAACGGCTACCTCATCAGCCGGACGTATGCCGAGACACAGCTGGCCGACCGCGTGATGACGCTGCTCGAGAACCCGGGGCTGCTGAAGGAGATGGCGCAGAACGCGAGGGAATGGTCGCGGCAGTACAGGGTGGATGTGGCGACGGATAGGCTGCTGCAATGCTACGACCTGGGGATGCGGGTGGCGCGAGGGGAGGAAGTGGAGCTGGAGCCGCCGGTGAAGTGGCCGGGAGTCGGAAGGTAGGCGGGGGCGAAAGCGTGGGGGCGGGGTTGGACGGGGGATCCTTCGTAGCAGCACAAAGCGCTGCTCACTCAGGATGACCACCAAGGGCATAGAGCGTCCGTGGGCGCGAGGTTGGTACACCGCCACCACAGATCCTTCTGCGACGCAGGGCGTCGCTTCGCTCGATGGTTAGCCCGCGGACGATACGTTGTGCGCTCAGGATGACGGCGTAAGGCGGAAGCGACAAGGGCGGGGTTGGACGGGGGATCCTTCGCGCAGGAAGACGCGCTCAGGATGACGGCGTAGTGCGGAAGGGCACGAGCAAAGGCAGGGCCACAGCATGCCACCCCCGCGGCCTGGAAGGCCGCGGCTACACCGTCGCTACGCGGAGACACGGGCGATAGGCCGGGCACGAACACCGCTGGAGGGAGCAAGAGTGGAACCACTGCGAGCAGCACTCGTCGGCATCGGCGGCATGGGAGCCTCTCATCGCGGCCTGCTCGAAACCAGCGACGACTTTACTTTCGTCGCCTGCGCCGAGCGTTACCTCGATCGTCAGGCTGAAGCCGTCGCTGATGCGAAGGCTCACGGCGCCAAGGTCTACGGCGACTACTGGGAGATGATCGATGAGGTCGAGGACCTCGACGTCATGGTCATCTGCACCCCCCACCCCTGGCACGCCCCCTACGCCATCGCCGCCCTCCAGCGCGGCATCAACGTCTTCGTCGAGAAGCCAGTCACCGTCACCGTGCAGGAGGCCATGGCCCTCCTCGACGCCAAGCGGCAGGCCGATAAACTCGTTGGCGTGCACTTCCAGTACACCTCCACCGGCGCGACGAAACAGCTCAAGGAACTCCTCACCACCGGCGCTCTGGGCAAGCTCGTCGAGGTCGTCGCGGTGATGAAGTGGTTCCGCGAAGAGAGCTACTACGCGCGCAACGAATGGGCCGGGCGACGGTACGTTGAGGGCCTACCCTGCTGGGATGGCGTGCTCATGAACCAGGCGATTCACTTGGTCAACTCGGCGCTTCAGTTCTCCACGCGGAAGCCGGAGTTCGGGCTCCCGTTGCACGTGCAGGCCGAGACGTACAGGCTGCATGACATCGAGACCGAAGACCTCGCGTGCTTGCGCTGCGACATGGATGAGGCCGTGCTGACCATCTACGCGACGACGTGCGCCGATAAGGACAACCCGATCGAGCTGTACGTCCGGGGCGAGGAAGGCGAGGCGTGGTGGAACGTCGATGAGGTGAAGGTCAGGATGAAGGACGGCGGCGAGATGATCCTCAACGATCTCCCGCACGGCGATGACACCCACCGCAACTTCGCGGCGTGCGTGCGCGGGGCCGAGCGGGGCGTCTATGCGCCCGCCGAGGAAGCCGCCAAGGCAACCATCACCGTCAACGCCGCGTACATCTCCGCGGAACGCATACCGAAAATCCCCGCGGGCGACGCCGGAGCGATCGATGCCCTCATCGACGCCGCGAGAGAGAAGCGGCTCATGTTCAGCGAAGTGCCCGGCGCGCCCAAGTGGACCAAGGCGGGCGAGGTCGTGGAGATCGCGGACGTGAACAGCTTCGATGGACTGGCGGATGACGGGGCGTAGACTGCAGACCGTGGGGCGCTGCCCCACACCCCGCAGGGGCCCTGGCCCCTGACCCCACTGCGCACCTGCGGTGCACTTCGCGGCGCAAAGCGCCGCTTTCTCGCGAGGATAGGTGGAAGCAGCGAGACGACGCGCCGCGGGCGAGAGATGGGATGAAGGCGGGGAGCGCGAAGACGAAAGGTACAAGCGCTGGCGCGAAATCCGGTTCGTGCCTACGGCACGCCCCGTCGATTTCGCGC
>PMZA01000415.1 GCA_003170595.1 Armatimonadota bacterium
GGCCGAAGCCGCGGACTACGTGGCGCGGACAGGCGTGGACGCGCTCGCCGTCGCCATCGGCAATGCGCACGGGCTCTACACGAAGCTGCCGAAGCTGGACTTCGAGCGGCTGGCGCTGCTTCGCGATGCCGCGGGCGTGCCTCTCGTTCTGCACGGTGGGAGTGGGACGCCGGAGGAAGACCTAAAGCGGGCGATATCGCTTGGGATCGCGAAGGTCAACATCGCCAGCGACCTGAATGCGGCGTTCCGCGAGGGACTGATGGAGCAGTGGCGAGAGGGCGTCAACCTGTGGTCGCCGTCGGCGTTTGCTGTGGCGATGCCGGCGGTGGTGGCAGTCGTGGAGCGGTGGATACGGGTAGTTGGGGCGGAAGGGAAGGTTTAGAAAAGCGGGCCGGATTCGTGAGGCCGCGCGAAAGCGCGCCCTCCCGGATGCGGCCCCTCCACAAGCAACATCAGGGAGGGGTCAGCATGGCTGCTGAAGGCCTGATCCGCGATGTGCAGGAAGGCTTGGCGCTGCTGCCGCTGATGGATGCGCACACGCACCTCGTAGGCGGGAAGCTGTCGGCGCGCGGGCTGCACGACATCATCATCTATCACATGGCGGTGAGCGACCTCTATGCGGCCGGCTGCCCGAGCGGGGCGAGGCTCACCCAGTACCCCGGCTGGCCGACGGACGAGGAGGCGCATGGGCGGATCAAGGAGGCGCTGCCCTACCTGCCGTACGTGCGCAACACGAGCATTAGCTGGGGCGCGCGGATCATCCTGGCCGATCTCTATGGCTGGCGGGATCCCGTGGAAGAGGACAACTGGCACCGGCTCGATGCGATGATCCGCGAGCGCGCCGATGACCGCGCCTGGCATCGCGAGGTCATGAACCGGGCGGGCATCCGCCGGTTCTGCACCGAGTCGGCGCGGCGGGAGGGCGGGGTGGATGACGACATCCTCCACTACGCGCTGGAGTGGGCGTTCTTCACNNGGCGAGTTCGACACCGCGCTGTATGAACTGGAGAAATGCTGGGGCAAGACGCCGGAGAGCCCGACGCCGATCGGCGCAGGCGGGCGGCCGAAGACTGATCGCGCGATCCAGTCGCTCGACGACGTGCATGAGGCGCTCGACCACTACCTCAAGACGATCCCGTACGACCTCCTCCTCTCGACAGCGACGCACATCTCGACGGACATCGACTACCGCGATGTGAGCGATGACGAGATGGCCGCGGCCCTCAGGCGGCGGGCTAGCGCGGGGAAGGTCGAGCGCGACATCTATGCCTCGTACATCAACGAAGCGTTCCTGACCGGGCTTGAGGCGCAGGGCGACAGGATCGCCTTCCAGTTCAGCTTCGGGGCGGAGCCGCTGCCGTATGAGACCGCGAGCCGTCTCTCGCAGACGACCATCGCGCAGCTTGCCGAGATGATCGCGCGGCATCCGANNCGAGCCGCCACGCGAACCAGTCGATGTGCACGCTGTGCCGCGAGTTGCCCAACCTGACGATGGTCGGGTACTGGTGGCACAACTTCTTCCCGGGCACGATGCGGGCGGTCATGGAGGAGCGGCTGGACATGCTGCCGACGAACCGGCAGGTGGGCTTCTTCTCCGACGGCTACTGCGTCGAGTGGGCGTACGCGAAGGCCGAGATGGTGCGCAACCAGTTCGCGCAGGTCCTCGCGCGGAAGATCGCGCAGGGGCAGTACAGCTTCGACGAGGCACTCGATATCGCGGGCGACATCCTCTACGACACGGCGCGGGATGCGCTGGGCATGGAGCCGGCCGAAGGCCCTGAGCCTGCCGAAGGGCGGGGTAGGCTTTGAGCCGCGTCAACTGCCTCGGGGTCCTCGTCGTCGATGCGCTGAGTGCGCCCATCGGCGAATACCCGGTGCCGAAGGTTCGCACGCAGGTCAACACGCAGACAATTCGATTCCTGCCGGGCGGCGGGGCGGCGAATACGGCGGCGGCGCTAGGGCGGATGGGCCTCGACGCCGGCGTGTTCTCGAAGGTGGGCGCCGACCTGACGGGCGAGTTCCTCGTGCATGACCTGCAGCGAGTGGGCGTCGACACGTCGGGCGTGGTGATGTCGGCGGACGAGACGACGCCCTTCACTTTCGTGGGCATACATGGCGATGGAGACCGGACGTTCATCCACACGCCGGGTGCGAACCTGACCTTCGGAGTGGAGGACATCGACCTGGAGGCGCTGCTGTCGACGGAGATGCTGTTCTACCAGGACTTCTGGGTGAAGCCGGCGATCGATGGCGCGCCGGGGGCGGAGCTGATGGCTGAGGCTCAGCGGCGCGGGGTCGTGACGCTGCTGGATGAGTGCTGGGGCCTCGGGCCGAACCGCGAGACCTTCGAGATGATGCTGCCGCATTGCGACTACGTGATGCCCAGCCTCGATGACATGCGGGCGATCTATGGGGCGGAGGCCAAGGCGGAGGAAATCGCGGCGCGGCTGCTCGATCAGGGGGTCGGCACGGTAGTCGTGAAGATGGGGGCGGAGGGCTGCCTCGTTGCGCAGGGGGATGAGGCGACGCACGTGCCTGCGCTGGCGGCGGAGGTCGTGGATACGACGGGGGCGGGAGATTGCTGGGACGCGGGCTTCATCGCCGGACTCATCGAGGGCACGGAGCTGGTGATGGCGGCGCGGTTCGGCAATGCCTGCGCGGCGTTTTGCATCGAAGCCGTGGGCGGAGCGGCAGGCGTGCCGAGCTATGGAGAGGTGCGGGCCAGAGCCTTAGCAGATGCGCGGGAGTAGGTCGCCGGAGGGCAGGTCGAGCAGGCGCAGGCTGCCGAGCACGGTCCTGAGGTGAACGCGCCCGGACGGGCCATCCTGGACGCGACCGACGATCGCGGCGCCGGCGCCGTACGGATGGCCGCGCAGAGCGGCCAGGGCAGCATCGGCCTCGTCGGGCGGGACGATCGCCACGAGCTTCCCCTCGTTCGCCACGTGCAGCGGGTCAATCCCCAGCAGTTCGCATACAACGCGCACATCCTCGTTCACCGGCACTGCTGCCTCGTCGATCTCAATGCACACACCCGACTGATCCGCTATCTCGTTGAGGACGGCCGCCAGCCCGCCGCGGGTCGGGTCGCGAAGGGCGTGAACGTCGGGCGCCGCGTTGAGGAGCGCCGCCGCGAGACCGGCGAGTGGCGCGCAGTCGCTACGGATTTCCGACCCCAGGCGCAGGCCCTCGCGTGCGGTCATGACCGCCATGCCGTGATCGGCGATGGGGCCGGTGAGGAGGACGACATCGCCGGGGGCGGCGCGGTCGGGCGAAGGGGGCGTGAGGCCGACGGGGATGAGGCCGACGCCGGAGGTGGTGATGAAGACCTGGTCGGCCGAACCGCGAGGGACGACCTTCGTGTCGCCGGCGAC
>PMZA01000174.1:0-6247 GCA_003170595.1 Armatimonadota bacterium
CCTGTTATTGGGGGCAAGGACATGGACGATTCTGGGAAGGCGGGGATAGAGATAAAGGCGAAGGGCAAAGCATAAGGCTCCGCGGACGAAGGGTTGTTACGCCGCCACCGCAGATCCTTCGCTCGATTGGTCTACTGATGGGCGGCTGGCCCTGCGCTCAGGATGACGGATAACGGCGAAAAGGCACAAGGCAAAGGCGGGGCGGGCGAAGGGTTGTGCGCTTCCTTCGGCAGGCGCAGGACAGGCAGGATGACGACGTAGAGCAAGAGAGGCCACAGCATGCCACCCCCGCGGCCTGCAAGGCCGCGGCTACAGCTGCCGTACGCAGTGCCGCGGACGAGGGGCCGAGATAGCCAAGAGAGTCAGGGAGGAAGGCACATGAGCGGGCGGATACGTAAGCGGTTCGATGGCGGATGGAAGTTCCTGCGCGGGGATGAGGCCGAGGCATGGGTGCCGGAGTTCGACGCTACGGCGTGGCGCGATGTCGACCTGCCGCACGACTGGAGCGTCGAGGACTTGCCGCCGTCGACCGATCCCAACGCGCGCAGAAGCGGACCCTTCGATGCGGACGCAGAGGGTGGCGGAGCGCAGGGGTTCACCATCGGCGGAGTCGGCTGGTATCGAAAGAGCTTCGCGATCGGGGAGGACATGCGCGGGCGTCGCGTCAACCTCGACTTCGATGGCGTCTACATGAAGGCCGAGGTGTGGGTCAACGGCGAGCGCGTCGGTGAGAGGCCCTACGGTTACTCGAGCTTCGGGTGGGACGTGACCGAGTTCGTGCGCTTCGGCGAGGACAACGTCGTCGCGGTCAAGGTCGACGCATCGGGGAAGTCGAGCCGATGGTTCCCGGGAGCGGGGATATACCGGCACGTGTGGCTGACGACCACGAACGGCGTGCATCTCGAGGTGAGCAAGATCGACACGCCGGAGGTGACGGCTGAGGCGGCGACGGTGGCGGTGAGGACGGGCTTCGCGAATGAGACCTACGACGCCGCGGAGGTCACGCTGGCATCGCGGATTGTGGATGCGAAGGGGAATACCGTCGCGACCGCTGAGGACACGAAGGCCCTGCCGTCGGGGGCGCTGGATGCCTTCGAGCAGGACATGAAGGTGGATGCGCCGCAGCTGTGGTCGCCGGATTCGCCGACGATGTACACGCTGGTGAGCACGCTGTCCGTGGGCGGCGAAGTCGTGGATGAGGTCGAGACGCCCTTTGGGATACGGACGTTCAGCTTCGATGCCGAGAGAGGGTTTGTGCTCAACGGCGAGCCGCTGAAGCTGCGGGGCGGGGACGTGCATCATGACAACGGATGCCTCGGCGCGTGCACCTATGATCGCGCGGAGGAGAGGCGGGTGGAGCTGCTCAAGGCGAGCGGGTACAACGCGATCCGGACGTCGCACAATCCGCCATCGCCGGCGTTCCTCGATGCGTGCGACCGCGTGGGCATGATCGTGATGGATGAGGCCTTCGACTGCTGGCAGCTCGAGAAGAGCCCCTTCGACTATCACCTGTATTTCGACGAGTGGTGGGTGCTGGATGTGGCCGGGATGGTGGAGCGCGACTGGAACCACCCGAGCGTGGTCATGTGGAGCATCGGGAATGAACTGCCGGAGCAAGGGTCGCCGGCGTACGCGGCGGTGGGCGGGAAGATCGTGAAGATGATCCGCTCCATGGATCCGACGAGAGCGATCAGCGTTGGGGCCCATCCCGGGACCGATCCGTGGGAGGCGCTGGATGACCTGTTCGATCAGCTCGATGTGGTCGGCTACAACTACAAGCCGGAGAAGTATGAGGCGGACCACGAGCGGCGACCGAAGCGCGTGATCCTCGGGACGGAGTCGTTCCCGATGAAGTGCTTCGAGCACTGGATGGCGGTCGAGGACATGCCGTGGGTGGCGGGCGACTTCGTGTGGACGGCGATGGACTACCTCGGCGAGTCGGCGCTGGGCTGCACGTACTTCGAGGGCGAAGAGGCGGGGTATCAGACGTGGCCGTGGACCGTGTCGAACTGCGGCGACCTCGACCTGTGCGGATGGAAGCGACCGCAGTCGTACTACCGCGATGTCGTGTGGCGGACCGGGGCGAAGGTGTCGATGTTCGTGCAGACGCCGCTGCCGGAAGGCAAGACCGCCGAGCATGTGTACGGGTGGGGATGGCCGAACGTGCTCGCGTCGTGGACATGGCCGGGGATGGAGGCGAAGGCGCTGACCGTATGCGTCTACTCGGCGTGCGAGAGGGTCAGGCTGGAGCTGAACGGGAAGGAAGTTGGGACGAAGGAGACCGGGCGAGAGACGAGGTTCGAAGCGACGTGGGACGTGCCGTATGAGGCGGGGACGCTCGTGGCGATTGGGCTCGATGCGGAGGGGAAGGAAGTCGCGCGATGGGAACTGAAGACGGCGGGTGCGCCGGCGCGGATAAGGATGACGGCGGATAGGGCGACGGTGACTGCCGATGGGCAGGACCTGTCGTTCGTGACGGTTGAGCTGCTGGATGAGCAGGGCGTCATCAACCCGAACGCGCAGGATGTCGTGAGCTTCGAGATCGAGGGGCCGGGGACGATTGTGGGCGTCGGGAATGGCGATCCGAAGAGTGTCGAGAGCTTCCAAGGAAAGGAAAGGAAGGCGTATCGAGGGAAGGTGCTGGCCGTGGTGAAGGCGGGGGCGGAGGCAGGCGAGGTAAGGCTCAAGGCGACGGCCGAAGGGATGAAGGGGGCGGAGGTTGTGGTTAAGGTGGCGGGGGTTAGCGCTAGCGAAAACTAGGTCCTTCGCGGAGACGCGCAGCGTCTCACGCTCAGGATGACAGGCCTCGGGTAGGCGGCGGTTCGCATCAAGGCGAGTACCGGGGATCCTTCGGCGACAAAGGGCGTCGCTCTCAGGATGACATCCAAAGGCGGAAGAGGGAGAAACAAGAGCCGCCACCCCAGATCCTTCGTCGCGGCAGAGAGCGCCGCATTCTCAGGATGACAGCCAAGGAAGGCCACACCACGCCACCCCCGCGGCCTGAAGTCCGCGGCTACACAGGCCAGGCGAAGTGCGGGAAGCAAAGGCCGGCGCGGGATAAAGTGGGTTCCCAGAGCGAACCCCTGGCCCTACAGCCAGCGGAAAGCCAGGGCCGGCGGGGAGTAAATCCCCGCCCTACAGCAAGCAGAAATCCAAAGGCGAAGAGCAAAGGAGAGGGTATGCATGCCATATTTCAGGAATCAGAAGAGACATTTGCTGCAGGGCATGGTCGCGCGACTAGAGCAGTCGGTGTACGCGACAGTCGGGCAACTCGACGTCACCGCGTTCATGACCCCCGAGCCCGTGCCCTTCGCCGAGCGCGAGAGCGGCACGAAGCTCGAGATGAAGCCCGGCGATAAGTGGGGCGGCCTGTTCGACTGCGCGTGGTTCCACTTCAAGGGGACCGTGCCGGCTTGCGCCGCCGGCGAGAAGATCGTGCTCCTCATCGACGTCAATGGCGAGGCCTGCGTCGTCGATGAGAAGGGCGTGCCGGTGCTTGGGCTCACGTGCCTCGGGTCGGGCTTCGACTTCAGCCTCGGCGGGCCGGGCAAGCGCGTGGTGCCGATGTTCGAGAAGGCCGCGGGCGGCGAAGAGATCGACGTGTGGGCCGACGCCGGGTGCAACGATCTGTTCGGCGTGCTCATCGCCGACGGGACACTGAAGGAAGCGCGGATCACGGTCTGCCATCAGGAGATGCGCGCGCTGCTTTACGACTTCGAGGTGCTGCACGAACTGATGACGCAGCTTCCCGAGGACTCGCCCCGGTGGAACAGCATCTTCGCGGCGCTCGATGAGGCGGCGACGAAGATGGTCAACTTCACGGAGGAAGAGGCGCGGGAGGCACGTGGGGCGCTGGCGAACGAGCTTGCGAAGGAAGGCGGCGATCCGTCGCTGACCATCAGCGCGATCGGTCACTCGCACATCGACCTCGGATGGCTGTGGCCGATCCGCGAGACCTACCGCAAGGGCGCGCGGACTTTCGCGACGGTCATGCGGCTCATGGAGCGGTACCCGGATTACAAGTTCGGCGCGAGCCAGCCGCAGCTCTTCCAGTGGATGAAGGACATGTACCCCGAGCTGTACGCCCAGATGCGCACGCGCATCGAGGAGGGGCGGTTCGAGGTGCAAGGCGCGATGTGGGTCGAGGCCGACGCGAACGTGACCGGCGGCGAGTCGCTCGTGCGGCAGGTCTTGCACGGCAAGCGATTCTTCCGCGATGAGTTCGGCGTGGACATCAAGATACTCTGGCTGCCGGACGTGTTCGGCTACTCGGGCGCGCTGCCGCAGATCCTCAAGAAGGCGGGCGTCGACTTCTTCATGACGCAGAAGATGTCGTGGAACAAGATCAACAAGTTCCCGCACCACACCTTCTGGTGGCAGGGGATCGACGGGTCGCGGGTGCTCGCGCACATGCTCCCGGAGGAGACGTACAACAGCCCGGCGTCGCCGAGAGCGATCGCCCACACGGCGCGGAACTTCATGGACAAGGAAGTCTCGGACCGGTGCCTCCTCCTCTACGGCATCGGCGATGGGGGCGGCGGACCCGGTGAGGAGCACGTCGAGCGTCTCGCACGCGAGAAGAACCTCGAGGGCCTCGTGCCGGTCGTGCAGGAGACCGGGGCGGAGTTCTTCGAGCGGATCAAGGACGGCGAGGGGTACAAGACGTGGGTGGGCGAGCTGTACCTGGAAATGCACCAGGGCACCTATACCACGCAGGGGCGGAACAAGCGGTACAACCGGAAGATGGAGATCGCGCTGCGCGAGGCCGAGATGGCGTCGATCGTGGCGTCGTGGATGGGCGGGGCCGAGTATCCGCAGGCCGAGCTTGAGGCCATCTGGAAGGAAGTCCTCCTCTACCAGTTCCACGACATCCTGCCGGGGTCGTCGATCACGCGAGTCTATACCGAGTCGCTGGCGCGGTACGCGATCCTCCTCGCGCAGACTGAGGCCCTCGCGGCGAAGGCGAAGGCCGGGACGATGGGCGGCATCAACACGGCGGGGATGGCGAAGCCGGCGGTCGTGTGCAACTCGCTGTCGTGGGAGCGGAGCGAGTACGTGAAGGCGCGGGGCGAATGGGTGAAGGTGACGGCGCCGTCGATGGGGTACGTGGCTGTTGATACGGTGGAGACGGCGGCGGTCGTGGCGCCGACGGCGACGGCGGAGCAAATCGAGAATGACCTGCTGCGCGTGAAGTTCAACGCGGATGGATCGATCTCGTCGGTGTATGACAAGGAGAACGATCGCGAGGCGATCGCCGAGGGCGAGGCCGCGAACGTGCTCGCCGTGTACCGCGATGAGGTGGGCAGCGACGCCTGGGACTTCGCGATGGCCTATGCCGATGCCGAGCCGGAGCAGTTCGCGCTCGTGTCGGCCGAGCCGTTCGTCGATGGGCCGCGGGCGGGTGTGCGGATGGTCTACCGATATGGCGAGGGCGAGACGGCGTCGGAGCTGACGCAAGAAGTCGCCCTCACGGCCGGCAGCCGGCGCGTGGACTTCGTGACGCGCGTGGACTGGCGGGCGTCGAACCGGATGCTGCGAACCCTCTTCCCTCTCGCCGTGACGGCGAGCGAGGCGACGTGCGAGGTGCAGTACGGGCACGTGCGCAGGCCGACCCATCGCAACACGTCGTGGGACCTCGCTAAGTTCGAGATCTGCGCGCACAAGTGGATCGACATGTCTGACCGTGGGTATGGCGTGGCGCTGCTGAACGACTGCAAGTACGGGCACCGCGCCGTGGGGAATCTCCTCGACATCAACCTGCTGCGGTCGCCGGGCTTCCCCGATCCGGTCGCGGACCGAGCGGTGCACGAGATCACGTACTGCCTTCTGCCGCACGCGGGCGACCACATCGCGGGCGGGGTCATCCGCGCGGGGTACGAGCTGAACATGCCGCTGCAGGTGACCGAGGTTGAGGCCAGCGCGGGCCCGATGCCGGCGCAGGCGTCGATGATCCAGGTCGACGCGGAGAACGTCATCGTCGAGGTCGTCAAGAAGGCCGAGGATGGCCACGACATGATCGTGCGGATGTATGAGGCCTACGGGGCGTCGGGGAAGGCGACGGTGAGCTTCGGGTTCGCGGTGGGCGAGGTCGCGATCGTGGACCTGATGGAAGAGAACGCGGTTGCGGTCGAGGCGAAGGACGGGAAGGTGGAGTTGGCGTTCGGGCCGTTCGAGATACTGACGCTGAGGGTGGGGAAGGCGTAGCGCGGGGTAAAGGCGCGGCGGGGCATAAAGCCCCGCCCTACAG
>PMZA01000174.1:6290-8315 GCA_003170595.1 Armatimonadota bacterium
TCTGAAAGACCGCGACTACAAAGACAGAGACCTACTAGTCGGCCAGGCCGCAGGTCTTGTCGACGAGGTCGGTGATGGCTTCGATCTTCTCGATCTCACCCACCTGCGAGATCTCGTCGGACACGCCCAGGATCAGGCGCGGGGCGAACATGTCGATCACCCGCTTCGTGAAGTCCAGGCACGTCGCCATCGAGTAGTGCGTCATGAAATGCACCGCGGGCAGGAGGTCGAGGCAGACGATCGACTCGCCCACCGCCGCCTTGATCTCCTCGAGCGTCATGTCCCCCATCGGCAGCGGAGGCAGGGCCTCTACCCCATCGAGCCCGCTCTCCCTCAGGTAGGGCAGGAGGAGGCGCGAGTTGCCGTCCCAGTGCGTGTGGACGAAGCGGTCGTTGGCATGCAGGCGCGCGGTGATCTTCTGCCAGCGAGGGAGGCAGAAGCGCTTGAGGATCGGCGGAGGCGTGAACTCGTTGGTCGTGTGATCGCCAAGGTTGTAGATGCGGAAGGGCAGTTCGAGGGCGGCGTCGAGCATGCGGTCGTCGCGGCGGTTGCAGGCGTCGATGTACTCCTCGACGGCGGCGGGATAGTCGTGGAGGAGATAGTTGGCGTCGATAAGGCCGGTGTAGTTCTTGATCAGCTCGGTGAAGCCGTCGCTCGAGAGCCAGCCGGTGGGTGCGCCGCGATGGCCGACGTTGTCGGCGGCCGCGTTGTAGGCGTCGAGGTTGGCGCGGAACTGGGTGCGGTCGAGGAGGTCGATGACCACGCGGAGGTCGGCGGGAGTCTTGACCGGGAAGCCGGCGATGCGACGGTTGGCGAGCTGGCCCTCCTCGTAGCAGTCCTGGTGGATGGTGGTGACCGTGCCGCTGGGCGAGGTCATGCGGACGATGTAGTTGATGTCGGTCTGCTCGGTCTCGACGGTGATGTCGTCGGGTTCGAGATAGGACTCGAGACCGGCCGAGGCTGCGTAACGGACGGAGGCGTGGAGGGCGTCGTAGATGCCGAGGTAGTCGAGGTCCTTGTAGCGATCGGGGAGAGTGCCCTTGGCCTGGTGATGAAAGATCCAGGTCTCGAGGCGAGGCTGCCAGAGGACCTGGTTGGCTGTGCCCTCGAAGATGGCGAGGTTCAGTTCGCGACGCGTCACGTCGATCGTGCCTCCGGCAAGGAAGGTGGGGTGACGGTAGCGAAGTATAGCACTGCGCCGAGGACTGCCATATCGAGGGAGTGGGACCATGCAACATTGGCCGGATTGGGAGAGCGGGAAGGAGCGGATGAAGGCGTGGTGGGCGGGCGAGGATATCGGGCGGCCGGTCGTGTACATGACGGCGGCTAGCGGGAAGGATGCGCAGTGGCCGACGATGCCGAATACGGGGAGGGGGCGATGGCTCGATGCGGAGTTTCGCGTCGCGGCGTTGGAAGCGACGGTGCGCGCGAACGTGTACCTCGCCGAGGGCTATCCGTATGAGTACCCGTTCCCCATGTTCCCGAGCGGATGGATCGGAGGGAAGGTCGGCTTCTCGTACGACACCGTGTGGGATGAGCCGGTGGTCGAGGACTGGGATGCGTACGAGCCCGTCTTCGACCGCGGGTGTGAGATGTGGCGCGAGTCCGAGATGTGGCGCGAGACGGTGAGGCTGGTGGACGCGATGGCCGGGGCGGCGGAGGGGCGATGGATCGTGGCGATGATGACCATCGGCGCGCCCTTCGACATCATGGTCGCGCTGCGGGGGCCGGGCCGGCTGTGCATGGACCTCTACGATCATCGCGAGAGGCTGGCGGTGATGCGCGAGAAGATCGTGGCGATGTGGCCGACGTGGTATGAGGAGATCGATAAGGTCATCAAGGCGTATGGGCAGGTGGGCTCTAGCTCGTGGCTGAACCTGTGGTCGCCCGGGAAGATGTACACGCTGCAGGAAGACGTGGCCGGGCTAGTCGGGCCGAAGGACTTCGTCGAGATGATGCTGCCGAGCGTGAGGGCGATGGGGAGTTGGCTCGATAACAACGTCTTCCACCTCGACGGGCCGAGCG
>PMZA01000429.1 GCA_003170595.1 Armatimonadota bacterium
ACACACCTATTGACGAAAGCTCCGAACCCTCCCCCGGGACTGCCGGCTGAGCTCAGCTTAGTGGGCTGACTCTCACTGCAGGTGGATCAAACTCGGGGAGCACTACAGAGGCTTTACTCTCATAGCCGGTGGATCATAGATTGGGGGGCAGGTCAGAACGCCTCCCGGCACGCGGCACGTCACGACAGGGTGGAACGGGCTTGGTGGTGACGATTGCCTGCTACAGGAAGTCCCAGTTCCGAGGCTGCACGATGTCTGGCAAACGGAGTTTGCTGTAGAAGGTGTCCACCTCCGCCTCCGACAGGATCCCGATGTTGCCTCGGATATGCAGCAGTAGCTCATCGACGTGGCTTACCTTGTGGTGAAGAGGCACACGCCCACGGCCCTCGCCGAAGTCACGTGCCAAGCGCCGGTGGTTCTCGCCAAACCACACGCTGTTGAAGTTGGTGCCGCGGAAGCGCCCATAGGCCGTGCGGGGCCAAGGCGACCCGTTGAGCTCGCTGCTTACATAGCCCACGCCGCGGTGGTCCATCTGGGATGTCCATTGCGCGCCCGGGCTCGATGCCTGAACGCAGTCGCCACTAGCCCGCTCGAACATGCCCGCCTTGTGGTCGATCCTAAGGGATGGACCGAACCGCTCTGCCAGCGGGCCGACGACCTCCTCTGCGATCCTGTGTCGCAAGTCGCACAACCCACTGGCGTCCGGTTGCGGGACAACCGCCTGCCCCCGTCTGTCGAAATAGAGCACCTTCGGGCGGAACGATACAGAGGCCAACCCACCACTACCAGCTTCCATGGCACGGCTCACAAACTCCCTTATCTGACGCAGCTCTTGCGCGTCAGTGGACCCGCTGAGGGCATAGCTGATCCCCAAGCAACGTTGGGTACGCGTCGCACAAGCTCTGGCGGCAGTAGCAACTATACTCGCTATGGCCTCGTAGCTGCCCGTCCCAAGCATGTACTCGCGTTCGTAGCGCCGTGCACCCCCGGCGTTGATACTGATTCGCATGAAACGAGGACCAGCGTCCAGCAACTCCTCCAGCATAGGTTGCGTTAATGCATGCCCGTTGGTGAAGAGCCCCCACTGCAGCCCGACCGTGGTCGCTCGACGAGTCATGAGTGTGAGGTCAGGGTGCAGAAGGGGCTCCCCCCCCCCGGTGAAGATGACCGAACTCACCCCAGCAGCTCGCACGTCGCCAAGTATGGCCAGGTACTGGTCAGTGTCCGCAAGTACCAGACGGCCGGAGCGGCCTGCGTTGTCGCGAGCCCCGTTCAGCACGTAGGTGCAGGTCCTGCAGCGAGCGTTGCAGCTCAGCGATGGCCACAGCTCAAACGTTAGCGGCACTATCCGATCGTCATTACCGGTCAGAAAGCATGTGAAGCGATCCCGGTGCAGCACGACCTTGATGGCATCTTCACTGCAGTCATCGCGCTCGCCGCGCAGCACAGCTGCATACCGCTCAGCCCGTGCCTGAACACAATCCACTAGCCACTCAACCTTACGCACGCATTCGCTGGCCACAATGCTCACTCCAGTTCCGCGCCGTAGCGGAGATTGTCGCTCAGCGATCTGTTTACACCACCAACCACCTCGGCGAGAAAGTCGCGACTGGTATCGAAGACACACTGATCGGTGATCCAGCAGTGCTCAGAGCCAAAACCTACGGCATCTTCGGCTATGCATTCGATGACACGCAGCGTTTCGTGCAGGCAGCGCAGGAGGTATACCTCAGGGATCTGATTTGCAGGCGGTCTGGATCGATTCCGGGATAACAGCGTACACAAAGGAGCGTGAAGCACCACGAATTGAGCGCTACCTGGCGTCCACAGACCGGCACACAGGCGCGAGACTCGGTCGAAGTCATGGTGGGCGACCTCGACCAGGCAAGTCGCCTGCTGGGCGGCCTCAGCCAGTAATCCATAGATGGCGCTTTCCAACGCTTGATCAGATAGCGGCAGATTGAGTGTCACATCGGACCGCTTGAGGCGCTCGACATGGTCGTCGAGATAGAGCACATGGCCTACCGCCCCGGCAAGGGCCTGCGCAGCAACTGTCTTGCCAGCACCGGGAGGCCCGAACAGCATCACCCTCATTAGCGGTCTCCCGGGGCAACTCGGAAGTCACACCAGCGGCACGCGGCCAGATCGGCACCAAAACGGGCCAAAGCCAGGCGTGCTCGAAGCTGCTCAAACCGATCCGAGAACCACAGGTCGGGGAGCGAGCGACTCTCTATATTCCCCATGTTGTAGGGCTTGTATTGATCTAGTGTCACGTCGTATATCTGGCAGCACAACTTGAGGTTGCCCTTCCAGTCAATTGCAGCCGAACTGCATGGAAGCAGGCACGGCTCTTTGCGCAACGCGCGAGTTGGGTGCGCCAGGAGGCCGAGAGGCAGGTACCCGGCTCGGCTGCTGAATCGCGTGACCCTGGGCACTGCAACGCGAACGAGACAGTGACCGGTATGTGCGTGCAGTTCGGTCCGCCTGTAGTGCTCGGCGTGAGACGCCACCGTCAGTCCGAGGTGGTCAAGGAAGGAGACCGCTCGTGACAGCATCGGTTCGTCCGCCACGCAATCCGCCGTGGGGTACAGGGTGACCTTGACCTCGGATATACCGGCATCACACAGGTCATCGAGGAGGCGAGCAGTCAGATAATCGCCGTTAGTGTAGATGGTAAGCTTGGCGCGCGCGAGTGCGCGTCGGGCTTCACGCACCAGGCTCAGAATGCGAGGGTCCGCCAAGGGTTCGTTGTAGTTATGGAAGGCAAACCATCCGCTGTAGTCGAGCGCGGCAAGCTCGGCCAGCGTTCTCAACCAAACCGCGCGAGTCATTCGGTCCCGCGTTTGTCCACGACTGGCGTACCCGTTAGGGCACCACGAACAGGCACGGTTGCAGTACGTACCTATCTCCACTTCCAGGAACTCGGGTAACCCTTGTGCTGTCATGAGATGTTCTGCTTGACGGCGAAGGTTAGTGCATAGCCGGGGTCAGACCACGTCAGGATACTACCGCCGTCATTTCCGTAGAGTCAACCGTGGCTGTGATGGTTGGCCACGGCAATGCGCGCACCAAGCGCGGCCTGAAGGACGCCTTCACACGCAGCCAATAGTAGGTCGGGCGCATTCACAGCACCCCGCCTTGCGAACTGCCTGATCTTCATCTCGCCACAAAGGCATCGATCAGGCACAGGCCGTCTTCGAGTTGCGGCGGCAGCAGGCGCCGTTGTGCCTCGACCATACGCTGTCGCGACAGCGGGCTCGACACGCTGTCCTCCAAAGCGCCGGCAAGCACGTCCCAATACGCATGGCTCGTCGCTAGCTGGTCCGCTAGGTCACAGAGGCGGCCAGTTTTGTCAGCATAGTGGATTCGTGCCCCATGGATCTGGTATAGGTCAGGCCAAGCGGAATCGGGTATAGCGCAAGATAGCCCGGCCGAGTGGAATGACATGACTTGGTGCAACTGCGTGCTGTTTAGGGGCGGCAAGAGCAGTACTGGTCGGCCTGCGGCGATGCCTTCGTATGTGGTTTCCAGACCTGGCGTGGTGACCAGCAACTGCGTCCGGCCGATCGCTCTTTGGAAGGCCCCGTAGCCAAAGCATCCATACCTCGTGCCCGCCGCCTGGACGTTGGAAGTCGCAAGCACGCGGGCCACGTCCTCTACGCTGGCGATTGCCACATCGCAACTACCGCGAACAACATCAAGCACCACCGAGGTGGTCGATCGGATGAACCGCATGTATCGACGTGCCGCTGCAACCGGCGACGAGACGCCGCCGTAGTGAAGGAGCAGACCGCTTCCGTGCTCTTCGACGCTGGCTGGACCTACCGGCACGACAAGGGGCAGCACTAGGTGCAGCCAGTCGCCTGGCGGCCTTAGCCGTGAGCTGAGCTGCTCAAGATCGAGGCCTGGGTCATACTGCGCGATGTACAGATCAACGACATCCAAGTCGCCCAATGCCAGGTCGGGGTACTCGTGCAATCGCCAGGAGAGAAGACTGTCAACAAACACCACGGCGGTGCCGGGGGAGTATTCCTTCACCAGCCGGGCAACAGTCAGGTCCATTACCGACACCAACACGTCCAAACCCTCGTCCAGTATCGGCTTCAACTCGCCGATTCCCCGCCCGGCGGTGTCTATCACCGATAAGCCCGAGCCTGAGCGCCGCGCCAAGTCGAGCCCGTGGGAATAGGTGGCAAGCTGAACACTGTGCTGCCGTCGAAGACGTTCGGCAATGACCAACGCCTTGGCAGTTGGTCCTGAGCCAAATGGGATTGAGTAGACCAGAACTTTTCGCACGTCAGTGCCCTCCTGCAGGCCTACGACGGGCCCGTACTGTACTACCCTTGGCTCGTAAACACCACGTCTAGGTCATGGTCTGAACCCCTGAAAGCTGGTCCATCTCGGATGCGAGTGGCCGATGATCATCCAGGATTCCCGTTGCCGCACGAGCGTTCCAGGGGACGTCAATGGCCAGGCCGAGGTCGAGGAAGGCGAAGGCCGGCTGGGTGAGTTCCCCAGTTGCCGTATGCCTCGANNCGCACACGGCGCAATCGAGGGCTCGTTTCTCGGGTGCGAGAGGGGTTGCTTCGGACACGCCTCCCTGTCCTCGCCGCCTCACCGTTCGTGTCCCATCCTGGTGGCGGCGTTCGCGTGCTCGCAAGGCGGCCTTCTCAATCCCTCGCAGACTAATCCGGCCTGGCCGCCCTATCGAAGGTCTCGGCGCACCTCCGGGGAAGAACAATGCTGGCTGCCAGGCTTCCCAGTGAGAGCGCCAGTCGGGTCGCTTTGGAGGGCCCATGCGCCCGACAGAGCGCTCGTCGGTGGCTTGACAGCCACGTCACTCGATGCGGGTCTGGTTGCGTGAGTCGACATGCAACCCGGATCCGGTCGGGTTCTGGACGTCCCACTGCGGCAGGTTCTAGGACCTAACACGGGCTAGAACCCGGCTTATAGTGTCGCTTTCCAGTAACATTTGGGCCCGATTTCACTGAGGATTCAGCCTATCGGACCCAAGTGTCTGCATAAGCCGAAGTTATCGGTACAGGAAAGGTAGGCCCTTGAGCCCTCTCCGGAAGACCGGACGAGGGCTCTACTATTGGGCCTAGTAGCGTGACCGTAACTGCGCTTATGTGCCAGTCACCGGTTCTCGGTTGCTCCAGCGACACCAAAACAAAGGAGCGATGCGGGATGAGAATCGAGTCAGTGCATGACGAGTTTCTGATGTACCTCAGGATCGAGAGGAACTGCAGTCCCAAGACGATTGAGGCGTACGGTGGGGACATGAAGACGTTCAGGCGGGCGCTGGCCGAGTTCGGCATCCAGCCGGACGTCGAGGCCATCGACCGGAAGATCGTCAGGCAGTACGTCGTCTGGATGAAGGATAGGGAGTTCGCCTCCGCGACGATCGCGAGGAAGATCAACTCGCTGCGGTCGTTCTGGAACTACCTGATCGAGAACGAGATGACCGAGCACAATCCCGTGCTCAGGGCTGCCATCCCTAAGCAGCCCCGCGTCCTGCCGGAGTACCTGTCCATCGACGAATGCACGAGGCTGCTTGCCGCTGCTGGGCAGCAGAAGAACGCATTCAGAGTGTCCTTGCCCCCAATAACAGGT
>PMZA01000053.1 GCA_003170595.1 Armatimonadota bacterium
GCCGCCCTCGTGCGCGAGAAGGGGTTGTGTTACGCCTCGCTGGCGGTGGTCACGAATCTCGCCGCCGGCCTTGAGGACCATCGCCCCTCCGAGGAGGAGGTCATGGCGACGATGTCGCAGCGTTGGGAGGCCATGGCTGACATCGTCCGCCGGGTCGCCATCGCCCCAGAGCCCTCCGCCCCCTGCCCTTGCTGCGCCCCCTCCGCCTAATCCTCCACCTCTCCCGCCGCCACGTCGGTGACGCCCTCCACGCCTTGCGCAACCCGCAATACGTCCTCGAGGTGCATCCCGGGCTTCAGCATCACGGTCAGGACCGCCCGCGTCCTTTCCGGCGTCCCGGTCGGATGAAACTCCACGTTCTGAACCTTGGCCCCGACAGCCTGCATGGCGCGCATGGCCTCCACCGGCCCGGCCTGCTCCCCGCGGACCCACATCTGCACGACGAAGGTCCGCTCCACCTTACGGATCCGGCTCTCCAGCGGCCGCACGAGTGACATCGTCCCGAAGGTGAGCACGGTCCCGATCGCTGCCATGGGGTACCAGCCGAGCCCGCAGGCCATCCCGATCGCGGCTGACACCCACACGCTAGCCGCGGTGGTAAGCCCCTGAAGGATGTTCCCGTGGCGCAGGATCGTGCCGGCGCCGAGGAAGCCGATGCCAGTTACGATCTGCGCGGCGATGCGCGAGGGGTCAACGCCCTGGCCGTGGAAGCCGATGGACACGACGGTGTACATCGCCGATCCGAGGGCCACGAGGCCCTGGGTGCGCATGCCCGCGGGGCGTCCGGCGCGTTCACGTTCGACGCCGACGATCATCCCCATGAGCAGCCCGAGGAAGACTCGGAGGGCTGCGTCGTACCACTCGATGCCCGTGAAGCCCTGTAGCCCGGCCATACGCTGCCGCCTCCCTTACCTGGCGCCCCCATTATGCCTCGCCCCCCAACCTCGCGCCAACCTCACCTCCATCGGATTCCTGCCTGTGGAGGGGTCGAACCAGAAAGCGCACGCCGTCAGGCGTGCGCTTTCGAATCCGGCCCGTTCCTTCACGTCCGCTATCACCGCCTCCTGGGAACGCAGAAGGGTGGGGACTAGCCCGACGGTTTCGCTCTGCCTTTGCTCTACTCTTTGGTGCTTAGCCTTACGCTCTTGCTTTTCGCGTCCCACCGGACCCCGCACTTCAGCGCGGTCCCGACGATCTTGAGCGGCACGAGCAGGCTCCCGCCGACCTCGATGCACTGGCTCTTCTTGATGGGCACGCACTGCCCGCCGCGGCAGACGACGGCCATCTGCGCCTTGGGCTGCCAGGTGACCTCTCCCTTGACGGCGTCTGCGGCGGCGCGCAGGGGCACGTAGGTGACGCCGTCGCGCACGATCGCGGCGGGCGTGCACTTGAGCAGCTTCCCGTCGACGTAGACGGCTACGGTCTGATCAGCGGCCCGCCCAACGCCTGCCACTACCAGCGCCGCAATGATTGCGATCCTTACCTTGCTTGTCCTCATTACCCTTCCCTCCCCGATATCGGTCGCCACATTATACGCCGCCGCGCCTTGCGAGAGGG
The DNA here is from genome assembly GCA_003170595.1 of Armatimonadota bacterium. Lineage (GTDB taxonomy): Bacteria > Armatimonadota > Zipacnadia > Zipacnadales > FEN-943 > FEN-943. Next base: position 1,558 of record PMZA01000053.1, read on the forward strand.
ATGAGGCCTTCCCCCTCGAATTCCTTAGCGCCTTAGCCTTCACTGAGCGACGGCGTGGCCGTCGCTCTTCGCCCTTCCAGGATCCGGGGGCTTTTGCCCCCGGTGCGAACAACCCGCTTGCGCGAAATCGTCAGGTGCGCGGTACGCGCGCATGATGATCTCGCACAAGCGCCTGTACCTTTCGCTTTCGCCTTCCGCGCCTTCGGCCTATCGCTCGCGGCTCCAACGTCCGCCTTCATCTAAGCCTGCCTCGCGAGGAAGCCGCGCTACGCGCGGCGCGGGGTCAGGGGCCCGCGGCCCCTGCGGGGTTCGGGGCAGAGCCCCGAGGTTCGTCTTTGCTTTCTCTTGGAGCCTTTCGCCGATGATCACTCGATCCAGTGCCCTTGTCCTTGCTCTGGCCTTCGCAGCCACGTCCGCAGCGACCGCGGCGGCGCAGCCCGACGCTTCCGTCGGCCTCGTTGCCGATGAGCGTTGGTCTTCGGGCATGCCTCTCGGCGGGATTGGCTGCGGCGCGATCGAGGTCCTCACCGATGGCGGCTTCGGCGCGGCGACGATCAACAACAACTGGGACCGCCCGACAGGTTTCCTGCGCGGTGGGTTGATGGCGGCCTACGCCGGGCCCGTCGGCGGCAAGGGCTCCGCATGTATTCTCCGTTTGGGCAGCGGCGACGAGTTCAAGTCGGTGGCGAATGTTCGCCACGTCAACTTCCGCGGCCTGTGGCCCGAGGCACGTCTTTCGTTTGGCGATGACCGCCTGCCGGTGAACGTCGCCGTCCGCGCGTGGTCCTCGCTGATTCCACGCAACGTCGACGACAGCTCGCTCCCGGCTGCGGTCTTCGATTTCACTGTTTCCCGCCGCCCGGGAGCCCCCGCCTCCGACCTCGACGTCAGCCTCCTTCTATCCTGGCCCAACCTCCTCGGCTTCGGTGGCGGAGGCGGTGCGACGTGGGAGAGCTACGGCACCAACCGCCAGGCCTTCCTCCAGCAGAAGTCGCTCACCGGCCTGCGCTTCACGACCTCGCAGCATTACCCCGACCGCCGCCAGAACACGGTCGGCGACTACTTCCTCGCGGCCGACGGCGCAGCTTTCGCAGACCCGGCGGTCCAGCGCCGCATCAACGTCTTTCCCGTCTGGGATGCCGCCGCCGACACGCCTTCCTGGTGGGATCGCTTCTCATCGTCCGGCGCCCTTCCGCCGCCCCCGGCCGACTCAGCCCCGCTTGCGAAGCGCCCGGCCGGCGCGGTCGTCGTCCACCTCCGCCTTCCCGCCGGTGTGACGCAGGTCTCGCAGCGCTTTGTGCTCACGTGGTTCCTTCCGCATCTCATCACCGAGCACAAGGTCCAGCGCGAACTCCCGAGCCTCTCCGAGCGCAGGGCCTCCGCCGACCTGGCGATCGACGGCAAGCCCGATACCCGCTGGACGCTCGGCCGCCCCATGATCCCCGGCGAGCTTTTCGACCTCCGCCTCCCCAGGCCCACCACCGTCTCGGGCTTCGTCATCGACATCCGCAAGTCTCTCAACGACTGGCCTCGCGGCCTCCGAGTCTACGGGTCGACGGACGGCCAGTCCTTCCGCCCGATCGTCGAGTTCACGCCCGCCCAGTGCGAGGCATCCGCCCGCGGCGGCCTCCTGCAGGTCACTCTCCCCCCGACCGACCTCCGCGTCCTCCGCCTCGAGCAGTTGGGCCGCACGGACTACTGGTGGTGGTCGATTCACGAACTCCTCGTTTTCGGCGCGGACGAGAAAGCCCTCCCGCTCACCGGCGCCTCAGCCACCGCCTTCGCCCGCGACATCGGCGCCACGACCGCCACCGAAGACGTCGGCCACTGGTACGAGCGCCGCTTCTTCACGGCCGCCAGCGTCGCCACCTACGTCGCCGATAACGCCGACCGCCTCTGGTCCGCCACCGACGAATGGCGCCGCCCGATTCTCTCCTCCTCGCTCCCGGCGTGGCTCAAGGTCAAGCTTCTCAACGACGCCTACACGATGTTCTCCGACACCGTCCTCACGCGCGACGGCCGCTTCACGGTCTTCGAGAGCCCCATCGACATGGGCGGCGCCCTCGGCACGATGGATCAGCGCATGGCCGCCCACGCCTTCTACCTGCAGATGTTCCCCGAACTCGACGAGGCCGAGCTCCGCCTCTTCGCCCAGTGCCAGCGCGGCGACGGTCGCATCACGCATTTCGTCGGCAACATCAACGAGGTCGTCGGCGACCCCAACGTCGGTTACGGCATCACCGACTGGCCCGACCTTTCCTGCGGCTTCATCCTCCAGGTCTACAAGCTCGCCCTCTGGCGCGGCGACAAGCAACTCCTCGCCGACCTTTACCCCAACCTTCGCTCCGCCCTCGACTTCCTCGCCGCCGCCGACACCGATGGCGACCTCCTTCCCGAGGGCGGCAGTACCTACGATTACGAGCAGATGCCGCGCGGCGCCTTCATCTACTCAGCCTCCTGCTACCTCGGCGCACTCCTCGCGGGAGAACACGCGGCCACCCTCCTCGGCGACACATCCTCCGCCTCCGTCTATCACAAGCGTTTCGCCGCCGTGCAGGAGTCGGTCATGCACAATCTGTGGAACGGCGAGTTCTTCATGAAGTGGTCGCGCCCGCCCCTCAACGGCGCCGCCCCTTCCGACGCCGACCGCATCCCCAATTCCTTCGTCGCCTCCCTCGCCGGCGATTGGCTCGCACGCATCGCCGCCCTCCCCGACACCTTGCCCCCGGGCATCGCGGACAAGGAGTGCTCCGCCCTCATTTCTCGCCACCTGGATCCCTTCTACCCGATCCCGCCGATGGAGGTCACGCCCGACGGCTTCCTCGCGACGTCCACCTGCTTCTTTCTTCAGGAGGAGCCGTACCTCGGCTGCGAGCTGATCTACCGCGGCTTCATCGATCAGGGCCTCGACGTCCTCCATCGCGCCTACGAGGCGACGTGGACGATCAACCACGACCCGTGGCATGAGCCGCTCTGCTACTCCTCGCCTTCGGCGCACGAGGGCGGGCTCCGCTCGTACATGACCTGCCCGGCGAGCTGGCACGTCCTTCCGGCCCTGACCGGCGCGTCGGCGGACCTCATCTCGGGCACGCTCTATCTCAGCCCGCGCCTTCCCTCCGGTGCGACCGAACTCCACGTCCCGATCTTCATGTCCGAGTGGTGGGGCTGGCTCGACTGGACGCCGGACAAGCAGCTGACGCTCACCATCACGAAGGTTTTCAAGCCCGGCCTTTCCATCACTCACATCGCGGCCGACGGCAACTCTCCACTCATCACGCTTTCTTCTCCTTTCCTTCTCACTCCCAACGCTCGCCTGGACCTCACCTCCTACCTTCCGCAACTCCACCCAATCCCCTAGAGTCGTTGCTTGGCTTTTCGGAGGGGCCGAATCAGTGAGGACGCGTTCCCCGCGTCCTCGCGAATCCGGCCCTGCTTTCCGCCTTTGCTTTGCTGCTCTTCCGCTGTTCGCCGTCATCCTGCCTGTCCTGAGCCTGTCGAAGGAAGCGCACAACCCACCGCCCGTGGCACAAAGCCTCGCGCGAAGGACCTGAGGTGGCCGCGGAGACGACCTTGCGCTGTGGTGGCGTCTTTGCCTTTCGCCTTTGCCTTTCTCTTACGACCATGCGCCCATCGCGCCACTTATCGCTTTCCATGCTCGCCCTACTCCTTTCCCTTGGAGGCCTTTCCGCCATGTCCCTTGCATCCGACAACCCCAACCCTCTCGGCCCCGTCAGTTCCTTCAACGCCACCGCATCCCCGACCGACCCCACTCTCGCCGCCCTCACCGCCACCTTCGCCTCGGGCCACATGACCGCATCCTTCTGGTCACCGCGTGCGGCCCGCGTCACCTTCGGCGAATCCGGTGCCACCCCATCCTGCCCGCTCCCTTCCCTTCAGCCCGCCCCCGGCGTCTTCGGGGGCTTGGCCGCCGCCCACGACGACTCGACCGCCCGTCTCTTCTGTCGCCACGACGACTACCTCCGCCTCCGCTTTCATCGCGACGGCGGCGTACTCGACGCCCTCTCCCCCGACGGCGCCATCCTCGTCTCCGTCGCCCCATCGCCCGCCAACCCCGGCCACTTCCGCCTGCGTTTCACCCTCCGCCCCGGCGAGGATCTTTACGGCCTCGGCCTCCAGCTTTCGTCCCTACGTCAGCGCGGTCACGCCCGCTTCCTGAAGATCAACGCCGACCCGCGCGACGACTCCGGCAACGCCCACGTCGTCGTCCCGCTTCTTCTCTCCACTCGCGGGTACGGCGTCCTCGTCAACACGCACGAGTACACCTGGTGGGATCTCGGCTGCGATGACCCCGCTTCCTGGTGGGTGGAGGTCTCCGGCCGCGCCGCCGAAGTCTTCCTCCTCGCGGGCACCCTCCGCGATCAGGTCCGCGCCTACCTCGCCCTCACCGGCCGCCCGGCCCTTCCGCCCAAGTGGGGCCTCGGCTTCTGGTATCGCCCGAAGTCCGGCTGGGACGAGGCGAAGGTCAAGTCGGTCGTCGAGGATTTCCGCGCGCAGAACCTCCCCATCCAGGTCCTCGGCCTCGAGCCTTCCTGGCAGACGCACTCCTACCCGTGCTCCTACATGTGGAACACCGACCAGTGGCCCGACCCCGCCGCCTTCGTTAAGTGGTGCACCGATCGCGGCGTCCGCCTCAACCTCTGGGAGCACGCCTACGTCCACGAGGCCTCGCCCATCCACAAGCCTCTCCTCGACGAGCATCTCGCCGCGGACAAAACCGTCTGGGGCGGCCTCGTCCCCGACTTTACGCTCCCCCGCGCCCGCGAGATCTTCCTCGGCCTTCACGAGAAGGAGCACATCTCCCTCGGCGTCTCCGGCTACAAGCTCGACGAATGCGACGGCTCAGACTTCACCGACGGCTGGTCACTCCCCGACGACGCCCGCCTTCCCTCCGGCCTCACCGGCGCCCAGTACCACAACGTCCTCGGCTACCTTTACTCGCGCACGATGCACGAGGCCTTCGAGGGACGCGGCCGGCGCAGCTACTTCCTCTGCCGCGCGAACTACGCCGGCGGCCAGGCCGACGCCACCTGCAACTACTCCGACCTCTACGGCTTCCGCGAATACGTCCGCCTCCTGCCCAACGCCGGCTTCGCCTGCACGCCCTGGTGCCCCGAGGTCCGCGATGTCGTCGAGCCCATCGACTACGTCCGCCGCAGCCAGGTCGTCTTCCTTTCCTGGCTCGCGATGATCAACGCCTGGGCTTCCGGCAGCACCCCCTGGGATTGCGGCCCCGAGGCCGAGGCCGCCTTCCGCGAAGCCGCCGGCCTCCGCCAATCCCTCCTCCCTTACATCTATGCCTCGTGGGAAGCCCAGGCCCGCACCGGCCTCGGTCTCACCCGCGCCCTCGTCGTCGATTTCCAGGACGACCCCGCCTCCCGCGCCATCGATGACGAGTACCTCTTCGGCCGCTGGATGCTTGTCGCCCCGCTGCCCTCCGGCGATGAGCGCGACGTCTACCTTCCGCCCGGCCAGTGGCGCGATTGGTGGACGGGCGAGGTCCACGACGGCGGCCGCACGATCCGCACGCACGTCCCCCTCGCCCACATCCCGCTCTTCCTCCGCGAGGGCGCGATCGTCCCGATGCTCACCGGCGGCGCCGACGCCTTCTCGCGCTGGACGTCCCTGCGCCTGGTCTGCTGGCCGGCCGCGGCCGCCTCCGACTATGAACTCTACGACGATGACGGGGAGTCGACGGCCTACCTCGAGGGGCAAAGCTGGCGCTGGCCGGTGAAGGTCCAACGCACGGCCGACCATATCCTTCTGGCGCTCGGTTATCCCGGCGGCGAACTCAAGCCGTGGCTCGAGCGCGTGACGTGGGAAGTCCTCGGGGTCGACGCCGCACCGGCGCAGGTCCTGCTCAACGGCCACGCTGTGCCGCAGCTCGATGAACGCTCGTTGACCGGCACGGCGGACGGCTGGACGTGGGCGCACGGCGTCCTCCGCATCTCCCTCCGCCCCATGAACGAATCCACCCTCATCGCCCGCCTTCACTGAAGGGTTCTCGCGTGGTTTGTGGTCTGGCTCGTCTTTCCTTGCTTGGTTTGCGGAGGGGCGCTCACAGGTGTCCACCCATCGCTCGCGGCGAGACGACCCGAGGGCGAGGTGCCTGCGGCGCGAGTCAGCCGCCGTAGGCGGCGTAGGAGGTCTGGAGGAGCGGGCTCCCCCAGCGGGGGTGTCGGGGGCAGAGTCCCCGACCCAGGGGGTTCTTAGGGGGGCGGAGCCCCACTGAGCCACGCCTCCGCCGCCATCGACATCGCCGGCGCCTGGTCGAAGTCATCCCAGTGGAACGGCCTCGCGCTGACCTCCGCCCAGTGCGCCTTGACCTCATCGCCGTACCCCGCCCGCATCAGCGCCACCGCGTTGCACGCATCGTACGCGCGCTGGGTGCTCTTCAGTTTCCCGGTCCACTCCCACCACGGCTGCGTGCGCAGCGACCGCCATATGCCGAAGCTATCGTCTTTCGGCAGCGCGAACCCCGGCATCACCGTGAACCACGTCGTCTGCGCATACGCCCACGCCGGCTCGGTCCAGCACTCGACCTGCTGCATGTTGATCCCGTTGACGACGCCCTTCGGCTCGCCGAATTCCTCGCGCCAGCGGAACATCGTCTGCCACGCCTTGTACGCGAGCGACGCCCTCGCCTTCGCCTCCTCGGCGAACGCAGGCTGATCGGCCATGAGCGCCAGGTGGTACATCGCCTGCCAGCCCAGGTACCCGCCCACCGCGCTCTCGGCGATGACGTGCCAGTACGCCGGCCCCGGCGCGGCGAGCGCAATCCCGGTCACATCGTAGAACCAGCGCAGTTGCTCGAATTGCTTCTGTATCTGCGCCCATCGCTTGACCGCATACTCCTTATGCCCTTGCGCCGCATAGATCGCCGTCGCCTGCAGCACGCACGCCTCGATCTCAGGGTAATCGACGCATAGCCCGAAGTACCCGGCCTGCTCCGGCGCCTCCTTCACGCCCGGCCACGCCTTGCTCTCAGGCTGATCTCCCCACAGATGCCCCAGGCCCTTCTCGATAGCCTTATCGATCTCAGCCTTCACGTCCGGCCCGACGACGCCCATGACATCCGCCAGCGCGGCGCACGTCAGCCCATCGTAGAACCCGCGCTCGAGCCCGAAGCTGAACGCCCCGTTGGGCAATTGGTGAGCGATGATCTCCCTCGCCCACGCCTCGATCTTCTTCCGGTTCGCATCCGGCACCGCCTTGAACTCCGGCGTAATCTTCTCCAGCAGCGGCGGCTCATCCAGCCCGATCCGCACCTGCTTGCCGTCCACGAACTTCGCCGTCCCCTCAGCCAGCGGCACCGACTTTCCCTTCACGAAATCCGCCAGCGACGCCGGCAGCACCATCCCTTCAGCGCCCTCCGCCTCCATCTCCACCCACGGCTTGCCCGCCGCCCCACCCTCGCACCCGAAGCTCTGCCGCAGCGGATGCGGCCCATCGGTCAGCCGGTCGACGAGGATATCGATGTCCGACAGCGCCGGCGTGGCGGGGAAGATCACGTACGTCACCCGCGCCTCCTGAACGTTCGGCCGGTAGCTCCACGTGAGCCCATCGTCGTTGACGCTCATCGCCACGGGCGAGGGCGTGAACCGCAGCGCCCCCATGTACCCGCCCTCCCCCTGGAAGAGCAGGCCCATCGCGGCCGCGTTCTTCGGGTTGATCTGCATCGCCGCGCCGGCCTTCCTTGTCAGATCCTGATCATCGGCCAGCCAGTCCGTCGGCGCGATCGCCTTCAGCCATCCCCAGCCGATCAGCCCCGCGCTCAGCGCCCCTCCGCCCTTGATCCTTCGCAACGTAAACCCCAGCGCCGGATCATCAGCCGCCATGTCCACGCTCATCTCGCCCGTCCACTCGCCCTCAGTGACGGTCTGCGTGACCCTCGCGCTCCACTGCCCGGGCCACTCGACGCGCGTGACTCTCGCCGCATCGGGGAGGTCCATCTGGAAGTGGTTGGCGGGCGTATAGAGGCTCATCGACCCGGCATAGACCCGCTGGCCGTATACCTGCCCCGCGCGTTTGGGCACCTGGGCCTGGACCTTCAGCACCCGCTCGGTGTCGAGGGTATACGCGCCATTGGCGGTCATCGTGGGCTTGGTAGCGGCGTCACGCAGCGTACTGAACCGGCCCGGATAGCCCATGGTTTTCGGCCACGGCTGCCCGCACAGCGCGATCATCATCAGCGCAGCAATCATCGTCTCTCTCCTTTGCTTTCACTGAGCTCTGGTTCTGCCTCGCCCTCTTCTTTCACTGAGCGACGGCATCAGCCGTCGCTCTTCGCTTTTCCAGGGTCCGGGGGCTCTTTGCCCCCGGTGCGAACAACCCGCTTGCGCGAAATCGACGGGGGCGTGCCGCAGGCACGGACCGGATTTCGCGCAAGCGCTTGTACCTTTCGCCTTCCGCGCCTTCCCGCCCATCGCTCGCGGCTCCAACGCCCCGCTGCGCTCCACCTCCCCTCGCGAGTCAACTGCCGCAGGCAGCGTAGGAGGTCTGGAGGAGCAGGCTCCTCCAGCGGGGTGTGGGGCAGAGCCCCACGGTTTGGCCTTTGCTCTTCTCCTTCTCTCTACTTTCCTCCGCCAACTCTCCTCTCATACGCCGCCGCCGCATCCCTGTACTCGTCAGGCACACCGAACGTCGCCGTCTCCTCTGCCTTCGGCAGCTTCAGCTTCGGCGCCTCACTGCTATGCACCGCCGGCGGGCTCGCAGCCGCCTTGTACGCCTTCGGTCGTTCAGCCACCCGCTCGCGGCTTTCCCGTTCGCGCGTATACATTGACTGTTGGGCGTCGAGCATCTTCCGCAGGATGTCGCGTTGACGGGTCTTGGTCTCCGCCCCGAGGTGTTGTTGGTGCAGGTCCCGCGCGGTGTCGTCCATGTCTTGCCCGACGCCGCCCAGCTTATCGGCAAGCTGTCCGCCCCCGTCGCCCTGCATGAGTTTTTGCATGGCCTCGCCGAGCATCGCCTGTTCGTCGCCAAGCTGCCCGAGCATCGGGCTGCCGTCGCCCGACTGCTGCGCCTGCGCATTGAGCTGCCTCTGTTGTTCGGCCATCTGCTCGAGCTGTTTGAGCAGGTCGGCGATGTCGCCCCCGGCCGACCCCTTGCTCATCGCCTGCTGCAGCCTCGCCATGTCCGCCGCAAGCTGGTTCAGCTCAGCGAGCGCGTTGCGCTGCGCCATCTGCGCGGCCATGCCCTCCCCGCCTTGCACCTTCCGCCCGGCGTCGCGCATGGCTTCGGCGGCGGCGTCCATCCTCGCCGCAAGCTCCGGCGCCGCGGCCGGCGTTTTCTGCGAGAGATCGCGCAGCCGCTGCGCAGTCTTGTCCGCGCCTTGCGCCATTGCCTCTTGCCGCCCGGCCATGCGATCGAGCTGCCCCTTTTGCTGGATCTTGTCCTGCCCACGCCGCGCGAGGCCCGCGGTCTGTTGCATTGCCTGCGCCTGAGCCTGCGCGAGCGCCATCGCCTCGGCCGCGGCCTTCGCGGCTTGCGCCTGCATCTCTCTTCGCTGCTTGCCCATCGCCTGCTGACGGGCATCGGCCGCCTGACCTGCCGCCCGCCGCAGAGCCTGCAGCGCCCCCTGTTCTTGTGGTTCAGCGCTCCTCGGCTCACCCTGCGCCAGCGACTGCTCAGCCTTCCTCATCTGCCCCTGGGGGTTCGCCTTACTCATTTCCGCCGCCGCATCCCTCAGCCTTCGGGCCGCATCCTCATCGACCTCGGCCGCCTTCTCGCTCGCCGCCTTCATCTGTTCAGCGACCGGCTCGGTGTCACGCGCAAGCTCGCCCTGCTTGTCGGCCTGAGGCTTCGCAGCCGCGTCCCCGGGCTTCATCTGCTTCGTCTTGTCGAGCACGTCCTGTTGCCTTTGAGCCAGCTCCTCAATCCTCTTCTGCAGGGCATCGAGCACCGCCTCGACCTTCGCCCGCTTCAACAGCTCCACTGTCCGGTCGAGGTCGCGCATGAGCTTTTCTTGCAGCTCCCGCAGCTTCTGCGCATCCTCCCTCATCGCTCCCGCCCGGCTTTCCTTCATCATCTCGCGTAGCTTTTCGATCGCCGCCTTCAGGTCCTTGTCGAGGACCTCCGCCGCCAACTTGTTCAGCTCCGCAACCTTATCCATCATCGCCTGGTCGACCAGGTCGCCCATCTTCCTCCGCGCCTCAGCGTCGGCCATCGCCTGCTTGACCTCGCCCGCCGACTTCTCGATCCCGCGCGCCATGTCTTCCATCTGCGCCTTCTGCTCAGCCGACATCGCGCCGCTGCCACCGCTCTGGGCCTGCGCCTGTTGCTCAAGTTGCTGGATCTGCTGGCCCATCTCGTCGACGCTTTGCCGCAGCCGCTGCCACGCATCCTCCTCTCTCGCCGCCGCCTCCTCGATGGCGGTCACGGGCTTGCGCGCCTCATCCTTCGCCCCGCCGATGCTCACCCTGCGCGTCTCCGAGTACGCCGTCTTCGGCCCACTCACCGCATCGTCGTCCGTCGCCGCCGCCCTGACCTCGACCGCATCACCGCCGCCCAGCCCCATCGGCCGCAGGTCTAGCGTGACCTCACCGCTGTACGCCTTCCCGCCCGCCCCGCTCACCTCTATCGCCTTCCACGATCCGCGTCCTTCCACTCGCCATTCGACGGCCACGCGGCTCAGCCCGTAGTCATCCTTCGCCTCGATCGCGACCTGGACCGCCTCGGGCTCAGCCATCGCCACATCCGCATCCGGCTTGACCAGCCTCACCTCAGGCCGCGCATCGCCCACAACCCTCAGCGCGAACGGCCCCACCCGCGTCGACCGACTAAGCGGCCCGCTCGCATCGATCTCCCACGTGCCACCCTTCCTCACGACCGCCTCGACCTCAACGTCGCTACCGTCGGCGCTCTTCTTCGCATCACCCACCCGCGCCTCAACGCGCGCACAGTCGGCGAACGACGCCCTCAGCGTGACCTTGCTCCCCGCAGCCGCATCGACCTCGCCCGGCCGGTCCAGGTCCGTCGCCTCACGACCGGTGTAGGCC
>PMZA01000407.1 GCA_003170595.1 Armatimonadota bacterium
TGTAGGGCGGGGATTCATCCCCGCCGACGAGAACGACGGCAGACGCGGCGGGGACGGCAGACGCGGCGGGGATAAATCCCCGCCCTACAGAAGGCGAAAACCGGTAGCTAGGCGGGCCAGCGGTAGAGGCGGGCGGCGTTGTCATGGAGGACTGCTTGCGCCGCCTCGGGTGATGGGGCCAGGCGCTCGACCGCAGGGCGCGATAGCCGTCCTGTGCACTCCTCCACCCAGTCCGCGCCGTGGCCGTCGGTGCACGGGCAGTCGGTCGCCCAGAGGAGCTTGTGCCACGCGCGGCCCAGCAGCATCTCGCGCGTGAAGTCCTCGTCGCGGGTGAGGCCGTTGAGCCCCGACCCCGCCGAGAGGTCGCCGTAGAGGTTGGGGTAGTCGAGGAGCCAGCGCATCGTCGGGCCAGGCTCAGAGATGGGGCCCGTCGGGTAGCCGTTCACAGGATCGGGCGAGGGTTCGAGGTAGGCCCAGAAGCTCTGCGCGTGGCCGACGAAGATCGTGCCCGGAAGGCTCTCGAGGAGGCGCTCGAAGTTGAGCACGCCGGTATTGTAGTTGTGCTCCTCGAGGTGGACCGTGACCGGAAGGCCGAGATCGCCGGCGAGGCGGTAGACCTCGACGTTGCGCGGGTCGTCGACGGGCATGCGGATCTTCTGCTCGCCGAAGCCTCGGCAACCGGCGGCGGCGAGTTTCTCCAGGCGGGCGAGGGCGCCGTCGGTTCGCGGGTCGACGCTGGCGAAGGGGATCACGATATCGGGCGCGCGGGAGTAGAGGTCGAGGACGGCATCGGTGGAGTGCGTGACGTCGTCGCAGTCGTAGCCCTCGATGGGAAGGATGCAGGCGGCGGCGCAGTCGAGGCCGCGGATGTGGGCGAGGGTCTGGTCGGGCGTGCGGCCGAGGTGGCCGATGTGCAAGTGGCAGTCGATCACGGCAATCGCCTCCGAGGGATGGGTTCGATGGGGAGCGTAAGTATCCTCTGCTAAGCAGGCGTGGCTGAGGACGAAAACTAGGTCCTTGCGACGCAGGGCGTCGCTAAGTCGCGGGAAAGGCGCCCGCTCCCTCAGGATGACAAGCTTTGGAGAGCCGATGCCGCCGAAGGCCCGCTACCTGGCCCCGGCACCGGTCTGCCAAGAATGTCATCCTGAGGGAGAGGCGTTTCTTTGCCGCGACCGAAGGATCTTCTTTTGTCGATGGCCGACGCCGGTTACGCACACGAACAAGCCAAAAGGAGATCCTTCGGTCGACACAAACCGTCTCCCTCAGGATGACAAGCTTTGGAGAGCAGATGCCGCCGAAGGATGACAAGCACGCAGCCATAGCGAAGACCCACCACGCATCCACCCCCAGGCGGTCCTGCAGACCGCCGCTGCAGGCTGAAGGCCATGGACGAAATGGGCCGCTACCTGGCCCCGGCACCGGTCTGCCAAGAATGTCATCCTGAGGAGGCCATGCTTAGGTGGCCGACGAAGGATCTCATTTCTTCGGGGAGGTACACGTGCCCCGTCGCCGGTAGCCTGACGAAAAAGGGAGATCCTTCGGTCGACACAAATCGTCTCCCTCAGGATGACAAGCAGGGGGCGTGGTGCCAATATGTGCGGCCCTGCCACGAGACGAACAAACCAGGCGAGGCGGTTGGGGTTGTCGTGCTTTACGGCGGTAAGAGGTATAATGCCGGAAGTCGTTCCAAGACCGCTGAGGTGGTTGGTGTAGCCGGTGGGTGGGACGGGGTCTTGAAACGGCCTCCAAGTCGTAGCACACCTTGCAGCACATGGGCGAGGACGCCGGCGCAACCGGCTGAGGCGTAGATGGGGCTTTTCCTGAGACTGACCCAGTTCACACGCCGCTATAAGTGGCGGCTGCTGCTTGCCCTCTCCCTTGTCTTCGTGACCACGGGCATAGGCATGGTTAGCCCGTATATCACGAAGATGCTGGTGGATAACTTTGGCGGCCAGCACGTGAAGGGCCAGGCCTTGCCCCACGAGAAGTTCATCCTCTTCTACGAAATCGTTGCGCTGATGTTGGGCCTGCAGATCTCGGGCGCCATCATCAACTACTCGAGGGCGATGATCCTGGCCTTCGTGGGAAACCGGGCGATCTTCGACCTGCGCTCCCAGCTTTTCCGCCATATCCAGCGGCTGTCGATGCGGTGGTTCGAGAAGCAGAGCCACGGGCGTGTCATGCAGCGGGTGCTTTACGATGTGGACGCCGTACAGTACGCGCTGGCGGGCGGACTGGTGGACATGCTGGCGAACGTCGTCACCCTGGTTGGGGTGCTGACGGTCCTCCTCATCAAGAACCCGGGCCTGGCGGCCATCGGCGTGTGCGTGCTGCCGATCTATGTGGTCAACTTCATGATGTTCCAGAAGCCGATCCGGCGGGCGGCCGAGGAGGCGCGGGACCAGTACGGCGAGGTCTACGGCATCTTGTCGGAGTCCGTATCGGGCATCCGTGTGGTGAAGGCTTTCGCGCGGGAGCAGCACGAGGCCATGCGGTTCGTGCAGGAACTGCGCAACGGCGTGAACCTGCAGATACGGCTGGCGCGGCTGCGGACGATGCTGGGCGTGATATCGGGCTTGCTTACGGGCCTCGCGGCCACGGCGGTCCTGTACTTCGGCGGCATGAAGATGGTCAACTCCGGGACCATGAGCCTGGGCGATCTGATGGCCTTCAACCAGTGGCTTGGGATGCTGTACGGCCCGGTGATTGCGCTGGTGACGGTGAATGACACGCTGAACTGGGTCTTGGCGTCGATCGAGCACATCTTCGAGACGCTGGACACGGTGCCCGATCTGGAGGACGCGAAGGATCCGGCGCGGCTGACGGAACTCAAGGGCTACGTCGAACTGGAGAACGTGTGGTTCGCGTACGAGCCGGGCGAGTGGGTGCTGGAAGACATTTCGCTGACCGCCGAGCCGGGGAAGGTGGTGGCCTTCGTGGGGCCGTCGGGGTCGGGCAAGACGACCATCGTCCACCTGATACCGCGGTTCTACGACCCGACCGAGGGGCGGGTGCTGATCGACGGGGTAGAGCTGCCGACGATCAGCAGCCAGTTCCTGCGGCGGAACATCGGCATGGTGCTGCAGGAGAACTTCCTGTTCTCGGGGACGCTCCGGGATAACATCCGCTACGGGCGGCCGGAAGCGACGGACGAGGAAGTTGTGCGGGCAGCGATGGCGGCCAATTCGCACGACTTCATCATGGAGTTCCCTGACGGGTACGAGACGGTCGTGGGCGAGCGTGGGACGAGGCTGTCGGGCGGTCAGAGGCAGAGGATCGCCATCGCCCGGGCGCTGCTGCGTGACCCGAGGATTCTTATCCTGGATGAGGCGACGGCCGAGCTGGACTCGGAGTCGGAGGCGCTGATCCAGGAAGCGCTTGAAAGGCTAATGAAGGACCGGACGACGTTCATAATAGCGCACCGGCTGTCCACCGTGATGAACGCGGACCAGATCATCGTCCTGGATCAGGGACGGGTCGTGGAGCGCGGGACGCACGCTGAACTGGCGACGGCCGGGGGGCTCTATGCGAAACTTTGTGAGGTGCAATTCAAACGAGCACAGGACAAGATCGACGAACACGTGATGACGGCAGCCCGCGAGATGAAGTAACGGAAGCGGGAGCAGGAACTGAGCGGAGGCATCCGCCCCGGCGGCGACACCGTCGCAAGCCGGCGGGTGCGGCGGGCGTGCAGGAGGGGGTCGCTGAGGCGACCCCTGAGACCGCATCGCACGCTGAAGCGGCTGAATCCACACACTCTGACCCTCCGGCGCAGGATGGGCCGGAAGGCGCAGCGGCTAAGCCGGCCAGACGCAGACGACGGCGCAAGCCGGCGGGTGCCGTGGCATCGGCGGCGAGCGAGGGTGCGGCTGAGCCCGTGGCTCGGCCCGAACCCGTGAGTGCCGCGCCGGCGACGGTCGACGCTTCGCAGGAAGATCTCCCCGGACCAACTCCGTCGTCGCGACGACGAAGGCGTACCAAGGCCAAGCCGGCCGCTACGCCGACGCTGGAGATCGCGGTTCCAACCGTGCCACCTGCGGCGCCCGCGGAGACAAGGCCACCGAGGCCGCCGCGTGCACCCAGGCCGCCCCGGGCGCCGAGAGTGCCGGCCCGCGCCGATGTGCCGGCGAGGCTGGAGCCCCTGGGCGCGCCGACTCCCAAGCCGCCCGCGCGCCGGATGGGTCGGCCCGCTCCCAAGCCCTCCCCTACCGACGAGATAGCGGCGGCTCTGGCTGCACATGCCGCGGCGATGGAAGAGGAAGAAGAGCGCGAAGAGCGTGCGGATCGCGTGATCGAGCAGGCGGCACTCGTCGAGCAAGCGGCACCCGTCGAGGTAGCGGCAAGGGAGACCCCGGTCGTTGAGGCCGAGGAGCCAATCGCCACGCCTTCGGGTGAAGCGGAAGCTGCCTCATCGAAGCCGCCGTCACGACGAAGACGTCGTGGCAAGGCCAAGCCTGCCGCGGCTGAAGAGGCCGAGGAGGCCCCGGCTGAGGACGTCGAAGTCGAGGCTCCCGTCGAGGCCGAGGTCGAGCCCGAGGCTGAAGCCGAAGCTGAAGAAGGTGAGGCGCCGCCCAGACGCGGACGTGCCTCGCGGGCCAAGCCCCGGCGACGGGGTGGCGTTCGGAAGGAGAAGGCAGAGGACGAGCAGGAAGAGGTGCTGGCCGGCGGCGCCGCGGGCGTCGAGCAGGCCGACATCGTCGTCAACGTCTCGCCGCGCGAGACGCGGGTGGCAATCCTCGAAGGCTCGAGGCTGTGTGAGCTTCTCGTCGAGCGCGAACAGGCAGTCGTCGGCAACATCTACAAGGGCCGCGTGGAGAATGTCGTGCCGGCTCTGGACGCGGCTTTCGTGGACTGTGGCATCGAACGCAACGTGTTCATCCACGTCGGCGACGCGGTGCCCTACGACCCGGTGAAGGAAGGCAGCCCCAAGCTGCCGCGCATCGGCGACGTCCTGCAGAAAGGTCAGGAGATCATCGTACAGGTGACGAAGGGCCCGCTCGAGAGCAAGGGCGCGCGGGCCACGGCACGGCTGTCGCTGCCGGGGCGCTACGTCGTCCTCACGCGCGACGGCCAGGCTGGCGTCGGCGTGTCCAAGAAGATCGAGGATGACACCGAGCGGCATCGCCTGCGCGACATCGCCGCCGGGGTCAAGCCCGCGGGCTGGGGATGCATCGTCCGCACCCGCGCGCAGGGAGCCGGCCGGGCAGAGCTTCAGGCCGACCTTCGCTTCCTCACCAGAACGTGGGAGACCATCGACGAGAAGGCCGAGAAGTCGAAGGCCCCGGCGACGCTGTATGAGGACCTGAGCCTCGTCTTCGAAATCCTGCGCGACGTGGTGGACCAGCGCGTGCGCAAGATGGTCATCGACGATCGCGAGACCCACGACCGAGTGCTGCGGCTGCTGGAGACCATGGCGCCGACGCTGATGGATCGCGTCGAGCTGTACGAGGGCCAGAAGCCGATCTTCACCGAGTATGGCGTCGAGCAGGAGATCGAGCGGGCGCTGAGGCCGAGGGTGTGGCTTCCCCACGGCGGTCATCTGAGCATCGAGGAGACCGAGGCGCTGACGGTCATCGACGTCAACAGCGGGCGGTTCACCAGCCCGACGTCGCTGGCCGATACGGTCCTGCGGACCAACCTCGAGGCGGCCGATGAGATCGGGCGGCAGCTGAGGCTGCGCGACATCGGCGGCATCATCGTCATCGACTTCATCGACATGGATCGCCCCGACCATCGCGACCGCGTGCTGGACGCGATGCGCGTGGCGCTGCATCACGACCGGATGCGCACGCGGGTCATGCACATCACGCGGCTGGGCCTCATGGAAATGACGCGCAAGCGGACCGACCTGTCGCTGGGCCACCAGCTCATGGAGGCGTGCCCGTGGTGCAACGGGTCGGGGCGGATCATGGAGCCTACGACGGTTGCCACGCGGATCGTCAATGAGCTGAGGATGCGGGCGGCGGAGAGCAAGGTCGGCGGCTTCGTGGTGCTGGTCGATCCGCCGGTGGCGCTCGCGCTCATCGGGCCGCATGGCGAACTGGTCGAGGGGCTGGAGAGGGTGGAGGTCGGGCGGGCGGTCATGGTGCGCGCCGATCCTAATCGCCACCGCGAGCACTTCGAGATCATCGCCGGCGACGTGCGGAAGCTGGAGAAGGAATACGGCTTCCTGACGGCGGGCGACCTCATCGACATCGGGCCGGAGGCCGTGCTGAACGTGCCGACCGAGGGGCTGCTGGCGCAGGTGAAGGGCGTGATCATCGAGGTGCCCGAACCTGAGACCATCAGCGCGCCGGTGAAGGTGCGGATCGTGAAATCAAGCCGGTCCTACGCGCGAGGGACGGCGGTGTCGTAAGCGCTGACGGCGTAAGGGACGTGTGGCCTCATGGAGCAGGCGCGTCTTCTCGTGGGCATCCTGGGCGTCGCCGTCGCGGGGGCGGTCGTGCTCTGCGCCTCTCCCCCATGCGCCGGCGCCGATGCTGGGGCCGAGGCGATCCCGGTCACGACCATGCACCCCGACGAAGCCTTGAAGCCCTTCGACGATGAGATGCTCGCGTACATGCGGGCGCGCCACATCCCCGGCGGGGCGCTGGCCGTGAGCCGTGGCGGCAAGCTGGTCCTGAGCCGCGGCTATGGGTGGGCGGATAAGGAGGCGCGGGTGCAGGTCGCGCCCGATGCCCTCTTCCGCATCGCCAGCATCTCAAAGCCGATCACGTCCGCGGCGGTGATGCGACTGATCCAGGACTCGGACGGCAAGCTCACTCTCGACACGCCGATCTTCGACATCCTCAAGGTCAAGCCCCACCTCTCCCCCGGCGCTAAGGCCGACCCGCGCCTCGCGACCATCACCATCCGCGAGGTGCTCCAGCATACCGGCGGATGGGACCGGGACAAGAGCTTCGACCCCATGTTCCGCCCGCTCGAAATCGCGAAGGACCTTGGCGCGAAGTCGCCTGCCGGGCCGTGGGAGATCATCAGGTACACGCTGGGCTTTCCCCTCGACCATGACCCCGGATCGACGTACGCCTACTCGAACTTCGGCTACTGCGTGCTGGGAAGGCTGGTCGAGAAACTGTCAGGGATGCCGTATGAGAAGTTCGTGCGGGAACGGATTCTGGCGCCGCTCGGCATCACCCGCATGAGGATCGGCCATACCTTGCGCGAGGAGCGTGCCGAGGGCGAGGTCACCTACTACGATCCGGGGATGGGCGGCGACGTGATGGGGCCCGACCCGGCAAAGCAGGTGCCGGCACCGTACGGGACCTTCTACCTCGAGGCCATGGATGCGCACGGAGGATGGCTCGCGTCGGCGTCGGACCTGGTGCGATTCGCCTGCGCGTTCGACGACCCGTCGCACTGTCCGATCCTGAAGCCGGAGAGCGTGGCCGAGATGTTCGCCCGCCCCCAGGGCTCGGCAGGCTATGACGCCGGCGGTAAGCCCCTGGCTGCGTACTATGGCTGCGGCTGGCTCGTTCGGCCGACGGGCGATGGGAAGGCGAACCACTGGCACACGGGGAGCCTGCCGGGTACCTTCACGCTGCTGGTGCGCCGCCACGATGGACTGAACTGGGCGGCGGTGTTCAACCAGCGGGCGGACGCGTCGGGGCTGTCCTACGATGACATCGATCCGGCGCTCCATCGCGCCGCGGATCGGGTGACGGCCTGGCCCGAATATGACCTCTTCAAGAAGTGAGCCCCGAGGTCGTTAGGACCTCGGGGCCCGTAGTGGCTGCCCAATCGGTACAACTGTAAGAACCTCACCGAGGTGGTTTCCTTCTCGCTGTTCCGGCCTGAAGCCCACAGGGTGGAGGAGCGGCTCCGCCCATGCCCCACAAGGGAATCCGCCATACGGGCAGCCCTGATGTTCAGGCGCATGCTCGACGACGGAAACGTCCGGAACCAGACCGAGATCGCCCGCCTCCGGGGCATCTCTGGTACCCGGGTCACCCAACTGGTTAAGATCGCCAGTCTGCCACGACCGATACTCGACTACCTGCTGAGCGTGCCGACCGAACAGCAAGTCTTCTTCACCGAACGGCGGCTGCGTCGGATCGTGCGCCTGCCCAGCGAGGATGAGCAGGTCAAGGCGTTCGAGGAGCTACGGTGTTCCGTCGAGGCGTATGGCAACTGGGAAACTCACCCGGCCGGCCCTCGCCTGCCCCGATCCCGGCCTGGCCCGTGACGTGGCCGGCCATGCTCGTCCGGCCAACGAGGCTCCTGGATGACCATCAACCACTCGCCTTCCAGATGAACCAGGATTCGTGGTGCAGACCAGATGTCCGCCCTGGGCTTCGGGCTCCGCTCCGCCTGTCGCCCAGGGGCGACGAGCGGGCACTACTCTCGCTGGGACGGCCACGGCACGAACTACCGATGCCGCCGCACCACGACGGGAAGG
>PMZA01000281.1 GCA_003170595.1 Armatimonadota bacterium
GACTGGTGAGGGAATTGCTCATGCTCTGCAGCCCGCCGAGGAGGCTGTCGGAGATGCCCTGGAGCGAGGGCACGTTCGCCCCGCCCGCCCCGCCGACCGCACCGCCCGTTCCGGACCAGCCCGGGCTGCCGTAGGTGCCCCAGCCGTTGCCGATCCAGATGGGCGCGGGAACGCCCTGCACGGACGACAGCTCGCGGACCAGGTCGTCCTGGATGCCGAAGGCGTAGGCGTAGGGCAAGTACTTATTGAGGATATCCTCAGCGCGGGTCAGGCCGCCGTAGTGGCTCAGGCTTCGCAGGTATCGCTCGAAGGCGGCCCACTTGGCTTTCTCCTCGGCGCCCTTTTGCGTGTACTGGGGCATGAAGTACCCCACGATGCCCACGAGCAGGAAGATGAGGATCGAGCCGGCGATGAGGACCCCGGTGTGCGTGTCCTGGAGCAGGCCGCCGATGTTGTACCCCGCGCCGCAGAGCAGTAGCCCCACGCCAGCGATGATGTGAACCAGGGGCCTGTGGCGCGAAACCAGCGGGATGAGAATCAAGAGGACGCCCAGGAGGGCCGCGACGCCTCTCACCACCATCGTCGAGTCGGGTGCAAGGGCGGCCGGGTTGGCCGTCCAGCCGAGATAGCCGGCGCCCGCCGCAAAGGCGTAGCCCCAGTAAGCCAGCCGTACATCCGACGGCGCGTGAAGCCAGAACCCGCGCCCGGTCACGGCGTTCTGGAGCATGTTCGAGGCGCTGCTTACGGACGTGTAGAACTTGTCGCGGAGGATGTCGAGGGCGGTGGTATCGCCGACGTTGGGGATCGCGAGGCTCATGAGGATGTACTTTTCGTAGTCGGTGACCGTGTCGTCATCTTTGCCGACGCGTACGAAGCTGAGGTCGTCCTTCTCCGGCCCGACCTTGTCCATGCGCATGATCCCGCGGCGCGAGAGGTCGAGGATGGTGGCGACCACCTCGCGTATGCCCGCGCTCTGGTGGCACAGACAGCCGACTTCACCGGGGGGCAGGTTGGACGGCGGGTCGGGAAGATACTCAGCCATCGGGCCGACAGGCGGCTCACGGCCCGCGATCGACCAGATGACGAGGATCAGCACGAGAGCGCCGATCATCTCCAGGAGCCATAGCGGTGCGAAGAGCTTCTCGCGGTAGATGCGTTTGGCGCTCACGCCCCCTGTGACATCGCCGTGTGGCCACGTCACCTCGAACTCCAAGGTCCCACCTGGTGGCACGTTTTCTGCCCCGTACCAGAAGGTCTGGACCGGATCGGGCAGCTCCGGCATGGCCACGCGCGGGGGCAGTTGCAGCTTAACCGCGCTGCGCGGGTACGGCTTCGGCAAGATCACAATCACTTGGCCCTTGCCCACGCTGCCGTCGCGATCGGGGTCGATGGGATTCCAATTGAGGGTGTCACCCTTGGCGCCCACGCGCACGGCGCCAATAGCCTTGTACTTGAGGATGAACGTGAGGTGGGCCTGGTCGTAGGGGGGATCACTCACCTCCCGGCTCCGCCAGCGCACCTGTATCTTCTGGCCCTTAGGTTCGATTACGAAGCCGCCCTTGTGCTGCACCGACCCCTGCACATACTGGTGGTTCCCCTCCCAGAGCTGGATGTCCTTGAAGCCATCGCACCCGTGAACGTCGAGAGTTCGATAGCTGCCGTTCCACTCGCCGTCAAAGGTGTAGCTTCGGGTCTCGGACACATCGAGGTCGCCGTTGGGCAGGACCTGGACCGTTGTCGTGATGCGATCCCACGTCATCGTCTTGGCGTGAACTAGGTTTGCGGTGAGGAGCAGGGGAAGCGCGAGGACTAGCGGATGGAGGAAACTGGGCGAGAGCTTAAGGCGTCGTGCCATGGGGTCTCATCCTCCCTCGAAGGCTGACGGCCCTGGGGCCGAGAAACGGCTACTGGCAGCCTGCGACGGGCGGGTGTACAATCCGCCCTCGTTAGGCCCTTCTCCAGCAGTATAGCAGCAGATAACTCGGGAGGCGAGAAGTCTGATGGCCAAGCTCAACGTAGGTTTCATCGGATGCGGCGGCATAGCCCGCGCCCATTTCCCCCATCTTTCGAAGTTGCCCAACGCCAAGATGCTCGGCTTCTGCGACGTCGATCTCGATCGCGCGCAGCGGGCGGCTGACGAGTTCAGCGGCAAGGCGTTTCAGACTCCGGCCGAGATGCTCGACTCGATCAAGCTCGACGCCATATGGGTCTGCCTGCCGCCCTTCGCCCACGGCGCGGCCGAGCTTGCGTGCGTGGAGCATGGCGTGCCCTTCATGGTCGAGAAGCCGATCAACCGCAGCCTCCAGCAGGCGCGCCGCATAGCCGACGCCGTCGCTGAGAAGGGCCTGCTGACGGCCGTCGCGTACATGAACCGCTACCGCAAGGGCGTCCAGTTGGCGAAGGCCATGTTCGATGAGGATCCGCCCGTGCTCGCGATGGGCGGCTGGATAGGCGGCCCGCCGCGCCCGGATCCCAACGTGTCGATTTCCATGTGGTGGATCCAGAAGGACAAGAGCGGCGGCCAGTTCATCGAGCAGGTCACGCACACCGCCGACCTCCTCCGCTACCTCTGCGGCGAGCCGATGCAGGTGTCGGCCTTCGCGGCGCAGGGCTTCAACCGCGACATCCCCGGCTACACCATCGAGGACGCCATCGTGGTCTCGATCAAGATGGCCAACGGCGGCGTCGCCACCATGCATTCGTGCTGCGCCTCCGGTGCGCACGGCGGGGTGACGCTGAGCGTCTTCGCGCCCAAGCATGCCGCCGAGTTCACCGGCTGGGGCCATGACGCGACGCTCTACACCGCGGGTTCGAAGGCCGGCCCGAAGAAGGTTGAGGGCGAGGGCGACATCTTCGAGATCGAAGACAAAGCCTTCCTCAAAGCCGTCGAGAAGCAGGACCAGTCGCTGGTCAAGTCCGACTACTTCGACGGGCTGAAGACGTTGCAGCTCACGCTCGCCGTGGATCGGGCCATCTCGACCGCGCGCATCGTGAAGATCGGGATTTAAGCGCAGTCCGAGTCGTGAACCATGAGCGGCCACCGCAAGCACGACGCGGTGGCCGCTTTCTGTAGGGCTTGGGGTTCGCTGTGCGAACCCACATTTATGCCCGCCGCGCTTTTGTAGTGTGTCGTTCTCGGCGGGCCTAGCGGCAAGGAACCAAGCTAGCTGCCAGTGCCCCTCGGCTGTCATCCTGAGGAGGCGGCCGTCTGTGTCGCCGACGAAGGATCTCCTTCTGGCTTGTTGGCGCTCGCAGCAACTCCAGCCGGCGTCGGAAGAAAGGAGATCCTTCGGTCGCAGCAAGAAGCGCTGCTCCCTCAGGATGACAGACGAGAGGCGCTACCGATGCTGCTCGTCCGTGGCAATCCGTTTCGTGCATGACCATACTGGCCGCCCTGCAGCGACCCTTAAAGCAAGGACCAAGCTAGGAGGCGTCCCACAACCATGAAGAAGATCCTCATAACCGGCGCGTCGGGATACCTGGGCGGGTTCGTCGTCGAGCGCCTTCGCCAGCATTACGAGGTCACCCTGGCCGATCTCAAGCCGCCGTGGTGGGACTACAGCGACCTGCGCTTCGTGCAGATGGACGTCACCGACCAGGGCCAGGTCGAGGCCTCCTGCGATGGCATGGACGCGGTCGTGCACCTCGTCGCCTACGTCCGCGATCGCTTCGACAAGGCCGCGGGTCAGATGTGCGACGTCATGGTCAAGGGCGTCTGGCACGTGGCCGAGGCCTGCGTGCGCAAGGGCGTGGGGCGGATGATCAACATCTCCTCCGTCATCGCTTGCGGGTGCATGCCCACGTGCGACAGGCCCTACCGCGTGACCGATCCGTACCAATTCCGCGAGGGCGACTTCTTCTACTGCCTCTCGAAGCATCTTGGCGAACAGGTCTGCTTCGCCTACCACCAGGCGCACGGGCTGAACGTCGTCAGCCTGCGCCCGGGCGTCATCGCCGGCGACGGCCTCAACCCGGGGCCCGAGCAGTATGAGAACCCGGGGCGCCCGTGGTTCATCTACGTCGACCCGCACGATGTGGCCAAGGCCGCCGACCTCGCCGTCGCCGCTGAGCACATCAGCTACGGCTGCTACAACATCGTCGCCACACGGCGCGACAGCCTCTTCGACTGGAGCGACGCCGAGCGCGACCTCGGCTACCTGTCGGATTACACCTGGCCGGAGATCCCTGAGACAAAAATCGTCTCTTAGGACCGACATCGAGTAGCGACGCGCGTCCCAAGGACTAAGCCTTTCCGCAGCGAACATCGCCGCAGGCGTGGTGTTGTGGCGGCTCAGGGGCTGGGCCGCCCAAGCGGCTCGGTCTGCGAGCCGCCAGGAGGGGTGACGATGATCGTCGGAGTGCCGAAGGAGATCAAGGAAGGCGAGGGCCGTGTGGCTGCGACGCCGGCCGGCGTCCATGCGCTCGTCGCGGCGGGGCATCGGGTTGTGGTCGAGCGCGCCGCGGGGCGGGGCAGTGGCATCGGCGATCCCGAGTACCGCAAGGCCGGCGCGGTCATCCTCGAGACCGCGGCCCAGGTCTGGGGCGAGGCCGAGATGATCCTCAAGGTCAAAGAGCCCCTCCCGTCCGAGTATGCTTTCCTCCGCCCGGACCTCATCGTTTTCACCTACCTCCACCTCGCCTCCGACCTCGACCTCACGCGGACGATGCTGGACGCGAAGGTCATCGCCCTCGGGTACGAGACGGTCGAGATGCCGGATGGACGGCTGCCGCTGCTGGTGCCGATGAGCGAAGTGGCCGGCCGCCTCAGCACGCAGATCGCCGCGCGATATCTTGAGACCGATTACGGCGGCCGAGGCATTCTCCTCGCAGGTGCGCCGGGCGTGCCGCCGGCGGATGTGGTCATCCTCGGCTGCGGAACCGTGGGCATCAACGCCGCCTACATCGCGGTGGGCATGGGCGCGCAGGTCGCCATCATCGACGTCAACCACCAGCGCCTGCAATACCTCGACGATGTCATGCACGGGCGCGTCATCACCATCTACTCGACGCCGATGAACGTCGCACGAGCGGTCGCCTTCGCCGACGTGGTCATCGGCACCGTCCTCGTGCCAGGTGCACGCGCCCCGATCGTCGTGACCGAAGAGATGGTCGCGTCGATGAAGCGCGGGTCAGTCATCGTCGATGTGGCGGTCGATCAGGGCGGGTGCGTGGAAACTACGCGTCTGACGACGCATGCGAAGCCGACCTTCAAGGTCCACGGCGTCATCCACTACGGCGTGCCGAACATGCCTGGAGCGGTCCCTCGCACGGCGACCTTCTCGCTGACGAATGCGACGCTGCCCTACGTTCTCAAGCTAGCGAACCTCGGCGTCGAGAGGGCGTTGAAAGAGGATGAAGCTCTGCGACGCGGCCTCAATCTCTGGCGCGGCGAAATCCGTCACGCGGGCGTCGCCGAGGCCTATGAGGGCGCCAGTCGCTAGGATGAGCCTGGGCTTTCTGCGTGCTGTAGGGCGGGCATTTATGCCCGCCGCGCCCTTGGCTTTGGCTTTCTGCATGCTGTAGGGCGCGGGTTTATCCCGCGCCGGCCTTTGCCTTTCGCTTTCGCTGTCGGTTCTCGGAGGGGCCGCATACGATGTGCGAAGCAAAGCTTCGCCCATCGAATCCGGCCCTCCTTTCCCGTCTGGAATACCTCACGTAGGAGTTGATCGCCATGAGCAAGCTTGCACTTCTCGGCGGGGCAAAGGCGATAGGGGAGGAGGGGCGCGCGCTGAAGGCCAACTGGCCCAACATCGGCCTCGAGGCCGCGCTGTGCGACTACACCGGCGCGAAGTACGCCAAGTGCGTCAGCGCCGGCACGGCCGCCCTCATCTCGGGCCTCTTCGCCGCCGGCTGCGGGCCGGGCGATGAGGTCATCACCGTGGCCTACACCTGGGTCGCCACTGTCGGCGCGGTCCTCCGCGTCAACGCCGTGCCCATCTTCGCCGACATCGATCCGCGCACGTTCTGCATCGACCCCGAGGACGTCAAGCGCAAGATCAGCCCGGCGACGAAGGCCATCCTCGCCGTCGACTACTACGGCCATCCCGCGCCCATCCCGGAGCTGATGGCGATCGCCGAGGAGCACGGCCTTGTCCTCATCGAGGATGCCTGCCAGGCCTCGACGTCGGAGATCAACGGGCAGAAGGTCGGCAACCTCGCCCACTTCACGGCCTTCAGTTGGTCGGGCAAGCCGATCTACTCGGGCAGTGGGGGAGGGGCATTCCTGACCAGCGACCGCCACCTCTACGAGCGCGCACTCCTCGCCGGCCAGCACCCCACCGTCATCCAGGGCCTCGCCACCGACCCCGACGTGCTCAAGTACGCGTCGATGGGCGGCACGGGTGACAACATGCGCGCGGTCGGCACCGACGCCATGGCCCAGCTCATGGACGCCGAGGTCCGCACCGACGCCCGCATCCGCAACTGCGACTACCTCACCGAGAAGCTGTCGGCCATCCCGGGCATCACTCCACCCTACGTCCGCCCCGGGTACAAGCACGTCTACCACTACTACAACTGCCTCTGGGATGCGACGCCGTGGGGGTTCTCGCGCGACACGCTCTGCTCGGCCCTCAACGCCGAGGGCATCTTCGCGGTCGCGTACCTGAAGGACGCCAACTTCAACTTCGCGCCGGAGAGCAAGCCCATCGAGGCCGGCGGCCCCATCCACATGCGCACGATCTTCCAGGAGCGCAACCTCTACGGCAAGGGCTGCCCGTTCCTCTGCCCGCACGTCGCGAACCCGCCCGTCTATAGCGAGGGCGACCTGCCAGTTAGCGAGGAGATGTGGAAGCGCGAGTTCGCGTTCTTCCAGCCGGACCTCTCGCCGCCGTGTGATGAGCGCGACATGCAGCTCATCGTCGACGCGGTGCATAAGGTCCTCGACAACGCCGACGCCCTCAAGCAGTGGGAGCAGGAGCGCGCGTCGCAGTAGGGGAGACGAGCCATGGACGAGGTCCGCTTCGATCGCATGGTTCCGGTCGACATCCGCGCCCGGCGCGAGGCCTTCAATCTCGCCTACCTGCCGGTGGGATCGCTCGAATGGCACGGCCCGCACATGCCCTTCGGCACCGACTATATGACGGTGGCGTACATCGCCGAGGAGTGCGCGAAGAGGTATGGGGGAGTGGCCTTCCCGCCGATGTTCTACGGCGACGTTCGCTATCACCTGCAGGAGTGCCGCGTCGAGTGGCGGCAGAGCTACATCAAGGACATGGGCGTGCCCGAGGAGTATGCGGCTGCCTTCGGGCTCGAGAACCCCGACGGCTCGCCGGGGTATGACTGCCCGACGCGGCCCGATGACGGCCCGGAGGCAGACGATCCGCTGGGGTTTTCGCTGGAGGAGCAGGAGCGGTTCTTCGTTCACTTGATCGCGAAGACGATGCTCGAGATGCACCTGTACGGCTTCCGCAACATCCTCCTGCTGCCGGGGCATGGGCCGAATCCCGGCTTCTGCCTGCGCGCGATGGACGTGTATCTGAAGAACGTGGCGCGGAGGTCTGCCTTCGGGCCGCCGGCGCGGGTGATGAGCTACTTCTACATCGACGCGGCGAAGGAGACGGAGCCACTAACGAAGGAAGTGGGCCTGCACGCAGACAAGTGGGAGGGGTCCTTCGTCATGGCCGCCGCGCCGGGGACGGTCAGGCCCGACCAACTGCCGCCGCCGGGCGAGCTTGTCCCCGCCTACCTCTTCCACCCATACTTGACCGAGACCGAGGGCTACAACCCTGAGATGCAGAATCTGTGGTGGGCTTTCGACGCCCTCGACCCGCGCAACGGCATGAGCGAGGAGTATGGGCGAGAACAGTCGGAGGGCGTAATCGGGATCCTGGGCGAGAAGATCCGCGAGTTCATGCAGGGACAGTGAACGCTCGTTCACCCTTAGAGGGAGGGCTGATCATGAAGCTGCGAATTGCCTTACTCGTGCTTGTAATCGCTGCAGGAGTTTGCCATGCCGACACATGGACCAAGTACGTCGCGCCGGATGGGTCCTACTCCTTCCACTACCCAACTGGGTGGACTGTCTCGGCGCAGGGCCAGCTCGTGGCGATCGATGCGGGGGACACGAAGGAGCAACTGCTGCTGATCCTGGCCGGCGTTGACCAGGGCCAGACGGTGCAGGACATGGCCGACAAGTTCGTCCAGGTGCTGCAAGGGGCGGCGCCGGGGCTGAAGGTGACGAAGTGGACTGATGTGGATAAGGCCGGCAAGGCCGTCTACGCCAACATCGCCTATGACCAGGACGACCAGAAGTACCTCGGCGACATGGTGGTTTTCGTCTCGGACAAGCTGGCGATGTGTTTCACGTACTCGGCTCCCGCGGGCGATTTCTCGCAGTTGCGTGCGAAGGCGCTCCTCCTTGGGTTCGCGAAGTCCTTCGCGGGCAAGGACGCGAGCACGCCTCCGGACACGGTGATCCCGGATCTGGTCACTGGGCGGCTTGATCGGGATGCGCGCGCCTTTGTCTTTGTGATCGAGTTCGGCCTGGGCACGGCCTTTAGCGTGGCGGAGGAGAAGACCGTCGTGGACGAGACCATCCTGGAGTGGCAGGGCCTTTCGCCCGACGCCCAGGCCAAGTGCGACGCCTATCCGGGGATGATGCAGAAGATCCTTGGCCTGAGCCAGGCTAACATGGCGAAGGTGCAGGCGGCGATCCACGACTCCGTGGTGCAGGTGCTCCAGCAGAGCGGAGATAGCCCGGCGACCAAGGTCCTTCGCGAGCAACTGACCAAGGCCAACAAGGTTGTCGTAAAGGGCGATCCGCCCTTGACGGCCTCGGAGGCGGACGCCTATGCCGAGCTGGCGGCCTTCGCCCGGCTCTTCGCGGACAATCCGAAGGCAGGACCGGAAGACATCAAAGCCGATGCGGTGAAAGGCTATAGGGCGCAACTGGTGAAGGCGTGGCCCAAAGCCACGGCCCCCGACAAGCAGACGGTCGCCAGCGCGCCGGCGGTGTGGATGTCGATGCGCATGACCTTCCAGCAGGGGACGGCTGACGAGAAGGAGGCCGTGCGACGACAGATAAGCCACATGATCGCCTACCAGGTCTCGCTATCGTCCTCCAGTTCGGGCGGCACCAGCGGAGGCGCCAAGCCGATGGACTGGGCGACCTTCAACTGCTTGCAGGCCATGAAGCAGACGACCTTCAACACCTACATGTGGGCCCACTACTCGGGCTGGACCCCGATGGGGAAAAGCTGGTAGGGACGGCTGGAGGCAGAGGCGGGAATTGCAGCCTCTCGATCAGAGACGGGCATGGCGTCGCATAACATAGGTTATGTCAACCTATCCTTTGCCGTCCAAGTCAACAGGGCCTCGAATTACCCCGGCTACTGCCAAAGCCCTCGTTGGCTTCTGCTGGGGCGCGCTCCTCGGCGTCTGGCTGCTCGAACGGCAGGTTAGCGAAGCTTTCTGGCTCGGAACGCTTTTCGCGTATGCGCCACAAGTCGTCTGGTTGGTGCCCGTGGCCCTTGCGGTCGTGGCAGCTTTCCTCGCCCGCGACCGTGTGGCGGCCGGCATGGCCGTGATTCTCGCCATACTCGCCGTGATCTTCCTACTCGGTTTCAACCTCGCGACGCCGACGCCGTCTCGCGGCGGCCAGCGCCTCACGGTGGTCACCTGGAACGTCGACAACCAGTTCAAGCGCGCCGACGAGTTCAGGGCCCAGGTCGATCGCCTGGGCGCCGGCGTGGTCCTCCTGCAAGAGGCCTACGACCGCCAGTGGCGCAGGACCTTCAGCGACTGGCAGGGCGTTCCGTGGCACGAAGGCTGGATCTTCACGCGCGGGAAGATCGTCTCGAGCGGCAGCATTGTCATGGGCGACGGTTGGCGGCCGGGTTGCTGGGCGCGCCTGAGGCTCGGCTCACGAGAGATCTCGATCCTCAGCGTCCACGTCACCTCGGTCGTTACCAGTCACATGTCCACCGTCGTCCACCAGCGCCAGATAGACTCCTGCGTCGACTGGGCCAGCCGGCAGACAGGTCCATACATCGTCGCCGGCGACTTCAACACGCCCGCCAACTCCCAGTCCTGGACGCCTCTCCGGGCCATTGCGCAGGACTCCTTCGCCACGCGCGGCCTCGGTTTCGGGTACACCTTTTCGTCAATCTTGCCCCTGTGGCGGATCGATTATGTATGGGCGTCACACGACTTCGGGGTCCTGCGATGCGGTACCTTCGGCGGCAGGCTGTCCGATCACCGTGGCGTCTGGGCCGAAATGGAGGCTCTTCCCTAGCTCGAAGGGCTGCGAAACGGCTAGGATTCAGCTAGGATTCAGCGCCTATCGGGCGCTCAAAGGCCACCGATTGGCGTGTCGCGGGTCGATTTTCAGCGCTGTTCCGTCCATCTGGAGGTCCTCAAGCGGGCCCATCTGCAGCGACCCGGTGCGCGGACGGCCCAGAAGATCGCACCGCAGCAACTCCGTCAGCGGCAGGAACGGTCCGACACGCTCGACGCTCAGAGGCCGCGGATACTCCTGCGGGATAAGCTCAGCCAGCGGCGGGATCGGCGGCAGGATCTCCCCCNNCGGTCACCTTCAGCACCAGGCTTTGCGTATCGAGGATCACCTGCAGCGGCATCTCGACCGACTGGGCGTCGTTACCTCTCCCCTTCCACGCCGCCAGGTCCAGGGCAGGCTGTCCCTGCAGGATGAAGGGCTCCGTCGCCCCAGCTTTCAGCCCGCCGAGGAGGTTGCCGTCAGACTTCGCGGTATCGTTGGGGAACCAGATGTAGCGCTCGAAGCCGTGCATTATGTTGCCATAGGCGCGGTGCAGACCCTCGGGATGCTTTCCGCCAGCAAGCCGGCCGGGTGCGCCGAGGACGTAGTGGACGGCCGACCCTCCCCCACCGGCGACCAGATTGTGAGCGGCCACGAGCCTCGCGGCGTCATGTTCGTAGAGCCCGTTAGTGTCCGAGCCGACGATCACGTTGTTGTCGATCAGGTCGGGCCCGAAGGTGATCTCGAGGAAGACCGAGCCGAAGGGCGAGGCCGAGGTGTCGGCGAAGACGTTCTGAGTGATGCGCACGTTCGTGGCGAAGCCGTCGAGCCACAGGGCCGAGGAGTTGTGGTTGCGCAGGAAGACGTTGCGGCGGAAGTGGCTGTCCACTGGCAGGTGGATCTTGATGCCCGCCGTCTCGTAGTGGTTGGTGATGGGCAGCGAACCGTTGTCGCAGATGAGGTTGTCCTCGATGAGCAGATTCTCGTTGGGCCGGTTGTGCCAGGCTTCGACCGCCGACACGCCGCAGTGGTGGATGTAGTTGCGGCGGACGATGTGCCAGCCCTGGCGATCGCCGTTGACCAGGTTCCACCACTGCCCGCCGAGGTCGAGGCCGATGGTGTTCGCGTACCCGATCTCGCAGTCCTCGATGATCCAGTGATGGCCGGCGGTGGCGCTGACGGCGCCTCGCTGGGGCGGCGGGATGGGGATGGCGTTGCCCGCGTGGAAGATCCTGAAGCCGGAGAGGCGGATGAAGTTGAGCGCTCTGATCGTTGGGGCGAAGACCTGCTCGCGCGTGGTGATCTCGAAGGTCTTTCCCTGCGGGCGAGCGTCCTTCTCGAGGCGGACATGGATCGTCATGCCGTTGTCGTCGACCCAGAAGGCATTCTCAGTTTTGACCAGGGCCTCGTAGATGTTGACCTGGGTCAGGGGCTTGCCGTCGAGGAAAATCTGGCCCCGGCGCAATTCGAAGCCCGGCATCGGCGGCCAGGCAGCCATGTCCGGCTGGATGGGGAAGTTCTGGAGGCAGAAGGGGTTGGCGCCCTCGAACATCGAGCCGGTCAGATGGGCGCACCAGGTCGGCGGCGACTTGGGCACGAAGTGGTCGCGGGTGGGCTCCCACTGGGGCTTCCACAGATCGGAGCCCTTCACGACGACGTCCTCGCCCGGTGCCGCCATGTAGGCGATCATCCGGTTGGCGCCCTCTCCCCCACGCGCCGGCTTGACCCATTCGCGGTAGATCCCGGCGTGAACGATGACCCGCTGGCCGGGCTGCAGGACCTCGGCCGCGTGGCTGATGGTCAGCCACGGGCGGGCCTCGGTGCCGGGGTTGCGATCACTGGCGCCGGGCGTCTTCTGCGCGACGTGGAAGGTGCGCGAGTAGGCGGTCGTATCGTCCCAGAAGCGGAACTCGGTGCCATCTGGCAGCGAGGTGTTGTCGACCGGTGGCGCGGCGGCGACGGAAGCGGCAAGCGCGATCCCTGCGCAAAGCAGTGCGGCGCTGCAGGCCATATCAGCGACCTCCCGTGGCATGCGTCCAGAAGCTATTGTGAGATCCATTCCAAGCAAAGGCCCACCACGCACCCACAGCCGCACCCTGAAGGGTGCGACTACTGTTCAACGAGCCTCTGTGACCACCGAACGCTACCCTTCTACAATTCGTCAGCTCATCGAAACCTGGAAAGGCCTCGCGTCGCAGGAGTGGGCCTTCCTCTACTTCGCGTCCCGGGGCAGGGGTTCGTGCGCCTTGCGGCCATGGACGCGCTCATACGCCTGGCAGTAGGGGCAGAAGCGGCTCTCAATCCTCGTCACGAACCACAAGGCCAGGCCGCGCTGCTTGCGTCGCGCAGCTGCGCAGACAGGGCACTCCTGACACTTGCGCGCCATCGCGCGATCCTTCTCGGTGACCTGCCTGTTGCCCGCCATGGCTGCCTCTTAGATCCCCGGCCCGCGGTAACCATCCCAGCCGAAGACGCAGCCGAAGGGCTCGAAGCTCGGCCGGAAAGGCACCATGTCCCCGATCTCCTGCAGCCGCGCCATCACATCCGCCGGCAGCGGCCCCGCGTTCACCGCCGCCACGTTCATCTCGACCTCATGGACGGACTTGGCGCCCATGAGCGTCGTGTCGATATCCGGGTTCGAGATGACCCAGCGGATCGCCAGGTCCGTCAGCGGCATGCCAAGTTCGTCCACCAGCGCGTAGAGGGCGCGGAACTGCTCGCGACGCGGCTTGGCAAGCCAGTGCGGCGGGTTGTCCAGGTATTGGTCGAATCGTCGCGAGAGCCAGCCCTGTTGCAGCGGCGAGCCGGAGATGATGCCCATGTTCTGCTTCACGGCCGCCGGGATGACGTCGATGAACGCCTCGCGCCAGAGGAGGCTGGAGTTGAACGCCGTGAGCACCACATCGTACTGGCCCGTGTCGATGATGCGCGCCATGATGTAGGGCGTCGTCCCGCCGAGGCCGGTCCAGCGGATGAGGCCCTCGGCCTTGAGTTCGGCGAGGTACTCGGTGACCGGGCCGGTGAAGTTTTCCCAGTCGGTCCACCAGTCGTAGAAACCGGGGCGGTCGGGCTCGTGGACCATGAAGATGTCGACGGTATCGCGCTTGAGCAGGCGGAGGGTCTCCGCGAAAGAGGCCTTGAGATCGTCGAGGCTGCGCGGGTCGAAGGGGGTCGGGTGCCCGCCGCCAAACTTGCCCGAGATGATGAAGGGTTGCGGCACGCTCGGGAGCGCCAGGCCGAGGACCTCTTCGCTGTCGAGGTAGGTCGGCGC
Source organism: Armatimonadota bacterium (assembly GCA_003170595.1). Lineage (GTDB taxonomy): Bacteria > Armatimonadota > Zipacnadia > Zipacnadales > FEN-943 > FEN-943. Next base: position 13,488 of record PMZA01000281.1, read on the forward strand.
GGTGTCGACGTAGTTGACCCCGAGCTCGAAGGCGCGGTGGATGGCGTCGATGCGCCCCTGAAGCTCGTCGCCCCCGCACTTCGAGATGAACAGGCCGCCGAGGCCGAGCAGGCTGACCTCGTAACCGGTCTTGCCGAGTGTGCGATATATCATGGTGGGCCCCCTGTCGCGATGGGAGAAGCACAGACGATGGGCGATTGTAGACCGCTCGCGCCGACGGGACAAACGCTAAGAGGAAGCCGACCCTCGCGCGCGAAGGTCTAGGTCTAAGTGACCACGCCCATGCGTGGTCTAAGTGACCCCGCGTCAGCGGGGTCACCGGGAGGCGGTCAGCATGATCAAGCACTATCTCCGAGTCGTCGTTCCGCTTGCGGTCGTCGTCGGTATGTTCGCATCCACGTGGGCGGCGGATGCCCCCACCTTCCGACTGCTCCCACCCGCGGCCGAGCGCAAGATGGTCTCCGCTCAGGGCGTCGCCGAGCGATGGGTCGACCCCGATCGCTGCCGCGTGTACCTGGGCTGCCAGAGCCAGAACGCGAGCCTGTCCGAGGCGCGGGCGGAGAACAACGCTGCCATCGCGAAGGTCCTCGATGCGGTCAAGGCCCTCAAGTTCGACGGGATGAAGATGAAGGCGCCGTCGCTGAGCGTGCAGATCATGTACTCCAACCAGAACTACCAGGAGTTGCCCAAGATCGTCGGCTATCGGGCGACGCAGGAGTTCACGGTGCTGCTCGAAGGCAAGGACCCGAGGGTCCTCTCCGACCAGGCGGGGAAGGTCATCGACACGGCGCTGAACTCCGGGGCGGACATGCTCGGGCAGGTCAGCTTCTTCCGCGAGGATCAGAAGGCCCTGCAGCGGGAACTCCTCGCCGAAGCGATCAAGGACGCCCTCGCCAACGCCGAGGTCATGGCGAAGGCAGCCGACATGAAGCTCACGGGCGTCTGGCAGCTATCGGGCTACCCCCAGTACCAAAACTACGAGCCCCAGAACCAGATGATGCGGCAGGCCGCGATGCCTGGGATGGGCGGCGGCGGCGGGGATGAGGGCGGCACGACCGTCCTCTACGGGCAGGTGAAGGTCTCCTGCTCGGCGAGCATTTCGGCGAGCGTGGAGTAGGGTCGGCCAGCAGTTGCCGTGAAGGCCTATCGCGCCCCGGCTGAAGGTGGAGTTGCCGCGACGGCGAACCCACGCCGCCGTCCGTTTCTCATGCTGCCCAACCAGGATTGATGCGAGGAGAGTGCTCATGTTCAAGCTCAGGTTCCGCCAGATACATCTCGACTTCCACACCTCGGAGAAGATCCCGGGCATCGGCTCTGAATTCAACGCCGACGAATTCGTCGATACCCTCAAGCACGCCCACGTCGATTCGGTGACGGTCTTCAGCCGCTGCCACCATGGCATGATCTACCACGACACGCGCTTCCCGGCGAAGCATCCCTACCTCACCTGCAACCTCCTCGCCGAGCAGATCGAGGCGTGCCACAAGGCCGGCATCCGCGCGCCGATCTACATCACCGTCGGCCTCGACGAATACATGGCCCGAGAGCATCCCGAGTGGATCGAGGTCGACGAGAGCGGCCGTCCCTGCGGCGCCGGACCCCTCGAGGCCGGCTGGCACAAGATGGACTTCGCCTGCGAGCCCTACATGGACTACGTCATCGAGCAGACCGAGGAAGTGCTCGACATGTTCGGCGCGGAGGTCGACGGCTTCTTCTTCGACATCATCGGCGCCGGCGGCGTGCACAGTAAGTGGTGCATGGCCGAGTACGTCCGCCTGGGCATGGACCCGACCGATCCCGCCGCCCAGAATGCCCTGCGCGGCATCCTCGTCGACCGCTACCGCGAGCGGATGTCGGCGGCCGTGCGGGCGAAGAACAAGGACTGCACGATCTTCCACAACTCGGGCCACATCTCCCCCGACTTCCGCCGGACGATCGATACCTACTCGCACCTCGAACTCGAGTCCCTGCCGTCAGGCGGTTGGGGCTATGCGCACTTCCCGGTGACCATGCGCTACGCTCGCGGCATGGGCCTCGACTGCATGGCGATGACCGGCAAGTTCTCGAAGACGTGGGGGCATTTCAACAGCTACAAGCCGCTGGCGTCGCTGGAGTACGAATGCTTCAACGCCCTCGCCCTCGGCGCCAAGTGCAGCGTGGGCGACCAGCTTCATCCGCGCGGCAAGCTCGACCCGGCGACCTACGATCTCATCGGCGCCGTGTACAAATCCGTCGAGGAGAAGGAGCAGTGGTGCGACGACGTCGAGCCGCTGGTGGAGATCGGCCTCTACAACACCGAGGCTATCGGCCGCGCTGATGACCGCGTGGATAGCGGCGTGCTGGGCGCCTACCGGATGCTGCTGGAGTCGCGCCACCAGTTCGACCTCGTCGACGACGAGAACGATTGGGGCAAGTACCGCGTCATCATCCTCCCCGACAAGATCGTGATGGATGAGGCGCGCGCGGCGAAGGTGCGGGGCTACCTCAACCGCGGCGGGGCGATCCTCTGCAGCCATGAGTCGGGCCTCGACCCCGAGTTGACGGAGTTCATGCTCGACGAAATCCCCGCGCGGTACGTGGGGCAGCTTCCCTACAACCCCGACTTCCTCAGCCCGAAGGGCGACCTCGCTAAGGGCATCTGCGATGCCCAGGGCATCGCCGACGCGGTGTATGCCATGTACGAGCGCGGGCTCAAGGTCAAGGCGGCGCCCGACGCGGAGGTCCTCGCGTCGATCTGGGAGCCTTACTTCAACCGCACCTACGAACACTTCTGCAGCCACTTCCACACGCCGCCCGACAAGGAGGGCCCCGATCCCGGCGTCCTGCAGAAGGGCAGCGTCATCTACTTCGCGCACCCGATCTTCGGCAGCTTCGGCCGCCACGGCGTCGTCTTCTACAAGCAGGTGGCGCTCAACGCGTTGAGGCGACTCCTGCCCGATCCGCTGGTCATCGCCGACGCGCCGGGCACGCTGCATGTCACGTGGAATCGCCAGCCGGAGAAGAAGCGGTCGGTGGTGCACCTGATGCACTACATCCCGGAAAAGCGCACCCAGGCGGCGGAGTACGTCGAGGACGTGATCCCGCTGTTCAATGTGCCGCTCAAGCTGCGGATGGTCAAGCCGACCCGCGCGTACATCGCGCCCTGCGGCGGCGAACTGCAGGCCACGCAGGCCGACGGATACGTGTCGGTGACGGTGCCTGAGGTGCGGGGGCATACGATGCTGGTGCTCGACGACTGAGCCGCGAGGTGACTCGTGTTTTTCGGAGGGGCCGCATACGTGAGGACGCGCTACGCGCGTCCTACCGAATCCGGCCCCTTCTTTTTCCTTACGCGGCGGGCATGAATGCCCGCCCTACAACAACCCGCCGCGGGGTTTGCTTTTCTGTAGGGCGGGGCTTTATGCCCCGCCGCGAAGTCCGGAGCCGACAAGTGCCGGCGGGGCGTAAAGCCCCGCCCTACAGAAACCGTGCCCGTCGGCCTCACCGCGCCGCAGAACCACGACGATCCGAGAACGGTGCGCTGGGCCTTTGTCTTTGGCTGTCATCCTGAGGAAGGCGCCTTGTGCCTGACGAAGGATCTCCTTTCTTCGACTAGGCATGCGTGCCCTGGTGCCGGGTGCCTTACGAAAAAAAGGAGATCCTTCGCTCGCGGCCAAGACCGCCGCTCACTCAGGATGACAGACGGGGCGGCCGGGATGGTGTTTTTCGGATGGGCCGAATCAGTGAGGACGCGGTTTCCCGCGTCCTCGCGAATCCGGCCCCGCCTTTTTGCGCGTCCCTGCCGAAAGACGGGCCGGATTCGCGATCTCCCGCTCCGCGGGTGATCGCTGATTCGGCCCCTCCGCAAGCCAAGACCGCCCCAATCTCACCTCGCCCAGTTCGCCCTTAGATACTCCATGTACTGGTCGCACATCTCGATCGGGATGTTCGCCGGCATGTGGTTGCCCACGCACCAGATGAAGCCCGGGCAGTCCTTCGCGATCGCCAGCGTCGCATCGATCTCCCGCCGCACCTGATCCCACGTGCCGAAGGTCATCGTCCGGCAATCGACCTTGCTGCCGATGAGCACGTGGGTCTTGCCGTACTTGCCCGCCATCATGTCGAGGCTGTTCGTCGGCTCGAAGCAGAAGCCGTCGGCGCCGCAATCGACGAGGTCGTCGATGAACATGTCGAAGGTCCCGTCGGCGGTGAAGAGGATCTTCTTGCCCGCGTCCTTGAGCACTTTCCAGAAGTCGCGAAAGTGGGGGAAGATCGCGCTGCGGTAGAAGTTCGGGTGAATGAAGGGGCCCTCGGTCCACACCATGTCGTCGTGCTGCATGAAGACCTCGATGGACGTCTTCGCCCACGCCTTGACGTGGTGCATCGTGTAGGCGGCGAAGCGTTCGAGGACCTTCGCGAACTTGACCTGATCGTGGGCGGCGAGGAGGAGCATGTCCCACCCGAAGCTCTGGATCGCCCCGGAGATGATCGACTTGTAGTACCCGCCCGTGACGAGAAGCTCGGGCGAGTTGACGAGGTTCGATTGGTGGATGCCCTCGTAGAACTTGACTAGCTCGTCGAAGTCGGGGAGGCCGTATTCCTTGACCGGGTCGAACTCCCAGACTTCCTCGACATCGGTGAAGGGGCTTGCGCTGGCCTGCCTCAGATCGCGAGCATCCTCGAAGTAGACGGCGTGGCCCATGTCGGTCACGCGGCCGGCGCCCCAGTTGGCGGTGCCGTCGTGCACGCCCCACCCGAAGTCGATGTCCCACAGCTCGTTGAACTTGCGGTTGCACTCGCCGGCCTGCGCGGGGTCATCGGGGTCGAGGCCGGTGACGTGCTTGAGCAGCGAGACGTGGGTGCCGGCGTATTCGGTGTGCGCAATCCGGGGCGTGGGGCGCAGCCATATCGTGTCCAGGCAGAGCTGTCGGCTCATGGGCGGATCTCCTTGCATTGGTGTTCTTGGCCTTTCTGTAGGGCGGGC
>PMZA01000080.1 GCA_003170595.1 Armatimonadota bacterium
TGGTAGTCCAGATAGTAGGCGTGCTCCCAGACGTCGATCACGATCAGCGGCACCAGGTCCCAGCTCAGGACCTTGTGATGCTGCTCGGTCTGCAGGACCAGCAGCCGCTTGCCCACCGGGTCCCAGCCCAGCACCGCCCAGCCCGATCCCTGCACGGCCACGGCCGCCGCCGCCAGCCACTTCTTCATCGCATCGAAGGATCCGAAGTCGCGGTCGATCAGCTTCGCCAGTTCGCCACTCGGCGCCTTCGCCCCGGTCGGGTTCATCCCAAACCAGTAGAGCGTGTGGAGCAGGTGGCCGCCGTAGTTGAACGCCACAGCGTCCGAAAGCGCCCGCACGTTGGCCGTATCGCCGCTCTTTAGCGCCTCATCGATGCTCGCCAGAGCCTTATTCAGCCCGTCCACATAGGCCTTGTGATGCTTGTCGTGATGAAACTCCAGCAGCGTCGCGCTCAGGACCGGCTCCAGGGCCGCCATCGCATACGGCAGCGCCGGCAGCACGTAGGTCGCCTTGCCGTCCGCGCCAATCTCTACAGCCTTCGCCAGCACATCATCGGACTTCCCCATTGATCAACGCCTCCCCATCGGTTATCCCACTATTTGAATACTTCGCCGGTCTGTCTGGCCCACAACACCATGTCAAAGATATCGGGCCGCAGCCCCACTTCCTTGCAGAAACCGAGCAGCTTCTCTTCGATCTCCAGATACTTCCGCCGCGACAGGCTCGTCGGCACTTCATCGATGACCCCGAGCGCGGCTAAGTTCCGCAAGATATGCCTGTCCAGGATCGCCAGTTCCTCGCCCCAACCGATGTTGCGCAGGAAGTGGCTGGCCTCTTTGTACCCAAGCCCCTTCACGTTCGCGACCAGCCACTCTCTCGCCTCGCGGGCATCGCTAAAGCTGGCAAGCTTTTCCCGCAGGCGAAGCTTCCCATCGCGCGTGAGCAGATCGCGCACAGCCGCGACGTTGCGGGCTTTGGTGTGGTGGAAGCGGACGCGGGTGCAGAGGTGCTGCGCCATGACCTCTGGCTCAGCGCAGTACAGCAGCCCCTCGGCGCACAAGCTCTGCACCGCCCCCCAGCAGGATTTCGCCTTGGACTGGGGGGTGAAGAGGCAGAACGCAAGCTCGGCGAAGATGTCTTCATCCGACCCCTGCTCCCACACCCGATGGAACTCCGCCAACCGTTTCTCGATGACCTCGCGCCGCTCCTGGTATTCAGCCAGAAGCTCCGCCAGGCGCTCGCGATCTATCGTCCCGGTCTCTCCCATCACTGAGCCGCTCAGCCGCTCGGCCGCTCGCCAGCCCTACCGGGCCTTCGCGGCCTTGCCGGCCGTCACGACGCAAATCCCCACAGGCATCTTGAGCCTCAGCGTAATGGTCTCAAGAACGCGGAAGAGGTGCGACATCCCCTCATTGCCGATGTAGGCCACGGTCGCGTCGAGCCCGATCGCCAGGTCCGCGATCTGCGGTCCCACGGCCATCGCCAGGAGCATGTTGTCCGGCACGTGCCGGCTCGTGTACACCCCGGCCGTCGCGATATCTTCGATCATCTGGTTGAGCATCATCCCGTGCGCGATCATGCGGTGCGTCAGCGACCGCGTCCTCGGGCTCAGCACGACGGCGAAGGGCCCGGGCTGACCGGCGCCCATGATCTCACTGGTCGCGCGGATGACGTCGGCATACAGCGCCTCGCCGTTCATCCAGTCGCCGCCGATGAACTTGCCTGCGCCTTCGGCAGTGAGCAAGCCCGCCGTTCCGCAGTGATCGCAGCCGCCGAAGATCATGCTGTCTTCCATGTCGGCCACGCGCACGGTGGCTCCGGCAGCGGCGCCGAAGTCGATCGGCGCATGAGCCTGCCTGGCCCGCTCGATCTCGCGCCAATCGAGGGCGAAGTCGGCCGGATTCTCATGAAGCTCAAGGATGCTCGTCCGCTGGGGCCTGGTCGTGCCCTCCGCGGTCGTGAATTCACTCAGCGGCACACCGAGCGCGCCGGCGCCCAGGGGGCCGTAGACCGGCAGCATCCGCCGCCCCACCAGCAGCTTGCGGGCCACGTTGACCACCAGTTCGTCCAGTTGGCCCCATTCCTCGTCGCTCAGTGGTGCAAGATCTCTCGCAAGATAGTCCGGCATCTTAGCCCCTCCCTGATTCGTCCCCGGCCGCGCTTTCCTGCGGCTCGCCCATCATGTCGCCAACGGTAGGCTGGCGGTCCTCGACGGCCTTTTCGGCCGCTTCGAGAAGCTCGGTGAATTCGTTGAGATGGTCCACTTCCTCATCGCGGATGTGGGCCAGCCGCCACTGGATCTTGGGGTCCGAGATGGCCGCTACGTGGGCGTTGTACAGGGCGATGGCCTCGTTCTCGAGGTCGATGCCGCGCTTGCATGCCTCGACGTTGTCCGCGCCGGCGAAGCGTATCTGGCGTGGCTTCAATTCGGGGTTACCGCCCAGCCCGACGATCAGGTCGGACAGCCACTCGATGTGGCGCATCTCGTCCAGGGCGATGTCGAAGACTTCTAGCTGCGTCGGCATCGCCTGCGTCAGGACGAAGTGGTTGTGCATGTAAATCAACGTCGCCTCGACCTCAAAGGTGAGATCGTCGTTAAGCATGGCGATTACTTCTTCGTTACTCGCCACTCGTCAGCCCTCCCTTCGGCGTCGCCGGGAGGGCCGAGTCTACTGCTCGCCACCCCGCGTCGATCGCCTTGCCCAGTCTGGTGATCCAAGAGGGATGCGGCCGCCCGGCCTTCTCCCTGTCTCGTCCCCACATCTCTCGCCACCCCCACACGCCTCTTGGCCGGATTCACTTCGCCCGGCCGACACCAATAGCCCTGAGCCAGACTAGCGGGGTGTGGTTGTTGGTGCGAAGCAAGCGTGGTGGCGTTCGTGGTGAACTCCTCAGCCCAGCCGCTCCGTCCAGAACCCATCCCCGAAACTCTTTGCCTGCGTCGAAGGATTCCCTTCGACGCAGGCCCCAATCTTCCTGTCGCCTTTCTACTTCTTGCAGCCGCAGCCGCAACCGCTCTTCTTCTCAGCCATGGGCTTGCCGCAGCATTCCGGCGCCTTCTCTTCGCACTTCTTCTCCTTCTCTACCTTCGCCCCGCAATCGGCGCATTCGTAGACAACCGGCTTTTCAGTAGTAGCCATCAACAATCACCTCTCCACCGTTTATACTGCAACACCCATTATACCTCTTCCGGCACGATTCCAATAGGGCCACCCCATCTCTCCCCTACTCCCCTCATCCCACCAACCCCCTGTCCATGCACGAAATGTAACAGCATTACGCATCGCTGTCAAGCCCTGTTTCGTAGATTATCTGAACCGGCCGCAGAGGTGCATACAGCTCGCCAGCGCGCTATCGCTTTACGCCGTCATCCTGAGCGCAGAACCCAACGCCCGTAGGCATCGTCCCCGCGAAGGACCTGCGGTGGCGGTGTAACTGCCCAACGTCCGCGGGGCCTTTGCTTGTCCGCCTTTATCTGTCATCCTGAAGATTCCCCGCACAACCCGTCGGCCTCGGATCAGCTAGCCCTTCCCCGCCACCAGCGCCCGGTACATCTCGGCGTGTTTCGCCCCGACGTGCTCCAGAGTATAGGTGTCCTGCGCCATCTCTCGCCCTGCCGCGGCCAGGCGCTGTCGCCACACAGGGTTGGCGGAAAGCTCCATGATTGCCGTCGCCAGTGCCCCAGCCTCGCCCGGCGGCACCAGGATTCCCGTCTCGCTGTCCGTAACGACTTCCGGGCAGGCCCCCACGGCGGTCGCCACAACCGGCAGGCCGGCGATCATCGCCTCCACCAGCCATGCCGGCACGTCATCCTCCAGCGATGGCGCCACGAAGATGTCGCTCGCCCCTAGCAAGTCGGCCACATCGTCCCGCGCGCCCAGCAGCTTCACCCGCCGGTGCAGGTCCAGGGAGTTGATCCGCTGGTTCATCTCATCCAGCAGCCCCGGATTGCGCAGTTCCCCCGCCACGAGCAGGTAGGTGTAGGGGAATTCGTTGTACACCTTGCGCATGGCCTCGATCAGGAAGAGGTGCCCGCGGCTGCGATCGGTGAGGGGCGCCACCTGCAGCACGACCATGGCGTCGCTGGGGATGCCCATCTCGCTGCGAACGTCGCCGCGCGTACGCCGCGCCGCGGCACGGGATGCGTCCACACCGTTGGGGATGACCACCGTCTTGCCTCGCGCCGCCGGATACTTCTTGACGACGTCGACCTCGACGCTCGCGCACTCGCACACCAGCCGGTCCGCCCGCGCGATGATCTTCGGCCAGAGGAACTTCCGCCCGTACCACGCGAGCTTATCCACCTGCTCGCGCAGGCTGTGCACCCTGCGCACCTTCCCGCCGGCGCGCAGGGCCGCGCACCAATTCCCCGGATAGGTCAGGTGCGAGTGGACAATATCGATATCCAGTTCATCCACCAGCTTCTGCAGCGCGCCCGCGCAGGCCCGCGACGTCCCGCTCGCGCACAGCGGCCCGTGGACGTCGATCCCGTGCCTCTCGATGGCCTCGCGGCGATCAGACGGCTCGGCGAGATAGGCGAGGTGGATCTCGACGCCTTCCTCGCGCCAGAGGGCGACATCCACCGCCGCCTGCTCGAGACCGCCTTCGCCCAGACTGAGGAGAACATGAAGCACTCGCATGGTTAGGCCCGGCCTTGTCGCGAGCCCGTCGAGCGGCTACGCTGATTCCGGCGCAACGCAGCCATATTATCACCGCCGCCCAAGGGTTGTCAGGCCCGCGCCTCTGCGCGATACTTGGCCCACCTGCCCGGGGAGGCCCTTCGATGCTCGCATTGCTTGCTGTTCTTATGAGCGCGCCTGCGATTAGCGGTGGCGCTCACCCGCCGCCCCTGCCGCCTTCTCCCAAAGCCACCGGTTTCTTCCACGCCCAGCAGCTAGGCGATCTCTGGTGGCTCATCGACCCGCAGGGCAAGCGATTCCTATCCATCGGCATCACCAGCGTTCGCATGGACGGCGACACCATCCGCGGCACCAATCGCCAGCCCTATCGTGAAGCCTGCCAGGCGAAGTACGGCTCGCAGGAAGCCTGGTCGGCGGCGGCGCTCAAGTTCATCACAGGCCTCGGCTTCAACACCCTCGGCTCCTGGTGCGGCGACTACCTCTGGGATCAGGGCGTGCCCTACACCGTCATCCTCAACATCGCGGCAAGCTCGGGCGCCAACTGGCAGGCTGGCCGCGTGGCCGACCTCTGGTCGCCGAAGTTCGAGCAGACCGCCGATGACCTTGCGACCAAGCTATGCAAGCCGCGCGCCAACAGCCACCAGTTGATCGGCTACTACCTCGACAACGAGCTTCGCTGGGGGCCCGACTATCGCGCCTCCACGACCTACATCGAGGAGTACCTGATGATGCCCGCCGACGCCCCGGGCCACGCGAAGGCCGTCGCCTTCCTCCACGATCGCTATAAGACCGTCGCCGATCTCAACGCCGCGTGGAAGCTGACCCTCGCCGACTGGTCGGGCCTCGACACCGTCCATTTCGCCAGCCCCTACCGCGCCCCCGCCTCCTGGGCCGACTCGAACGCCTTTGTGGGCCTCGCGGCACACCGCTACTTCGAGGTCTGCCACGATGCGGTCCGGCGCCAGGATCCGAACCACATGATCCTCGGCTGCCGCGATGACATGGCCTCCTCGGGCCTGCCGGTGGCCGAGGCCTCGCGCGGATTGGTGGATGTGTGGTCGGTGAACTACTATGTCCCGAGGGCCTTCGCGCCGCCGCTGAAGATGCAGTACTACGCGGCCCATGCGCCGATCCTGATCACCGAGTGGAGCTTCCGCTCGCGCGACTCAGGCCTGCCCAACACCGAGGGCGCCGGCCCCGTCGTCGCCACCCAGTCCGACCGCGCCGACAAGTACCGCGAGTACATGACCGACCTCCTCGCCCAGCCCTACGTCGTGGGCGCGCACTGGTTTGAGTACGTGGATGAGCCCGCCGAGGGACGCTTCGATGGGGAGAACTCCAACTACGGGCTGGTCAATATCCACGACGATTCCTACACGGTCTTCGACGCCGTGGTGAAGCAAGTCAATGCGCAGGCCTTCAAACTCCACGGCGGAAAGTAGGAGTCTTTGCCTTGGCATTTCTGTTTTCTGTGCGCACCGCAGGTGCGCCAGGCGGGGCTTTATGCCCCGCTGGCCTTCGCTTTCCCGGTTCGTGGAGGTCCTTACATGACATCCCTCGAGCGCATCACCGCCGCTTTCGAAGGCACTCCCGTCGACGTCCGGCGCGAGTGCGACGATGCTCTTGAGGCCGCTAACGAGTGCGGGCGCATCATCGTGGGGATATCCAACTACCCGGTGCCCGGCAGCCCACCCGCGAACATCGAGGCCATGCTGGAGGCCCTGCGCTCCAACCGATAGAACCAAAGGCCCACCACGCACCCACAGCCGCACCCTAAAGGGTGCGACTACGGTTGCGACGCAGTCCGTCTTTCCGGCCTTCGTGTCGAATTGCAGAAGGCTAAAGCCTCGATCGGCAGAGGGCCTCGTCGAACCGTAGTCGCAGGCTTTAGCCTGCGGCTGTGGCGGGTGGTGGGCCTTTCGGGTATTCATCGCCAGGCACCTTCCACAGCAGGTGGACCAGCACCACGCCGGTCATCAGCATCGGCACGCCGACCAGGACCCACAACTGCGGCTGGCCAAAAACGAGCACTCCCGCCGCCACGAACACCACGTGCGGCAGCCACAGCCTCAGCAGGACCTTCCCGGGGTCGAGGACCGACGTCAGCCACCGGTGGCTCAGGTGCCGCCGATCGCCCGGCATGATCGGCCGCCTGATGATCGCCCTCGCCGCTATCACTTGCGCACCATCCAGCAGCATCACGCCGAGCAGCAGCCCGACCGCCGCCGCCATCGTCCCCATCGGCGCATGCCTGTCCCCGGTCAGCAGTTTGGCCAGCACCAACCCCAGCGTGAAGCCGAGGCTCGTGCTGCCGGTGTCGCCCATGTGCACCCGCGCCGGCGGACGGTTGTGCACGAAGAACGCCGCGCAGATTGCGACCGCAACTCCCGCGATCATGACGAGGTTGGCATCGCCGCGCAGGGCCGCGCAGATGCAGGCTCCGACCGCGGTCGTCCCGGCGAGCACCACCGCCAGGCCGTCCATGTTGTCCGAGAAGTTCACCACATTGATGGTGCCCACGAGGAGCAGAAGGTAGAGCAGCACCTTGCCCGCCTCGTCGGGCCCGAACATGAGCCATGCCACCGGCGCGCAGATCGCAATCTCGACCGCAAGCTTTACCGCGGGCGGCAGGTCGATCGCATCATCGATGAGACCGAGGACCGCGAGGAGGAACGTCGCCCCGGCCGCGCCGAACCATGTCCAGTCGCCGCTTCCGATCCCCGCTAGCAGCAGAACGCCGATCAGCCCGGGCACGAACCCAAGCCCGCCCGCCGTGGGGATGCGCTTGCCCGCCGCGAGGTCCCGTCGCGCCACAAGCCCCCACGCCGCCCCCTTCCTGGACAGCACCTCGCTCGTGACGATTACAGCTAGCATCGCCAGAACCAGCAAGATGATGTCTTCGGAGGTGAACATGCCTCAGCGTCCGCCCGTCATGCGCTCCGTCGCCACGATCGCCTCAGCCAGCCTCCGCCGGTAATCCCGGTACGCCGCCGGCCTCTGGTCGTACACCTTGTACGCCTTCACGATGCCATCGTCCATCGCCAGCAGTCGCCGGTTAGCCTTCGCCTGCTCTCCATCGCCGAGCTTCTTCGTCAGCGTGTCGAGCAAGACGAAGTACTCGTAGTCCTCGATGCCATCGCGGATATTCTCCAGCCTTATCGACGGCCACACACCCGTCCCGCCCGGCGCCGGATAGACGAGGTAGCCATCCCCGCCCCGCGAAGTCTTCGTATCCCACGGTATGTCCGGCCAATGCTTGCCGCCGAGTCCGGCGATGTTGGCGTCGCCCCAGTACGACGCGCCCCAGTGAAGCTGGCCGGGCACCTGGTACTTCCAGTGCCGCCAGAAGGTGCTCCGCGCGTCGACGCCCGTGCCCGGGATGTAGTAATGCGACGCCACGTAGTACCACCACAGCCCGAACCCCGCCGCCCGCGTCTTCGCCGACATCTCATGCGTCGCGTAGCACGTCGCCGCGCCGAGGATGAGCGTGTCCCCGCAACCCTTCATCGCCTTGAGGTAGGCCTCGATGCCCTCGGTCGTGTTCTCCGGACTGAGGGTGAACCGTCGCTGGATGATCGGTGCGACCTCATGCATCAGCCGCCCCTCTTCCTGATTGACGTGGTAGTACTGCGGGGGCGCTTCATCGCCGAGGAGCACGTACGGCGTCGCCTTCGACGACCACGGCAGCTTCGCCCAGTCCGCCGCGAGGTCCGCCACCTTTTTCCTGCTGTCGGCCGGCACGTAGTCCACCGGGAAGCACATCAGGCAGAACTCGCGCTGCCCGCGCTGGAAGGCGTGCGTCATCTCATCGTCGGTCATCGGGAACGACGAGACGCGGTAGTCGAGCAGCAGATCGAGGTACGCGCGCCATCGTTCCGGCGTGACGCTCTTCGGGTACATCGCCTCCCACTGCCCGCCCCAGGTCGGCACGCTGTAGGTGAAGTGCTGCTCGGCCGGGAGGGTGAAGTCCCACAGCGTCACTTCGATCGGCACATACATCCCGGGGACGCCCTCCGCGCTGACGACAGCTTCGCCGCGATAGACGCCTGCCGTCATGCCTTCGAGGCCGTGCAGCCGCAGCCATACCGGCTGCACCATGCCCGCTTCGATGTCGAAGGGGCCATCGCAGGGGAGGAGAGGATCGGGCTGCCAGCCCTGATTGTTGTGCGGCGCCCAGAGGTTGAACATTTCGACGTACCCGGCCCGCCACACGCTCAGCCCACTCGCCGGCCACGCCGTCTTGCCGTTGACCAAGGCCCCGACCGTCACCTTCACATCGCGCAGGGCCTTCGTCTCTGGCGCGGCGATGACGGTCTGCGCGCTCTCGAACTCGCCCCGTGCCAACTCGACGCGGAGAGGTTGCCCCCACTTCACGTCGGCATGACCCGCACCCGGACGAGGGATCTTCACCATCGTGTCGGCCGCACCCACGCGTGGCGCATCGGCGGCCCAGGCACCGGAGGTAAGAACTAGAAGGAGGGTCATCACTACAGCAGACGGCGTTCTCATGGCCGCCCTTTCGCCCTACGAGGAGACATCCCTACCCGGCGTCAGCCCTCGACGGTCAGCACCCTCGCCCCGGCCACCGGTTGGCAGACCTCGACCTCCGGCTCCAGGTTCCGCGGGCGATAGTACTGCTCGACCAGCGCATCGCGGACCTTCTCCACGGCATCCTCGCGCGCGAGGACCATCATGCATCCGCCCATGCCCGCGCCGGAAAGCTGCGCGCCGACGACGCCGTCGACCTTCATCGCGATGTCGACCATCTCGTCGATCTCCCAGCAACTGCAGGCGTACCCGCCCGGCTGACGCTCGAGGTCGGCCTGCCGACGCACGTCGGGATCGGCGTTCTCGGCCATGCTCGCCAACTGCTCGAACCGCGCATCGTCGTACCGCGCCTCGGGCAGTCGTGCCGCACCGTCCGCATCGAAGGCAACGACCCGGTCGCCCTCATGCGAAAGCCGCATCATCTCGCCGACGCCCGCCACGTCGCCGCTCGCGAGCATCGGCCCGAAGATCTCCGACCGCCGGCACTCGGCGATCCCGAACAGCAGGACCGCCCGCACCGGGTAGTTCGTCGGCTGCTTGTGCGTCGCGAAGACGCGCTCCAGCCATTCGCTGCGATCCTGGAGGAGCTGTCGCAGAAACGTCCGGTCGGGGTTCTCAGGCAGGCGGGCGATCATGCGGTAGAGGTCGCCCAGGCCGACGCCGAGGTTCTCCGGAGTCAGATCGCGCAGGTACTCGACGGGAGATGCTTCGCATCTCCGTTCGCACTGCGCCGGGAACATCTTGCGGAACAGCGCCAGCCCGATCTCGTAGCATGCCACGCGATGGTTGAAGGTATCGCGGGCGCCCTCGGTCTTCTTCGCCTGCATCCGTGAGTTGCACACGACCAGCCGGTAGCCCGGCGGAAAGTCGAGCGGCTCATCCATGCGGAAGGGGAGGAAGGTGATCGGCGTGACCTTGCCCTTGACGGCCAGAGCTACCGCCGCGTGATCCGACGACCCGCCCCGCGTGCCGACGAACCATTCGCCCTCGCCGCAGAGGTCGACGAACTTCGCCGGCTGGATGCGCATGCCGTTGATGGCGATGGCCGCGAGCGACGTCGCCACCAGCAGCGCCGACGAGCTGCTCAGCCCCGCACCGATCGGCACATCCCCGGCGATCGCCACGTCCATGCCCACGAAGGGCCCCTGCCCGGCGTCGTGGCATAGGCGGTAGATCCCCGCCCGCACGTAGTTCGACCACTTCCCCATCGACGTGCTGTTGAAGTCGCGCACGCGGTCGCTGCACAGGTAGTCGTGCCAGTCGTTGCAGCTATAGATGTGGGGAAGCTCGTCGCTGACATCGAACTCTTCCGCCTCGAAGTGGTCGTCGAGGTTGACCAGTCGCACCACCGAGTCCATCCGCGGCGAGGCCACGGCGACGATCTCGCGGTGGACGGTCATCATGTTGACATAGCCGCCGCGGTGGTCGACGTGCCGGCCCATCATGTTGACGCGCCCCGGCGAGCGGGCGATGAGGACCCTCCGCTCCCGCCCGAACCACCTGGCGAAGACCTCGACCGCCCGGCGAATATGGTCGCGCCGGCTGTCCCACATGACATCATCCGAGCCATAGACCTCGCGCAGATGATCGCGCAGGGCCGGGCCGTTATCGTTGAGGGTGTCGATCCATTCGCGCGCGGTCCGGAACATGGTCGGACCGGACGACGAGTCGTCGAGGGGGTAATGCAATATGCTGTCCGATTCCCGCCACACCACGATCAGTCCCTCCTGCCACGCACGCCACCGCATCGAGTATGGGCGTAGGGGCGGGTCGATGCGAGGAGAAAACCTCAAGGCCGGCCCCAGAATCGCACCTATTCGAGTATATGCCCGGCCTAGGGGAGGGTCAAGGTTGTCGCCTTCGCCTTGGCTTCCTAGCCCCGCGCCCCCGTCTGTCATCCTGAGGGAGCGGCGTCTTCTGCCGCGACCGAAGGATCTCCTTTTGTCCATGCTGGCTGACGACTGCCGCACGATCCAACAAGCCAGAAGGAGATCCTTCGTCGGCCACCTAAGGGTGGCCTCCTCAGGATGACAAGCCTGGGAGGCGGGTGCCAGGGCGAGGGAAAGCCCCATGTCGTGCACGGCCCTAGCGCCTGCCCTACACAAGACGCTGAGGTATCTTCTCTCCCTTCGGTTTGCGCGCCTTCCTCCCCGGTGGTAAAAGATGATGGTTACCCGCACCGAGGATGGTCTCTTCCCTATGCCCACTGATGTTCCATCGCGTCCACGTATAGTCGTGATCGGCCTCGACGGCGTGCCCTGCTCGTTCCTGCGCGCACAGTTCGATGCCGGGCGGTTGCCCAACCTCGCCCGTCTGGCCAGTGAGGGTGAGCTGCGCCCCGCCGTGAGCGTCCAGCCGCCGGTCTCCTCCGCCGCGTGGGTGAGCTTCGCCACCTCGCGCAATCCGGCCCGCCACGACATCTTCGGCTTCATCGACCGCCGGCCGGGCACCTACGACGTCTACATCCCCGACGCCACCAACATCCGGGCGCAGGGCATCTGGGAGCTTCTCGGCAAGCAAGACCGCCGCGTATGCGCGATCAACGTGCCGGGGACCTACCCGCCCCATCCGGTCAACGGCATCATCGTCGGCGATTTCCTCGCCCCCGAACTGAAGGGCGCGACCTATCCGCCCAGCCTCGCCGACCGCCTGGCCGCGATGGGTTACAAGATCGACGTCGATCCCTGGATCGCCCACAAGGACCTCGACGCTTTCGTGAACGAAGCCCTGGAGGTTCTCCGCCTCAGAACGGTCGCTGCCCTCGACCTCCTCGGCCAGGAGCCCTGGGACCTGTTCATGGTTCACTTGATGGAGACCGACCGGATCAACCACTTCCTCTGGCGCCAGTTCGAGCAGGGCGACGCACAGTGGGCGCCGCGCTTCCTCGACTTCTACGCCGCCGTCGACGATGCCGTCGGTCAGATCGCAGCGGCGGCCCCTCGGCGGGGCTCGGGGCAGGCCGGCGACGAGCCAGTTCTCTTCATCCTCAGCGACCACGGCTTCGGCGCGTCGAAGAAGGCCGTCTTCCTCAATACCTGGCTCCAGCAGATCGGGTGGCTCGGGCTCGACGGCAGCCGCGATCATCCGCGTCTGTCCGACATCTCCTCTGACTCCCGCGCCTACTGCCTCGACCCGTCGCGGTTCTACATCAACCTGCAGTCGCGCGAGCCCGGCGGCAGAGTCGAGCGCGGCGATGACTACGAGCACACCCGCGACGCCCTGACCGCCGCCCTCCTCGCCCTGCGCGATCCCGAGGACGGCAGCCCCGTCATCCGCCAGGTCTTCCGCCGCGAGGACATCTACCGGGGCGTCTTCTTCGACCACGCGCCCGACCTCGTCGCTGATCCCCACGACGGCTACGACCTGCGAGGGAGGCTCGGCGTGGCGAAGGTCTTCGACGCCGACGTGCCTCAGACCGGGACGCACCGCTTCGACGACGCCTTCTGGCTGCTGCGTGGAGCGCGTTTCCTCGATAAGGCGACGCCGGCCATCACCGACGGCGGGGCGACGATCCTGAAGCTGCTGGGCCTGCCCCTCGCGCGGGACATGGACGGCGTGCCGCGAGCACGGCTCGATGGGTAACAACGTTAAGTGTCACGCATGCGTGACATCTAGTCTCGTTACCTATTTGCGCCTTAGGTAACCTTGGAATAGGTGCCGCATGCGGCACCTATTCCAAGGTTTCATATTTTCGGCCCGAACCAGCGCCGCCCTCCGAGCGTCTCTGACTCTGGCCCCGCGGCGACCAGCTCGCCGGATGGCCTGGAGGTTCCGTTCTTGATCCATCGTCGTGCCATGGCTCTGCCCGCCTTGATCGCGGTATTCGCCCTCGTCATCGTCCACGCCGAGGCGGCCCAGCAATACAAGACCCGCCACGTCATCATCGCGGTCATGGATGGCGTGCGCTGGACCGAGTCCTTCGGCGACCCGACCCATTCCCTCATCCCCCACCTCTACAACGACCTCCGCCCGCAGGGCACCCTCTTCACCCACTTCTACAACCGCGGCGTCACGGTCACCCAGCCCGGCCACAGCACGATCCTCACCGGGACCTGGCAGCCAGCGCCCAACGGCGGCCCGCGGATGAACCGGCCGACGCTCTTCGAGTATTACCGCGACCAGTTCGGCGGCCCGCCGCAGCGAGGGTGGATAGTCTTCGGGCCGGACGCCCTGCACCTGAAGACCTTCAGCTCCTTCCCCGGCTACGGCGCCGACCTCGGGCCGAGCTACATCTTCGGCAGCCCCGGCGCAGCCGTCGACGACACGACGGCCGAGGGCGACGCCGGCGCGCTGGCGAAGGTGCTCGACGCGGAGAGGACCGACAAACCCGTCATCCTCATCGTCGACTTCGCCTACAGCGACTACGCGGGCCACACCGCGGCGACCATCGACGGGTACAAGGACGCCGTCAAGAGCTGCGATGAGACGATGATGAAGCTGTGGGAGGGCGTCCAGGCCAACCCGGATCTTCGCGACTGCACGACCGTCTTCTTCACCAACGACCACGGCCGCCACACCAACGACTGGCGCGCCCATGGCGGCGACAACTGCGACGGCTGCCAACACATCATGCTCCTCGCCCTCGGGCCGGATATCAAGAGGGACACCGTCGTCGATGGCGAGGCCCTGCAGATCGACATGGCGCCGACCGCCGGGGAGCTTCTCGGCCTGCAGACGCCGCTGGCGATGGGGCGCGTGCTGACCGAGTGCCTGACCGACAACCTCGGGCTCAACCAGAAGCTCGCGCTCACCCCCCGGGCGAAGCAGGCCGTCGAAATGGACGCCCTCGCCTCGCGCGATCTGGTCAGGCTCGCGGCCGACTATGCCGTCAAGAACCTTCGGCCCGACTCGACCCCCGGCGACCTCAGCGGCAAGCTCCTGGCCGTGGGGATGCTCTGTGCGTATAAGGAGAAGGCTGACCAGACCTACCTCGACTGGGCGCGGCAGTGGATAGATGCCCACAAGGACGCGGTTGATCCCTCGACCCAGGCGGCGGTCGGGGATGTGATCGCCCAGTTGCCGGAACCGGCTCGGACAACCTATCTTCCGGTGGCGAAAGCGTATGGCGACAAGCTTGCCGTCGCGCCGGTGCCCACTGATCGCAACGCGGCCCTGGCGATGGGCGACTTCCTGTGCCGGCTCGGCCAGTTGGCCCCGGATGGGCCGTACACGAAGGCGGGCCAGGCCTGCATCGACGCCGCCCTCGCCCTGCCGTGGCCCGGGGATGCCATGCCCGTGCACCTGACCTTGCTGGGGGAGGCCCTGGCCGTTGATCCCAAGGACGCCGACCTGACCAAGGCGGTGACGATCGCCGATTACATCGCGGTATGCTGGCTGAAGGAAGCGGGCGCTACCTGGGAAGATCCGGCGGCCGCGGGAAGGTACTCCTACGGACTGCTGCTGGGTGGGGCGGCGCTGCGCAACGTTCCGGCAAAGCCCAGTGGGCGGAATCTGCCTCCCGCGATAGAGGCGATCACCGACGGCGAACTCAACGGCCTCTTCCCCAGTCAGCCGGACGCCTCATCCCGCCGCCTGAAGGTGCAGATGGCGCAGGTCCTCTATGCGCGCGGGCGACAGGGACTGCCCTTCACCTACGATGCGATGCGGTACGGCGTGAAGGAATCCGGGGCGTATGCTGACGGATCGGTCGAGGCCCAGGGCGCGTTCCTGGTGGGGTTCAGGCCGCTGGGGTGGACCTATGGCGGCACCAATCCGTGGGCGCCTCAGACCTGGCCGAGGAAGTAGCGCCGCGGCTTAGACCTTCGACGACAGGCCGACTTCCCGCATCGCCACTACTGAAGCCCCTCACCCGGCGGGCGGTCACCCGCTCCAAAGATCGAGCCAACCATGATTCCCGCGGCCCTGCCTGCCGGGATACCCAGAGAGCGTAGCGCCGCTGTCGTGACTTCCATCGCGAAGTCCCCCGGGGACGCGCCATCTATCTCTTGGTATGGTTGCCGCGCCACGTCGTCCGGGAAGTCTGCGCGTTGGCGCCGGCACACGGGCCATCCATTGCCGGTGACGAACTCCCGGAACGCGCCTGTTGGAAAATAGGGAACATGGCACCAGCAGTTATCTGCACGCGTCCGCACGCGGAGTGGGCCGACGGCGCCCCACTTCGCCGCGAGCCGCGCGCACTTAACAGCCAGGGTGAACAATGCCCTGAACGCATCCTCGCCATCGAAGAGGACCAAGCCGCCTCGCGCCTCCTCGCCCCACCTTCCGGATAGGTCGGCCTCTAGCTCTTCGTCTAGCCGGCCCTCCCAGGAATGCAGAGGGATGAACGCGCGGCACGCCCCGTAGTACCGCACCTCTACTGTAAGCGGCACGGCCCTCGGGCCTGCCGAGCCCGCCAACTGCGAGACCGAGTACCCCGCGGCCCACGAGGATGCCTGGTCGAACGGTACGCAGCAAGTCCCGGGAAGGCGAACCTCTGAAGGGCCCACCTCCCAGGCCTCCTCTGCCGACCACCACTTCCGTTCTTCGGCGGGATCCGCCAGTTCCCTGAACCTCTCTAGAGTTACCTCCGGGCGGTACTTGGGCCATGTGTAGAGTTCGAGCCAACCTAGAGGCTGATCCGCCTGCCACCGTGGCATGCTCCATGGCAGCGTAGCGAATTGCCGGAACCGCTCGACGGAGCGCTGTGCCCGCTGGTAGAGATCGTCAACCTCATAGCGGTTGTTCTCTGGGACCGGGTCGCCGCCAGCGCCGTGCCGCCGGTAGATTCTGCCGTTGCGGTGGATGTAGGGTGTCTCGTCGCCCTCGGGCACCTGGACCACGTACACGAGCCGGTCCGCCGCAACGTCGATCGCCTTTCCAAAGTAGGCGGGGACCGGCGACAGGTTGCCTACAACGGCGTCACGGACCCGGTCGGCCAGTTTGCCTACCTCGCCCGTGTCCAAGCCCGGCGCCTGGGTCGCAGCGTTCGTAGTTGGGTCACTCTCGACGCCAAAGAACAACCACCCACCATGCGCATTGGCAAAGCTGGCAACGGCCTTGGCAAGATCGGCTGCGTTGGGCAGCTCGGACTTGTACTCCACGTAGTGGCCCTCGGTGACCCCATCGGCCACCAGCTTCGCGATGTCTTCGACAGTCAGATCGGAGAGGCTCTTGTCGCCGAACGGGTTGAACATGGCGGGCACTCCTCAGGTGGACTCCCAGCACTGCCGCAATCGGCAGGCAGTTCGCCGCAGCGGCACATCAGACCTTCGACGAGAGGCCGACCTCCCGCATCGCCAGGTAGTTCGCGAGCGGCACGTAGTAGCTCACCGAATTCGACGACCCCAGCCCGTACCGCCCGTCGTAGCCAAGGTCGCGGACCCTATCCTCGGCCATCGCAGCCACCTGCTCCGGCGTGCCGCGGGCGAGCAGGTCCATCTCGACGTTCCCCAGCAGCGCAAGCCGGTCGCCCCACTGACGCTTGAGCGCCCGCGCGTCCATGGCCTTGGGCTCGATCGGATGCAGGCCGTGGAAGCCGCAGCCCACGATGTCCTCCATCACCTCGGTCAGATCGCCGTCGGAGTGGTAGATGTAGGCCAGCCCCTCCCGGCGGCACAACTCCCCTACGCGGCGATAGGGCGGGAATAGGTGCTCGCGCAGGACCGCCGGCGAGACGAGGAGGCCCTCGGTGTAGGCGATGTCGTCGGACATCCACAGGCCGCCCACGCGCGGGATAGCCGCGCAGCGCTCGCAGACGCGAAGCTGAATCTCGGCCATCTTCTCGAAAACCGCCGCGACGAGATCGGGCTCTTCGACAGTCGCGATCGCGAAGCGCTCGAGGCCCATGAGCATCCACACGGAGGTGAAGATCTTGCCGATGATGGCGATGATCCCCATCCGCGGTGGGAGGAGGGCGGCGGCTTCCTCGATGAAGGCGAGGTCGATGTCGTCGCCGTCGGGCCAGGGAAAGTCGCGGAGGGTGGCGAAGCTGGTGATGGGACCCTCGTGCTCCTGCGCCCAGGATATCTCGCTGGATTCCTCGTAGACGCTGTAATCGCTGGTCGCCGAGGTCCCGCCCAGCACGCCCGCGACCCTTACGAGTCCCGCCGAGAGAGGGACGTAGTCGTAGCCGGCAAGGCGCCAGAAATCGACCTCGTCGGCGATGGATTCGATGGGATGGTTGAGAAAAGCTTCTTTCACGGGGCGGTCGGCGTGAAGCTCCCAGAGAGGGACGCGATCGGGGCGACCTTCACCGAGGAGGCAGGCGCGAATCCGGCCGAAGTCGTTGTCGATTCTGTCGTCCATGAGCCGCACTATATCGCCGGAGGCCTTGGGTCGCAAGGGCCGGAAGCGGGGAAGCGCGCCTACCATAACGGTTCAAAATCTTGACACAAATAGAGTAGTAATGGTGTAAGGACGCGCGAGCAATGATGAGGCCATAGGGGCGGCACGGACGGCGGTGTCCGCCCCCTGCTGCTGATGGGGCTTTCGGGCCTTGTCCTCCTGAAGCGCAGGCACGCCAGGTAGTCTCGGGCGCCTTCGAAAGCACGCGAATAGGACGCGGGCCGCGGCGACCGGAAGGTCGCTCAGCGGTTCGCGCTTTTCTTTTTGCGCGAGGTCCCGGGCGACGGCCGTGGAAGAGGCCCCCAGGTTATTCACGAGGTGACACGCGCATGGTTCGCTCCTCCAGATTCTTTGCGGCTCTCAGCCTTACCGTCCTCGTTCTTGCGATCGGCTCCTGTCTGGCGAAGGAGAAGATCGAGACGACGTTCGCGAACTATCCCGTCGACGCTGTAGCGGGCCAGCCGGTCTCCTTCGTGGTCAACTACGACATCGACCCGGCGCTGGGCGAGGTCCAGCTTCATGTAGAGATGAAGAACCCGGCGAACACCGTCATCGTCTGGCAGGCCTTCAAGGCCTCCGGGAAGGGCAGCCAGGCAGTCACCTTCAAGACTCCCCCGCGCGAGGATGAGAGCATCATTTTCTTCGCTGTGTGGTACGGCGAGATCTGGACGAACTCCATCGTGCCGATTCTTCAGACCGACGAGATCCACATCTTCTCCGAGGCGGAGGCGTCGCGGATGGATGCGCAGAAAGCCGAGGGCGAGCAGTGGCGCGTCGGTATGCAGGGCCGGATCCCGGAGGGTGGGGCGATCGGGATCCTCGTCGATGACCTGCCCGGCCTCGACCGTGGCTACGCGACGCAGGTTGCGGATAGGCTGAAGGCCGCCGGGATGACGGTCTTCCCTCTCACCGCCGCGGAGGTTGCAAATCCGTACCTCCTCACAGCGGACAGCTTCCGCACGCTGGTGCTGACCGATGCGTCGGTCTATCCGGCGGATGGCGGTCGGGCCTTGGAGCGATTACTCATGGCGGGGCGGAATGTCATCGCCCTGAACACCCCTGCCTTCCGCACACCCGCGGCGCGGGTCGGCGAGAAGTGGATGACCGCGGCGGATTTCTCGGCGGCGCTGGCGAACCTGAAGGGATCGGACATCCTCTATGATTTCGAGAGCGGCAGCCCCTCCGACTGGCCCGAGGGCACCGGCGGCGGAGAAGCCTCGAAGGTCGAGTTCTCGACCCCGGGGGCCAACGGGTCGGGCCATGCGATGCACATCGTCGTGCCGAATTTCCAGAACTGGAACACCTTCAAGGCGCCGGCCGAGGCCGTGTACTTCGCCCCCGGCGCGGAGCTGACGTGCTTCTGGGCCAAGGGCGGACCGGTGACGAACCGCCTCTCGATCGAATGGATGGAGACCGACCAGTCGCGCTGGATTGCGACGATCCCGCTCTACCCCGAGTGGCGGCACTACGTCCTCTTGCCCGGTGACTTCAAGTACTGGAAAGACAACCCCAGCAAGGGCCGCGGTGGATCGGGCGATCACTTCCGGCCGGAGAACGCGAAGCTGCTGACGATCGGTCTCGCGGCGACTCACACTCCCCTGCCCGGCGGACGGCATGAGTTCTGGATCGACGACATCGGCACGGCGAAGAACCCGCTGGGCTCGACGGTGATCCCCACGAGCTTCGACATCTCCCCCATCGAGGCGCTTACGCCGACGTACAAGTTCCACGCGGTCAGCAACGCCGCAACGATGCGCGTGTGCGAGAGGCAGAGCCTCCTGCCGGCGCAAGACCTTGCGGTGCCGGAAGGCCTGATGTCCCTGCAGCCGCGTCCCGAGGGCACCGGCTACAACCGCGAGCGGAAGTGGCGATGGATACCTCTCATCGAAGCGCACGACAAGACCGGCGAGGTATGTGGCACTCCGGCGGTGCTGGTCATCAACCGCGTCGGGCGGATGAAGAACTCGGCCATCGCGTCCTTTGCGCTGCCGCCCGCGGCCTGCAAGAACCCGAAGATCCTGGACATGGTCGCGGCCCTCGCGAAGCGGATGAACGACGGCTTCTACCTCTTCGAGGGCGGCGCCGAGTTCAATGCCTACTTCGCGGACGAGGACATGACCCTCGGCGCGGACACCATCAACGTTGGCGGGAAGGCCGACCCGCAGTGCTCGGTGCGCTTTGAGGTGCGGGCGGAAGATGAGAGCGGCAAGCTCGGCCCGGTGCTTCTCGACAAGACGGTCCTCATCGCCGATGCCCGCGCGGAGGTGAAGGCCGCACTGCGCGGCTTGACCGAAAACACGTATCGCGTGACGACCACCTTGCTCGACGCCGAGGGCAAGACCCTCGACATGCTCACGCATCCGGTCGTCACCTGGCGGCCCAGCCCGAAGCCGGAGTTCATGCAACAGCGCGACGGCGAGTACTACCTCGGCGGCAAGCAGTGGCGCGCCCATGGCGTCAACTACATGCCGTCGACCGAGATCGGCATCGAGGACGGCGACTACTTCGAGTTCTTCATGGACAAGCAGGGGTACGACCCGGTAGTGGTCGAGCGCGATCTGCGCCGCGTGAAGGCGATCGGGTTCAACACGATCTCGACCTTCGTCTACTACCGCTCGATCGGCAGCCGCAACCTGCTGGACATGCTTGAGCGTGCGCGGCGGCTGGGGATCAAGGTCAACCTGTCGCTGCGACCGGGGACGCCGCTGGACTTCCGGTGGGACGAGATGAAGGCACTTATCCAGGCCTATCGCCTCGCTGAGAACGACACGGTCTTCGCCTACGACCTCGCGTGGGAGCCGAGTTGGGGCAATGCCGATACGCGGCGGCCATGGGATGGCGAGTGGGAGAAGTGGATCATCGCACGCTACGGGAGCATCGAGAATGCCGAGGCCGACTGGGGCGTGCCGGTGCCGCAGTTGGATGGGAAGGTGGCCGGGCCGACGGATGACATGATGCGCAAGGACGGGCCGCACAAGGTGATGGTCGCGGCCTACCGGCGCTTCCTCGATGACCTGCTCGAGAAGAAGCATCAGATCGCGAACAGCCTCATCAAGAGCATCGACCCGCATCACTTCACCGCCTTCCGGATGGCGATCGCAGGCGATCCGACGGTCGATCCGGCGTGGGCGGGGTACGACTTCCGCGGCCTCGCTCGATCGGTGGACATCATGGAGCCGGAGGGTTATGGGCGGATTGGTGACACCCAGCGCGCGCGGGAGGGGCGGTTCACGATCGACTACGCGCGGTGCATGGCGCCCGGGCGGCCGGTCATGTGGGCCGAGTTCGGCAACACATCGTGGGACATGAACACCATGGCCGACGACCCCTCGCGCGAGAAGTCCATCGCCGAGTGGTACGACCACTTCTATCAGATGGTTTACGACGCGGCGGGCAACGGCAGCATCTGCTGGTGGTACCCAGGCGGCTTCCGCTATGGCGAGAACAGCGACTTCGGGATCATCAACCCGGACGGATCGTGGAAGCTGGTGACGGCCGTGATCAACAAGTGGGCGGACAAGATCAAGGCGCCGAGGGCGAGGCCCGTCGTCGATGAGTGGATCACCCTCGACCGCGACTCGACCGTGCGAGGCCTGGCGGGTCTGTATGAGACGAACCACGACCGGTACTGGCAGCTTGTCGACGCAGGCAAGAACCCGGGCCTGCGGACGGATGGGTACGGGCTCGATTCGGCGACGGCGCCACGGAGGGCCGTGGGCGATGTGGCCTACAAGCCGGGGCGAAATCCTCACAAGTTCCTCGACGCCGAGATCGATCGCCTGGAGATCAAGAACGCCGACGGGCAGTGGCAAGCCGTCGAGGATGGCGGGAAGGTGACGGTGGCGAAGGGTGGGCCGCTCGTCGTGAGGACGACAGTGGGCAATCTCGCGGACGCGAAGTGGCTGGCGCGGGCAGGGGCCGGGCAGGTTGGGCTGAGCGCGGGAGAGGGATTCCTCGCGATTGCCGGCGACGTGCTCTTCGAGGGATCGGCGACGATCGAGGGGACGATTCTGACGAAGGTCGACGTGCCGCTGGAGCTTTCGTTCCTGATGAAGGCCCTGCCGGAAGTCGTCTTTGGCGAACCCATCCGGGTTCAGATCGATCTGAAGTAGCAGAGCAAAGGCCCACCACGCACCCACAGCCGCACCCTGAAGGGTGCGACTACTCCTGCGATGCGTGGTGCCCAGACCGACTTGTAGAAGGATTAGCTTCCAGGCAGTGCAGGGCATCGTTGAACAGTAGTCGCAGGCTTATGGCCATGCAGAGAATAGACTG
>PMZA01000169.1 GCA_003170595.1 Armatimonadota bacterium
CCTTCAGCGGCACATCCAGCCCCTCGATCGCCCACACGCTATCCAGCCCGCCGCGTTCCTTCTCACCCGCGACGGCCGCCTCTTGCCAATTCTTCATCGCCGGTTCGTCGAAGAACCAATCCGGCGCCTTCGCCCCACTCACGAAGCACGGCAGGTACACCTTCCCGCTCGCCCGCAGAGCATCCGCCAGCACCGCATCATCCCCAGCCCCCCCCTTCTCCGCCTGCAATATGTCCAGTCCCACAGCCAGCGGCTTCGCCTCATCGATCGCCCGCAGTAATTCCGCCAACTTTCTCCTCGGCCACGGCCATTGCCCCTCCGACCGCAGACTGGCGTCATCGATCGCCACGATCACTATTCGGGGATCGGGCTTCTCCGGCCCGCGCACGTGGAATCGCCAGTCCAGCCACACGTATTCCGCTTGCCGCACCTCCAGCGCCACGTGCGGCACGAAGTGCCCCGCCAGCAATACGACGACCCCGACTGCCACCGCCGCCCAGAATTCCTTCGCGGCTCGCTGTATCATGAATTGCTCGCAGAGTTTATACTAACGACACGGCGGGTATCCCTTGGGTGTCTTCCAACCTGCACGGTCTCGAAGGGCCGACCATAATACTACCAGTCTCTGAGCGCCATGAGTAAGAGCGTTTGGCTTCTCATCGGCAGTTTCCTGCTTTTCCTGTTCGTCGCAGCTTTGACCCTGCAGTCGATGGTCATTCTGCAGCGCATCGCTTCGGTGAGTGACGCCCAGGGCGATGTCAGGATCAAGCACCACTCCTCCGACGCCTTCAACCCGCTCGGCAGCGCCCGCTATGTTCGCGCGGGCGATGTCATGCAGACCGGCGACGGCTCCCTCACTTTGAACTGGGTCGATGGCGCGCGCGTGAAGGTCGGCTCGCATACCACCCTCGAAATCCTCAAGTGCCAGATCAACTCGGCGACGAAGGCGGATGTCAGCGTCTTCAAGCTCGATGTCGGTCAGGTATGGGTACGCGTGCGCAAGCTTCTCAGCCCGCGCTCGAAGTTCGAGGTCCTCACCCCGACGGCGACGGCGGGCGTGCGTGGCACGATGTTCTCGGTGAAGGTCGATCCTCGTGGGGCGACGCAGGTCAGCGTCCTCGAGGGCCAGGTCGTCCTGGCGGAGAAGGATAGCGACGCCACGATTGCGGTCGACCAGGACCATTGCGGCCAAGTGGAGAAGACGCCGGCGCCGGGATCGCAGCCGCTGGCGGTTGCGACGATGACGGACGCCGAGCGTGCGGAGTGGAAGACGGCAGCAGGGATCGAGGGGCCTTTCGTCTGCCTCACCCGCCCGGCCTACGCGACCTCTCATCTGAACGAGACGGGCTGCTGCCGGGTAGCGGGGTTGGCTGAGGAGACGGCGAAGGTGACGGTGAATGGCCTGGCGGCGCAGCGTGGGACCGAGGGGCATTTCTCGGCGGACGTCCCTGCGCAAGCGGGGAAGCCTTTGCAGATCGAGGTAGTGGCGGAGGACGCCCGCGGCATCCGCACGGTATTGACGCGCCAGGTCACCATCACCACCTCCACCCCAACCCCGTAGCTTTTGCCTGTTGTAGGGCGGGCATTTATGCCCGCCGTGCCTTGCCTCGCCGCTTCGACCCTTCCCCCCCATGCTGCGTACGATGACTGTAGCCGCGGGCTTCCAGCCCGCAGCGGCGGTCCGCAGGACCGCCTGGGGGTGGCATGCTGTGGCCTCCTTTCGGCCTTCCTACCTTCGCCTTCCCCGCCCCCGCGGCCTATACTGACCCCGATCCCACCCCTCGCCCGCGGGAGGCGTCGTCCTCATGCAGCGCATGCCTCGCCTTTACCTCGCCGTCCTCGCAGCCGGCGCCACCGCTCTCGTCCTCAAGCTCATCTACGCCAGCATCACCGACTACGCCATCACCAACCTCGTCACCGACAGGGTCGCCGACTACATGGACGGTCACCTGCCCGCCATGTGGCACGTCGTCGTGGGCATCCATGTGGCCATCTTCCTCGCCCCGGCTGCCGTCGCGGTCTGGGTGGGGCGGCTCTACGAGGCGGTCTTCGCGCAGCGGCTACTGGCGGTCGTCCTGGTCGGCCTGGCCGGCGCCCTTGCCAACCAGATCGCGAACACGATCTGCGAGATGGTCGGCACGCACGGCCGACTCCACTTCTTCGCGATGTGGCAGATGTACGGGATGATCTTCCTGGTGACGGCCGCGGTCTACGCCGTCGCCACCGGGGTGCTCGCGGCCGTGGTCGCGCTGTGGAAGTCGAGGCTGTCCATGCCCCAGGCCCCGCCACCACCACAATCCTCCCCGGAACCTCCTGCCGCTAACACTCCGTCATCCTGAAGTGCCTCCGCCACCACCCACCAGGGAACCACATCCCGCAGACACTCCGTCATCCTGAGGACGACGCCTTTCGTCGGACGAAGGACCCGCGGTGGCATCCTTTCCCTTTCTGCTTTTCGTTGTCATCCTGAGAGCGACGGTTTGTGTCGCCGAAGGATCCCCGCACCACCTTCACGCCCTTCGCCTTCCCACTCCCTTGGGCCTATACTTCCCCCGGTGGCCCGCCCATGTTCCTGAGCCGACCTCACCCCTATCTCGCCATCCTTGCCGCCGCGGCCTGCGTCGCGGTCCCCAAGGGCCTCATGGCCTTACTGCCGGCACTGGCGCGCCTCCCTGTCGTCTCCAACGCGGTGTCCTGCGTGTTCGTCGCCTGCATTATCTTCGGCCCAGCGGCCTTGGCCACGTGGCTGGCGCGCCTTCACGAAGGGGGCGTATGCCAGCGCCGCCTCATGAGCCTGGCCTGCGGCGCGGCGGCATCCTTTGCGCTGACATGGGCCGACGACATATGCGAAGTGCGCCCCAATCTCTTGCTGCGTCCGGCCCACCTCGCGGACATCGCTGGCACCTTCGCGCTCTTCGCCGTCATCTACGCGCTGACAGTTCTTGTGGTCAGCTCCCTCGCCGCCCTCTGGCATCGCCGCCGCGCGGCCAAACGTATCCCACCCACATAACGCCTCCCACGCCCTTCCTTTCCCCATGCTGTAGAATCTCCCCATCGCTCGTGGCACAACTGGCGCATCAGCCCTGGGAGGGGTCGCGATGGACAACCCGCTTTCGCCTGACATGCTCGACAAGATGAACGCCTACTGGCGCGCAGCCAACTACCTCTCCGTCGGCCAGATCTATCTCTACGACAACCCCCTCCTCCGCGAGCCCCTCACCCTCGCCCACATCAAGCCCCGCCTCCTCGGCCACTGGGCGGACTTCTTCTCCAGCGCCACCCGGCACAACGACGGCACCAACGTCGGCTTCGTCGACGGCCACTCGAAGTGGCTGCAGGCCACGAAGATGACCCCGCAGATGTGGACCCCGGCGATGGACTAGCAAAGGCCCACCACCGTCCACCCCCGCACCCTGAAGGGTGCGACTACTCCTGCTCAGCGATGCCTTTGCAGGCTTCGCTGAGCTGACGGATTGTAGAAGGGTAACGCCGGGTGACCACAAAGGCTCGATGAGCAGTAGTCGCAGCCTTCAGGTAAGCGGACCGCAGGTCCGCACGGCTGTGGGTGCGCGGTGGGCCTCAGCTTCTTCTCTCTCCGCAACGAACGGCACTCCGGCCGCCATCGCCTGAGTGCCGTTTCGTTCTCCCGCCTTCACTGACCGCGACTACCGGCCGCCACGCGGAGGCCCTTCAGCGTACGCGCCTTCTGCCACCTTGTTCAGCGTCTTCGCATCCAGCGCGGTCACCTTCCCCTCAGCCGCCACGTACACCACGCCGTTGTACGCCACCATCGTCGCAGCCCCGGCCTTCGGTGGCGGTCCACCTTGCGGTCCACCACCAGGTCCACCCATCCCAGGTCCACCCATCCCAGGTCCACCCATCCCAGGTCCACCCATCCCAGGTCCACCTGAGGGCCGTATAGGCCCTCCCATCATCAGCATCGGCCCGCCATGGGGACCACCATGCCCGCGTCCCATCGGCCCACCATGTCCCGGCCACGCGGCCACTGCCAGCACGGCCGCCAGGCCGAGCACTACTACCACTCCGATTACCAACGTCTGATTGGTCAACTTCATGTTCTTCATCTTCCTCATCTCCTCACCATCTGCACTGCTGTACTCTTCCGATCTCGTGCACAGTCTCAGCCGCTACGGTCCGCCCGGAGGTGGTCCACTCGGAGGAGGCCCGCCCGGTCCACCTGCCCCGCCATCCGGCGGCGGCCCGCCCGGACCACCCATCATCATCATTATCGGATTCGGTCGAGCCGAGCCGGCGGGTCTGGGCCACGTCACCACAAGCGTTATCGCCATCACCACCATCAGACTGATCGTCAGCAGCACTCCCAGGTAACCCTTCATCTTCCTCATCTCCTTCTTCAACCGCGCGGGAGGTCTCTTGTCCTTGTCTCGCGCGTCGAGGAGAGTATGTCCCACGAACATGAATCCCCAAGGCGTTCCCTCATTACGAATCTGTAATCTCTCGCGCCCGTGGAGGAGTTCGCCCCACGCAGTGGAAAATGCAACTCGCCGTGCACGTCGGCGCGCTAACTAGCCCTAGCGGCGCGAATTGTCGCCACAGCGAGGTGCCTCGCGATGGATCCACTGGCAGGCCTGCAGATCACTACGAACTTCGGCGCGACCGACTGGGTCATCGTCGCCACCTTCTTCGTCGCGGCCACCGCCGCCGGCATGTGGGCGATGCGGTTCATCCGCAACATGGAGGACTACGTCGTCGCCGGCCGAGGCATCCGCACTTACCTCGGCGTGGCCTCGATGATCGCCGCCGAGCTTGGCCTCGTCAC
This sequence comes from Armatimonadota bacterium, assembly GCA_003170595.1. Classification (GTDB taxonomy): domain Bacteria; phylum Armatimonadota; class Zipacnadia; order Zipacnadales; family FEN-943; genus FEN-943. The sequence continues at coordinate 4,802 of PMZA01000169.1, forward strand.
GGTCATGTATTCGGCGCAGAAGGGTTTCGCCTGCGCCTTCTCAGCCTTCGCCATCGCCGCCCTCGCCGCTTTCGCCGGCCTCGTCGTCGGCATGACCGGCTTCATCGTCGTGCCCCTGCGCAGAATGGGGGTCATGACGATCCCCGAGTATTACGAGCGCCGCTTCAACCGCAAGACCCGCCTCCTCGGCGGGTTCATCCTCGCCATGTCCGGCATCCTCAACATGGGGATGTTCCTCAAGGCCGACTGCATGTTCATCACCAGCGTCATGGGGATGAACTCCGACTTCGCCCTCAAGGTTTCGATGACCATCGGCGTCCTCACCGTCCTCCTCTACACGGCCGTCGGCGGGATGATCGCCGTCGTCTTCACCGACTACCTCCAGTTCGCGGTGATGTCCGTCGGCCTCGTGGTCACCTCCATCCTCCTCCTCGGCCATTTCGGCTGGAACCAGGTGATGGACACGGTCATGCAGATCAAGGGCCCGGCGGGCTTCAACCCCCTCCTGCCGGAGAGCGGCCTCGGCGGCTCCTATCTCGTGTGGATGCTCTTCCTCGGCTTCATCAGCTCCTGCGTTTGGCAGACCTCGGTCATGCGCGCGACCTCGGCGGAGAACACGCGCGTCGTCCGCCGCACGTACATCTGGGGCTCGGTCGGCTTCCTGGTGCGCTTCCTCGTCCCCTACTTCTGGGGCATCTGCGCCATGGTCTTCATGTGGCAGACGGCGCACACGCGGGCCATCTTCTTCGCCCCCGATGTCAGCTCCAACGTCCAGCTTCGCGCGATGCCCATCGCCCTCAGCGCCATCCTCCCGGCGGGCTTCATCGGCCTGCTGACGGCGGGGATGCTCGCGGCGGCGATGTCCACGCACAACACTTACCTGCACACGTGGTCGGCGGTCCTCACGCAGGATGTGGTCGCCCCACTCACGCACGGGAAGCTGACCAACCGCGGGCGCATCCTCTGCGCGCGAATCCTGCAATGTTGCATCGCGGTCTTCCTGCTGGTCTGGGGATTGTGGTACCCGCTCTCCGAGGCTCTGTGGGACTACATGGCGGTAACGGGTTCGATCTACTTCATCGGAGCCTTCGCGGTCCTGGTCGGCGGCCTGTACTGGAAGCGCGCGAGCATCGCCGGCGCCTACGGCGCGTTCTGCTGCGGCTTCCTGATGATCATCGGGCTCAAGCCGGTGCAGCACGCTTTCGGCTTGCACCTGCCAGGCTCGGGCCAGTACGAGGGCCTCACGATCCTCGTTCTCGCCCTGACGGTGATGGTCGTGCTCTCCCTGCTCAAGCCTGATCGCGACAAGGGCGGGTGGGAGCAGTTCGGCCACAAGGGTAGCGAGTCTCAATCGCACGGCGACGAAGTGGAGAGCCCGAAGGAGGGTGAGTAGCCGATGACCGACCTGTGGAAGCAGCTCTGGACGGTGCTATTCTTCGGAGGGCTCGCAGTGTTCGCGGTGCTGGCTGTGGTGACGATCATCGGTGGCGGGATCGACCTGACGTCGCTGCTGTCGACCTTGAGGCGGCGACACATGGCCGCGCAGGAGACCGACTGCCCACCCGACGAGCGCCCCGTCGGCTAGCCCGGTCTATTCATGAA
>PMZA01000277.1 GCA_003170595.1 Armatimonadota bacterium
CGGCGGGCATGAATGCCCGCCCTACAAGAAGGCCCTTGGCCGACGCGATTTGCGCTCCCGCCCGGTCTCACCTACTATGGCGCAGCACCAAACACCCTGTTCCGATCGCCCGGGAGGTCTGTCATGAGTCGCACCATTCACCTCGAACTCGGCATCAACGGCGCCTTCATTACCCGCCGCTGGGAGAAGCCCGAGAATCACATGCGCCTTACCGCCGAGACCGGCTACAAGGTCCACGAGTACTGCGCCGACGTCCTCGACCCCTTCTTCATGGGGCCCATGGACTTCCTCCTCGAGTACGCCGCCGAGACGAAGAAGTATGCCGAGCAGTACGGCGTCACCATCTGCGACAACTACACCGGCATGGCCACCCACCGCTTCCACAGCTTCGGCCACACGCGGCCCGAGCCTGGCGAGCGGATGAAGCAGTGGCTCCTCGACTGCTTCGACGTCTCCCTCGCCATGGGCACCAAGGCCTGGGGCGGCCACGTCGATGCCATCCCCGTCGAGGTCATCGAAGACCCCGATCCGGCCGTCTATGAGGCGCGCGTGCAGCACCTCGTCGAGAAGTGGCGCGAGATGGCCGTCCTGGCCGCCGGCAAGGGCATGGACTACATCTCCGTCGAGCAGATGTACATCCCCAGCGAAGTGCCGTGGAATCTCAAGCAGCAGATGGAGTTCCTCATCGCCACCAATAAGGACCGCCAGGGCTGCCCGGTCTATACGACCGTCGACGTCGGCCACGCCGCCACCATGCACTACGGCCTCGAGCTTCCCGACAGCGACTACCGCGAGTGGCTGCGCCGCTATGCGCCGTGGTCGCCGACGATCCACATCCAGCAGACCACGCCCGAGGCGTCGCATCACTGGCCCTTCACGTCGGACTACAACGAGGTCGGCCACATCAGCATGGACGAGGTCCTTGCGAACATCACGGCCGCCCATCGCGAGGCCGCCGACTCGCCCATTGCCGCGGTCCTGCCGCCGGTGGACACGCACTACCTCATCCTCGAACTCATCCCGGGCAGCACGAAGACCGAGGCCCGCCTCCTCGACGAGATGAAGGCGAGCGCCCGCTATCTGCGCCGCTACATCCCCGAGGAAGGCCTCGACATCACCGTCTGACGAGGGTCTGGTTCTGTGCTTGCTGTAGGGCGGGGATTCATCCCCGCCGTGCGCCACAACGAGAAACGGGCCGGATGGGATCTCCCATCCGGCCCGCTGTCTTTCCGTACGCTCGGCGGCCTTACGCCTTGTTCTTCGGATACATGACCGACTCGCCGCCCATGTACCCGCGCAGGGCCTCGGGGATCGTCACCGTGCCATCCTCGTGCTGGAAGTTCTCCAGGATCGCCGCCACCGTCCGCCCGCACGCGAGCCCGGACCCGTTCATCGTGTTGACGAACTGCGGCTTGCCCTTCGCATCGGCCCGATAGCGAGTATTCGCCCGCCGTGCCTGGAAGTCGCCGAACTGGCTGCAGGAGCTGATCTCCAGCCACTTGTCCATCCCCGGCATCCACACCTCCAGGTCGAAGGTCTGGCAGGAGGAGAAGCCCATGTCGCCCGTGCACAGCGCCATCCGCCGGTAGGGCAGGCCCAGCAGGTCGAGGATCGTCTCGGCGTTGCGGGTCAGCTTCTCAAGCTCCTCGTCGGCCTGCTCGGGCCGGACGAACTTCATCATCTCGACCTTGTGGAACTGGTGCACGCGGACCAGCCCGCGGCTCTCCTGCCCGGCCGCGCCGGCCTCGGATCGGAAGCAGGGCGTGTAGCATGTGTAGGCCAGCGGCAGCGCGTCGCCCTCCAGGATCTCGTCCTGGTGCATGTTCGTCAGAGGCACTTCGCCCGTCGGCACGAGGTAGAGCCCCTCGCGCGTCTTGAACATGTCCTCTTCGAACTTGGGCAGCATCCCGCAGTCGAACATGGACCGCTCGCACGCCAGGAACGGCGGGAAAATCTCCGTGTACCCGTGCTGGCGCGTGTGGGTGTCGAGCATGAGATTGATGAGCGCGCGCTCGAGAGTGGCGCCTCTTCCGATATCCATGACGAACCGCGAGGCCGCGATCTTCGCCGCCCGATCCCAGTCGACCGCGCCCAACTTCTCGGCGATCTCCCAGTGCGGCAGAGGCGTGAAGCCCATCGCGCGGATCTCGCCACGCTGGTGGACGATGACGTTATCTTCGGCCGTCGCGCCGACCGGCACCTCGGGCTTGGGGATGTTCGGTATCTCGGACCAGCGCGCCTCGAACTCGGCGTCGAGTTCCTTCTCCCGCGCCTCAAGGCCGCGGAGGTCGGCCCTGATCTTGGCCCCGTCCCGCCTCAGCCGCGGGGGCGCGGCAGTGCTCGGGTACACCTCCCCACCCGCGGGCGGGGGCACCGCCCCTTCGAGGGCCAGCCCGATGCCCGCGGCATGTTTCGACAGGGCATTGCGCTGCTCGCGCAACCCCTGCGCTTCCTCGATCTTCGAGCGCCGCTCCTCGTCGAGCGCGATCAGCGCGTCCAGGTCGAAGGGGTTGCCCCGCTTCTCCAGCGCGTCGCGTAAAGTCTCCGGATTTTCTCTAAGCAATCGGCGATCGAGCATCGAGAATACCTCCCGGGCGCGCTCACTTCAGCGCGCTTCGCCGCGCTACTTCAGCACGGTCGTAGCAAGCACAAACCATACCACATACAGCGGCAGCCCTAGCAGTAGCAGCCACGGCGACAATCTGTCGCGCCGCATCATCCACACCTGGACAATCTGCGACGCAACGAGCGCCACCACCGCGCTTATCATCCCGCGCGGCTCCAGCCGCCACGGCGTCAAGAGCAGCCCGATGCTCACCGGGATGCAGCTTTGGAAGACCATCGCGCCCGTGATGTTGCCCAGCGCCAGCGTGTCCTTATCCGCCCGCACCCACAGCACGGAGTTCATCTTCTCGGGCAGTTCCGTCGCGATGGGCGTGAGCACCAGGGACAACATAAGCGCCGACACGCCTAACTGTAGGGCTACCACATTCAGGTTCATCACAAACAACTTGGCGCCACCAACTATGAGCGCCAGCGACACGATAAGTTGCAGCAGAATGAGCTTCGTCCGCGGCGCCGCCGGGTCGTAGCTGCCGATGAGGAAGATATGCTCCAGCTCGTGCCAGAGCTGTTTCTTCTCACCCGTCTCCTCGCTAGAGTTCTCCAACCCGAAGGTCAGCCACTGCCCCAGCGCCCCGGCGTGCAGGCGCTCAAGCTCGCTCTCGTCACCCTCGTACGGGCGGCGCATGTGTATCCACACGTGCGTCGCATAGGCCAGCAGGAACACGATCGCCGCCACGACGCGCACCCAGTGCGGCACCCCGAACCCCAGCAGCAGCGCCGCCGCATATATCGGCGCGAAGAAGAGCAGGTCGGTGCGCAGGGCGTGCGGACTGACCCTCAGCTCCGACGTCTCACGCCGGCCCTTCCGCATGTAGAACAGCGCCGCCCCGCCATTGAGCGCGAGCCCGAGCGTCGCCAGCATGAACGGCGCGCCCAGGATGGCGCCCATGCCGATGTCCGTCTGGTCGGGGCCCTTGCCCCAGATCAGCGCGACCAGCGGCACCGCCGTCTCCGGCAGCGCCGTACCCACCGCGGCGAACACGCTCCCCACCGCGCCCTCGCTCAGCTCGTAGCGTCGCCCGAGCCACTCGATGGCGTTGGTGAAAAGCTCGCAGCCGGCCAAGATCACGGCCAGGGCAAAGAGCGCGCCCAACACATGCAGGAATATGAACATCAGCCCTCGCTACCCGCCTTCATCCTTGGCCCCTTACCCCTTCACGACCGCGATCGGCTTCATCCGCGCGACCTTCCTCGCTAGCCCGGCCTCGTGGCAGACCTCGACCACGCGGTCCACATCCTTGTACGCCTCCGGCATCTCCTCGGCCAGCGTCTTCATGCCCGCCGACCGCACGAGGATGCCCTGCTTGCGCAGATCGTCAACGACCTGCTGGCCGCGCTTGGCCTTGAGCGCCTGGTGGCGCGACATCAGCCGTCCGGCGCCGTGGCACGTGCTGCCCCAGGTCTCCTTCATCGCCTGCTCGGTGCCCACGAGAAGCCACGACGCGGTGCCCATGTCGCCCGGCACAATCACGGGCTGCCCGATCGCGCGATACCTCGCCGGCAGGTCAGGGCTCCCCGGCGGGAAGGCCCTCGTCGCGCCCTTGCGATGGACGCAGAGCTTGCGCGTCTTCCCGTCGACTTCGTGCTGCTCGAACTTCGCGACGTTGTGGCACACGTCGTAGACCAGCTCGATCCCGAGGTCGCGCGGACCCTTGCGCAGGACGTGCTCGAAGGCCTCGCGGACCCAGTGCATGATGCACTGGCGGTTGGCCCAGGCATAGTTCGCCGCGCAGACCATCGCCGACCAGTAGCGCTTCCCCTCGTCCGACCCGACCGGCGCGCAGGCAAGCTGCGGGTCGGGGAGGCTGATGTTGTACTTGTGCACCGCCGCCTGCATGACGTCCAGGTAGTCGTCGCAGATCTGGTGGCCGAAGCCGCGCGATCCGCAGTGGACCATGAGCGTGACCTGGCCGGGCTCAGTTATCCCCATCGCCTCGGCCGCGACAGGGTCGAAGATCTGGTCCACGTACTGCATCTCGAGGAAGTGATTGCCCGAGCCGAGCGTCCCAAGCTGCGGCAGGCCGCGCTTGATCGCCCGGTCCATCACATTGCCCGGGTCGGCGCCGGCCATCTCGCCGCGCTCGTCGGTGACTTCGAGGTCCTCAGGCTTGCCGAAGCCTCGCCCCACAGCCCAGCGCGCGCCCTTGACCATGACCTCGTCCAACTCGCCGCGGCTGACCTTCACCTTCCCCTCGGAACCCACGCCCGACGGTACGGCCGCGAAGATGGCGTCGGCGATCTTGTCCACCAGCGGCTCGACCTCGTCGCGCGTGAGGTCGGTGCGCATCATCCGCACGCCGCAGTTGATGTCGTAGCCGACGCCGCCCGGCGAGATGATGCCCTCGTCGACGTCGAAGGCCGCAACCCCGCCGATGGGAAAGCCGTAGCCGTAGTGGCAGTCCGGCATCGCCATCGACATGCCGACGATCCCCGGCAGACAGGCGACGTTCGCCATCTGCTCGAGCGCGGGGTCGTGGCGGAGGTCGCGCAGGAGGACCTCGTCGGCGTAGAGGATCGCGTCCGTGCGCATGGACTTCTTCATCCCGCCGGCGCCTTTGGGCACGCGCCAGCGGTAGTCATCCACCTTTTCCAGAGGCCCCTCATACCGTTCCGACATCACCCTCACCCATCCCGCCCTGGTTCACATTGCCCTGTATGCACCCTTCGCGCTGGTGGTGAAGCTCGCCGCACTGGGCGCAAACGCGCCAGCCGTGCTCGATCTTCCACTGCCGCAGCTTGAGGGTGGTACGCAGCGCGCGGTGGAAGGCCTCGCGAGCATATTCGTCGGCGATCTCAGCCCCGCGCTCGTCGATCCAGCGCTCTTCCTCGGCGCTGAGGGCGGTAGCCTCAAGCTCGGCCTCACTCGGCGCCGGGACCACGAAGCCGCGATCGCCATGAGCGGCGGTGAAGGGCTTCTGACGCGCCCCACCGGCCGTGCTGGGCCTGATCTGCCGCACGTATTGCGCCCCGAGCCTGGCATTGAGGCGCCGGATGATCTCCGTGGAGTCGAGCTGGAGCTGCTGGGCACGGGCCGCCGAGTCGCATTCCACATCGACGACGCCTTCCCACACGCGCGTGACCGAGGTGTGCCGCGCGTACCACTCGCCCGCGACCTGGCCCCACAGCGCCGGCACCACGTGCTCGTAGCTGACGTCGAGCACGCGCTTGTCAGTCAGGTAGTGGCGCAGGACGTCGCCAAGCTTGCCCGGCGGGCGATCCTTGTGGGCCTGACCTTCGCGGCTGTTCCGGCTACGGCGTTCTCCGTCACTCAACGCGCTCGACCTCTCCTCCGCGCAGATGCAGCCACATGGCGGCTGATGCGCGCTCCAGCGCCGCCTCGCGGGCCGCGCTGGTCACGATAAGTTGACCGTAGGACTCCGTCAAGCCAAGGACGTGCGATGCCCGTCCCTCATCCAGCTCCGACAGGCAATCGTCGAGCAAGAGCAGCGGCGGAGCCCCGGTCTCGCGCTTGATCAGCTCGGCCTCGGCAAGCTTGAGCGCCAACGCCGCGGTCCTCTGTTGCCCCTGCGAGCCGAAGCGGCGGAGGGACTGTCCGCCCAGCGTCAGGCGGAGGTCATCGCGGTGCGGGCCGACCAGGGTTCGCCGCATCCGCGCCTCTTCGCTCATCGACCGGTTCAAGAGCGCGGCGTACTGCTCAGCCGCGGCCGGGGCATCCTCGGCCGTCAGGTTGCCCGAGTAGTCGACGCCCAGCTTCTCGCTCTCGCCGGCCAGGGACGCATGCACACCCGCCGCCAGAACGCCGATCTCCTCCGTGAACCGCCGCCGCGCCACCGCGACCTCGGCCCCGGCAGCGATCATCTGTGCCGTCCAGGGCCGCAGCTCAGTCTCACCGGCGCCCATCGCCAGCAGCCGGTTGCGCTGCATGAGCGCCCGCCCGTACCGCGCTAGGTCGTCGGCGTAAGCGGGCCTCAGGCGCGCCAGCGCGAGGTTCATGAACCGCCGCCTCACCACCGGCGCCGCCTGGGCAAGCTGAAGGTCCGCCGGCGTGAACAAGACCAGCGGCACGCGCGAGAGAAGCTCCGCCGCACGGCGCACGGGCTTGCCACCCGCGATCAGGCGCTTGCGCGGCCCGCCCGACGTCTCAAGCTCGAAGACGACGTCCAGGTCGCGGCCTGGCTCGCGCTCGAAGAGGGCCTCGACGCGGGCATCCTTGGCGCCCCACATCACCAGCTCGGAGTCCCTGGTCGCCCGCTGAGAACGCCCCGCCGACGCGACGAAGATCGCCTCCAGCAGCGAGGACTTCCCGCTGGCGTTCGGACCCGTCACCACCACGAGCCCCGCCGGCAGTTCGAGGCGGAGCGCGGGATAGCAACGGAAGTTGGTGAGGTCGAGCTTGCGGACCATCATGGCGGGTCATCCACCCGGGTCCCCCCATTATGCCCGAAAAAGCTGCCCCTCGCGAAGGTCCCGCCTCCGCCCCGCCGAATACCGCGCCGCTCCAACTCTCGTCGAGGACTGGTGACCGCCTTGACCGTTCGCGAAAGCTTCCTGCGCTGCATGAAGTTCGAGCCCGTGGACCGCGTCCCGAACTGGGAGTTGGGCTACTGGGGCCAGACCATCGACCGCTGGATCGAGGAGGGCATGCCTCCCGAGGAGGCCGACCGCGGCAGCTTCCACGGCCACGCCTTCTTCGGCATCGACAACCGCCCCTTCCTCCCTGTCAACTTCAACCCGATCCCCTGGTTCGACAGCAAGGTCGTCGAGGAGACCGACCGATACATCATCTACACTGACGGCGATGGCGGCACGCGGAAGGGCCTCAAGGAGGGCACCATCCGCGGGACCCGGATGTCGATGGACCAGCATCTCTCGGCCTTCGTGAAGCGCCCCGAGGACCTCGAGATCATCAAGGAACGCCTCGACCCGCATGCCCCGGGCCGCACGCCCGACAACCTCGAGGAGGTCGTCGCCGCCTACCGCGACCTGGACGACCCGCTCTGCGCCGTGCCCAACGCGGCCTTCGGGTTCTACAGCCACATGCGCCGCTTCATGGACACCGAGGGGCTATCCTACGCGTGGTACGACTGGCCGGACGCTATCCAGGACTTCGCCGACCACCTGACCGACTTCTGCATCGAGACGCTGCGGCCGTGGCTGGCGCTCATCAAGCCCGACTACTTCAACTTCTTCGAGGACTTCGCGGGCAAGGGCGGGCCACTGATCTCGCCGCCGCTCTTCCGCAAGTTCCTGCTGCCCGGCTACCAGAGGATCATCGAATTCGTGCGCAGCCAGGGGATCGACGTCATCTGGTTCGACAGCGATGGCTATATCGACACGCTGATCCCGCTGATCCTGGAGGCGGGGGTGACGTGCATCTGGCCGCTGGAGGTCGCCGCCGGCGAGGACCCGCGCGTGATACGCAAGCAGTACGGCCACGACCTCGCCCTCAGCGGCGGCATCGACAAGCGCGAGTTGACCAAGGACAAGGCGTCCATCCGCCGCGAGCTTGAGGCCAAGATCCCGATGATCGAGGACGGCGGCTTCATCCCGACGATCGACCACGCCGTCCCACCCGATATCTCGTACGACAACTGGCTCTACTATCTCGAACTGAAGTCGGAAATGCTGGGGGGCTGAGGAAAGGCCCACCACGCATCCACCGTCGCACCCTGAAAAGTGCGACTACCGCTGCGACGCGATGCCTTGCTAGGTCTCGATGTGCTGACGGATTGCAGAAGGGTAACGCCGGGCGATCACAAAGGCCCGTTGAGCAGTAGTCGCAGGCTTTAGCTAAGCGGACCGAAGGTCCGCACGGCTGTGGGTGCGTGGTGGGCCTTGGGTCTAGGCTTTCCAGTCCAGGTACTTCGCGAACCAGTCGAAGGCCTTCCGCCCGCTGAACTCGTGCCCGCCTTCGAAGACGTCCGCCGTGAACCGCTCGCCCACCCCCGCCCGCGCGTAGGCCTCGGCGATCTTCGCATGCGCCGCCTGCGCCTCGGCGATGGGGAAGCCGCCGTCGCTGATCCCGTTCTCGCAGACCAGCGCCCGCGGCATTATCAGCGCCGCGACCTCCCACATCTCGTCCAGCAGCCCCAGCACGTTCACCGGCGTCTGCGACCCGCACGTATTGTCCCGGTCGAGCGCGTACGCCAGGAAGCTGTTCATGTAGCAGCTAACGTCGGCGATCTTGATCCGCTCGTCGAGGGCCGCCGTCCACAGCGTCATCGTCCCGCCGTAGGACAGCCCGGCCGCGCCGATCCGCTCGCCGTCGACGTCCTCGCGCGTCTGCAGGTAGTCGATGCACTTGCTCGCATCCCACACGTTCGCGAGCAGCATGTTGCGCCCGAAGAGCGCCAGCTTGAGCATCATGATGTTGCATGGGTCGCGGCCGTAGAGGTCCTCGCGCGGGTACTGGCGCTCGCCGAAGTTGCGGTGGTCGGGGGCGATGACGACGTACCCGCGCCGCACGAACTGGCGCGCGTAGTCGTAGTTGTGGACCCTGATGTTGTTCTGCTTATCCTCCTCGCCGTGGTCGAGGCCGCAGATGTCGTCCTTCCCGTTCCCATGACCGTGCAGCGCCAGGATCGCCGGCCTCCGCTCGCCGGGAGCGATGCCCTTGGGCACGAGCAGCCAGCACGGCGCCGCCATCATCGGCTCGGTGTCGATGAGGAGGCGCTGGCGCACGTAGTCGCCCTCGTCATGCTCCTCGGTGATCTCGGGGTTGAGGGGGACCTGCTCGATGGGCCAGCCGCCCATCGCGGCGACGAGTTCCTCGCAGGCCTCAGCCCGCCAGGCGGCCCAGTCGGCGGGCGTCGAGTTCTCCAGCGACAGGCGCCGCTTGCGGTGGTCGTACAAGTACTGGACCCACGGTTCAAGGCGGACGTTGCGCTCGCTCATCGGTAGGGCACCCCGTTGGCCGGCCTCAGAAAAACCGCGGCCCTGCGGTTGCTCGCAGGGCCGTCGGTGGAGACGTCACTGATTGGCCGGAAGCCCGGCCGCTAAGCCTCGGTCGTGGGCTCATCCGGCGGCGGGGTCTGCTGCTGCTTGGCCCCACCGTAACCGTAGTAATAGTAGTAGTAGTAGTAATAGTAGTAACCGCCGCGAGTGATCGGGACGCGGTTGACGATCACGCCGAGGACGTCGGAGCGCGTGGCCCCGAGGACTTCCTCGGCCTGCCGGAGTTCGCGGGCGTTGAGCTGGCCCGACTGGAGCACCAGCAGGATGTGGTCCGTACTCGACGCCAAGATCGACGCGTCAGTGATGACCAGGCAGGGCGGCGAGTCGATGATGACTATGTCCGCGCGTTCCTTGAGCTGCTCGAAGACCTTCTTGGCCGCCTCGCTTTCGAGAAGCTCGGCCGGGTTGGGAGGCAGCGGCCCGCTGGGCATGACCATCAGGCCCGGCACCCGCGACTCGACGAGAGCCTCGTCGATCGTGGCTTCGCCGACGATGACGTTGCTCAGGCCGCGCGAGTTGTCGATGCCCAGGAGCTTGTGCGCCGAAGGCCGCCGGAGGTCGGCGTCGATCAGCAGAACCTTCTGCCCAGCCTGAGCGTAGGCCGCCGCCACGTTGCACGCGGTCAGCGTTTTGCCCTCGCCGGCCAGGGCGCTGGTGAACAAGAGAGTCCTGCCAGGCCGTTCCCACAGGCGGAAGTTAATCTGCGTACGAATGCTGCGGTACGCTTCCGCGTACGGACTCTTGGGAGCGCCCACGACCACCAGATTGTCCTCGATCCGCTCCATCCGCGGAACCATGCCCAGGTAGGTGAGGTTGGAGTAACGCTTGACATCGTCCGGGTCGCGGATCGTGTCGTCCAGCAGCTCGAAGAGCAGCGCCAGGGCGCACGACATCGCCAGGCCCATGACGAGGGCGAAGATCAGCATCTTGCTCAGGCGAGGAGTCTTGGGCGTCGCCATGACCGCGCGGTCGAAGACTTCGGCCGCGGACTCCGACTGGATCTTCTCGTTCATCGTGTGGATCTGCAGCTCGCGCGTCAGCCGCTCCTGCACGTCGCGGAGCATTTGGAGCTCCGCCTCAAGCTGCTCGGCGGCCTGCGCCACGGCCTGGGCGTTCCTGGTCTGGACGGCCAGCTTGGCGACCGCGCCGGTTAGCATGGCTCGGGTGGCCTGTTGGTCCACAAGCTGCTGGCGCAACGTGCTCTGCATCTGGACGAGGTTGTCGTAGTTTACGTCAGCGAGGGCGCTGGTCTGCGAGACTATCACAGGCAGCTTCGCGAGCTGTTTCTGGACGAGGGCGATGCGATCCTTGAGGTCGATGATGGCGGGGTGATCGGGGGTATAACGCGCCTGCAGATCGGCCAGCGCCGTCTGGTAGGAGAGGAGTTCCTTGGAAAGCTCGACGGCCAGCGGGTTATCGGCCGGATGCTTCTGAATGGCGAAGGGCCTGCGGTGGGCAAGCTGATTGCCGATATCCCCCAGCTTCGCCTGGGTCGCGGCGACCATGCCGTTGGTCTGGTTGAGCTGGTCGGTGTAGCGCTGGAGTAGGTCCATGTACTGGACGGTCTCGCCCTGGTTCTTGGAGGGGGCAGCGATGCTCAGGTTGGCCCTCGACCGCAGATCCGTTAGCTGCGCGAGAAGGCCGTTAGCCTGCCGGGTAGTGGCCGCGAGTTGTTCGGCGACGAACTCTTTGGCGGCGGTCTCCTGGCCTCGCTGGAAGTCGCCGGCGATGCCGATGAAGCTGTCGGCCGACTCGTTGGCGTAGGCTATGGATTCGGCCTCGGAGGGGGCAACGGCGTCCACGCGGATGACGTCCGGCGGCTCGGTCGTCGCGGAGATGTCCCGGACGATCTCGGCGGGGTCGACGACGATTCTCTGCCCGCTGGTCCTGGCCGCCAGCCGCGCAGACACGTGCTTGGCGTTCTCGGAACTGGTCAGCATCCTCGCGTAGGTTTCCAGCGACAGGCCGGAGGTCCCGAAGCTGTTGCCCTGCCGCTCGGTCCCCGGCATGACGACCATCATGCCGGGCATCTCACTGCGGAGAAGTACGCGCGCGGAGGCGGCGAACTTACTGGGGGCGGTCAAGGAATACACGCCGCCCGCCAGGGTGACGGTCAGGGTGAATAGGACGATGAAAAGCCATCGCTTGGCCAGAGCGCGGACATAATCCCGCAGCTGCATTTGGCTGACTTGTTCCATTGTGTGCTTCGCCTCTCAGCGCAAGCAGCCTAGCTACCTCATACTCAGTATCGGTCAAGTATAGCCGGAGATTCCATGACGGGTCAAGTGTGGGAAGCTGTCGAAGGCCATTTGACGTCCGCCGCCTCCTTGGGTACCCTATCTTGTCGGGTTCCACGAGTTGACTGAAGGCCTCATCTTCGACATCAAGCGCTTTGCGATTAACGACGGCCCCGGCGTCCGCACCACGGTATTCCTCAAGGGCTGTCCCCTGCGCTGTTTCTGGTGCCATAACCCCGAGTCCCAGAGTCCTCGCTCCCAGCTTGCGCGCTACGACACCAAGTGCATCCGCTGCGGAGGCTGCGCGGCCGCCTGCCCGACGGGCGCGATCACTCTCGACGACGCGGGCTGGCGCATCGACCGCGCCCAGTGCACCATCTGCGGCGCTTGCGCTGACGTATGCCCGGCCGAGGCCGTGGTCATCATCGGCCGAGCGGCCCCTCTCGAGGAAGTCGTCCGCGAGGTCCTGGCCGACAAGCCGTTTTACGAGACGTCCAAGGGCGGCGCCACCATCTCCGGCGGCGAGCCCCTCATGCAGCCAGAGTTCGTGATCTCTCTCATCGAAGCCCTGAAGGCTGAGGGGCTCCACGTCGCCCTCGACACCTCCGGCCACGCCTCGGCGGAGGTCTTCGACAGCGTCGCCGGACGGGCCGATATGGTCCTCTTCGACATCAAGAGCCTCGACGCCGATCGACTGCGGGAAGCCACCGGCGCCGACCGCGACGTGATTCTCGCCAACCTCCGCCGCCTTCATGCCGAGCATCCCGACATCCGGATCATCCTCCGCTATCCTCTGATTCCCGGCTTCAACGACCGGCCCGAGGACGTCGAGGCCATCCTGGCCCTGGCGAAGGAACTCGACGTGCAGGTCGATATCTTGCCGTACCACCCGCTCGGCACCGGTAAGTATGAGGCTCTCGGCCTTGTACCGCCGCACGAGCGGCTCGACTCCGACGTCGCCCAGCAGCGCGCCCGCGAGGTACTGGGCACTCTCAGCGACGCCGGGGTAACATGCACGATTGGCTGACCGGCGAGCAGCGCCGAGGAGCGGCATACGCATGCCTAAGCGTGACGACATACGCAAAGTCCTCATCATCGGCTCCGGCCCGATCATCATCGGCCAGGCCTGCGAGTTCGACTACTCGGGCACCCAGGCGTGCAAAGCCCTTCGGGAAGAGGGCATCCAGGTCGTCCTGATCAACTCCAACCCCGCGACCATCATGACCGACCCCGAGATGGCCGACCGCACCTACGTCGAGCCCCTCAACGTCGAGAGCGTCACCCGCGTCATCGAGCGCGAGCGCCCCGACGCCCTCCTCCCGACTCTCGGCGGCCAGACGGGCCTCAACCTCGCCCTCCAGGTCGCCGAGGCCGGCGTCCTCGCCCGCTTCAACGTCCAGCTCATCGGCGCCTCCCGCATGGCCATCCGCAAGGCCGAGGAGCGCGAGCTTTTCAAGGACACGATGGTCCGCGCCGGGCTCGAGGTCCCCGACAGCGACTTCGCCAGCAATCTCCGCGAGGCCGAGCGCATCGCCGAGCAGATAGGCTTCCCGGTCATCATCCGCCCCTCCGCCACCCTCGGCGGGACCGGCGGCGGCGCGGCCTACAACATGCCCCAGCTTCGCGAGATCGCCGCCCGCGGCCTCGACGCCAGCCCGATGAACGAGATCCTCATCGAGCAGTCCGTCATCGGCTGGAAGGAATACGAGCTTGAGGTCATGCGCGACCGCA
This sequence comes from Armatimonadota bacterium, assembly GCA_003170595.1. Taxonomy (GTDB): domain Bacteria; phylum Armatimonadota; class Zipacnadia; order Zipacnadales; family FEN-943; genus FEN-943. The sequence continues at coordinate 13,509 of PMZA01000277.1, forward strand.
AGGACAACGTCGTCAT
>PMZA01000209.1 GCA_003170595.1 Armatimonadota bacterium
CGCCGAAGGATCTCCTTTTGTACCACTTTCCGTCGGCAGGCCGCGTCGGGCGAAGGCACAAGCCAAAAGGAGATCCTTCGTCGGCTCACAGCGCCTCCTCAGGATGACAGCCAAGGCGCAGCACCCATTGACGCATACCGATTGGCGGCCGATAGCAGTCTATTCTCTGCATGGCCATAATGCCCGCCCTCCGGCAGAGCGAGCCGCTTTGGGTCGGCGGGTTCGAGGCAGGAAAGGGGCGGCGAGTGTTCAAGATATACGCACAGCGCCGGCGCCGGCCAGGCCGGCCGGAGGAGTTGAGCGATCGTGTCGCGGACGAAGCCCTGGATTCTTGTGATTTTCGCACTGGTGTGCGCCGTCTCGTGGGCCGGGGAATGGCCTCGCTGTCTGGACTGCTACCGGGGCACGACGCCCACCCTCGATGGCGTGATCTCGCCCGGCGAATATGACGACGCCACGGTCTTCTACGGCGTCGACGGCTGGGCGTCGGAGTTCACGCCCACCACCTGCCCGAAGGACCTCTCGCTGATCGGCTACGTCAAGCACGACGGCAATCGCCTCTACTTCGCCTTCGACATCAGCGACGACGTGCTCTACGGCATCGATACCAATAGGTGGCTGCCAGAGGGCTATCCCAAGACCCACGAGCTCAGCCGCGAGGGCTTCCCCTGGTTCGGCGACGAGATGGAGATCCTCATCAACGCCGACAATCACTGGGGCCGCGACGACAACGCCGAGGGCAACGGCCGGGCGTGGCAGATGGTGTGCAATCTGACCAAGTCGCGGTTGGGCGGCATCGGCGTCGGTGGTCTGCTGGAGGGTGAGCCGCGGCAGGTCCAGGCGGCGTGGGACACCTACCAGAAGTGGATCCTGACTCATGCGATGGACGCCGTCGCGAAGGTCAAGCCCACCGGCCACGGGTACGTCATCGAGTGGGCCATCAACTTCGACCCCTGCCTCGAGGTCAAGCCGGGCGTCTTCTACACCCCGACGATGGGGAAGACGCCGATGGGCCTCAACATCGCCCTGGGCGACATCGATGAGGAGTGCCGCGGGGCGGGCAACTTCGCGGGCTTCCACCATGAGGACTGGTGGACCGGCGAGAAGGATCTTCGCACGCTCAAGCGCGAGTATGGCACGATGTTCATGTACCCGGGCACGAAGCCGGCGAAGTGATCCGGCCCAAGGAGATAACTCATGCGCAGGGCAACACTGCTGGTGGCCTTCCTGAGCGGCGGACTGATGATCGCGGCTCGCGCCGATGCGCCACCCGACATCTGGATCGAGGCCGAGGCCTGCACGGACCAGAACTGGGGGCAGGTTGGCGACTTCCCGGGCGTCGTCAGCGGCGACAAGATCCTCCGCCTCTGGGCCGACCCCGACCCCGGGCCGGAGGGCTACCATGCGAGGTTCCCCTTCAAGATAACGACGGCGGGCAAGTACCACCTCTGGGTGGGCGTGTCCGTGACCAGCGTGTCGCCGTTCTCGTGGCGGGTGGATGAGGGTGAGTGGCGCAGCATCGATGATGATCCCACCGTCGACATCGGCGTGCCCTACGGCGTTTCGAACTGCATGGCGTGGGTCCGCGTGGGCGATGAGGCGCTTCAGCCCGGCGACCACTCGATCACGCTCAGGGTCAATAAGCGCCGCGACGTCCTCGAGCACGCGTACCTTCTGTACCTGGACGCGGTGTTCATCACGGCGCGCGATGTGAAGCCGGATGGGCTGGTCACGCCCGCCGATTTGCCTAAGCTGAAGCCGATGGAGCGCACGGTGGTCGTGCCGGTGGCGCGGGCGATGAAGTCTGGGCCGCCGATGGTGCTGGGGTCGAGCGTCGGCGATAAGCGGCAGAACCGGATCCTCGCCTCCCTGGGGTTCAAGCTCCTGCAGACCGACTCGGATCACCTCACGACCAACGAGGTCGAGCCGGGGAAGTGGGACTGGGCCGCCGCCGATGCGGGACTGGCCTCGGCGCAGCTAGTGGGGGCGGCGTGGCAATACTTCCCCCACTTCCACTGGGCGCCGGACTGGCTTGCGAAGACCGACAGGTTCGTGCCGAGCGTCGGCATCAACACCGGGCGCAGGCTGCGGTGCATGTCGCTGTGGAGCCCGTACATGCCCGCGTGGCTCGACCATTCCTACGGCGCGATCGCCGACCACTACGGCAGCGGCACGGACAAGGTCGCGGCCATCTATCTTGCGATCCACGGCGACTTCGGCGAGGCCCTCTTCCCGATGGGCTACCACCCCGACGAGAAGGTGCGGTTCGGCGAACAGGGCACCGGGTGCGCGGACTACTGGTGCGGCGACGACTATGCGCGGGCGTCCTTCCGCGAGTATGCGAAGCGCAAGTATGCGACGCTCAACGCCCTGGGCAAGGCCTGGGGTGAGGCGCCTGCTAACTGGGACAAGATCGCTTATCCTGCTCAGCCGACCATCCCACCCGAGCAGATGACCGTCCCAGCGCGCCACTGCTGGCTCGACTTCATCACCTGGTACCACGACTCCATGACTGACTACGCGGCCATGGTCGCCCGGACCGTGCGCAAGCACTTCCCGAAGTCGCGGCTCGTGCTGCCGGTGGGCAATGGCGATGAGTCGCTCATCGGCGGGGATGACCTGTCGGCGCTGGTGAAGATCTGTCGCGAGAGCAACTGCGACATGCGATCGACCCACGGCGGCTTCCAGCCGGTGCCGACGAACTTGTCGACGATGCTGCGGCGACTGGCGAGCGCGTCGCACTTCTACGGCGTGCCCTTCTGGTCGGAGCCGCCGGGCGGGATCACGCCGGACGGAGAGGTCGGGCGCATCTTCGAGTCGATCTCCTGCCGCGCCGACGCGTACTGGGACTGGGGCAGCAACCCGGTCGGAGCCGCCAACGTCTTCCGCAAGTACAAGGCCTTCATGACGAAGGAAGAGACCGTGTGCGACGTGGCGCTGGTCTATCCCTCGACGGACCAGTCCCTGCGGCCGGCGGTGGGCTACCCGCCGCTGCTGATGGGGCTGGGCACTGTGCTGCGAAGCGTGACGGACTTCGACATCTTCGACGAGCGGATGATCGATGACGGCGCGCTGAAGCCGGTGCGCGTGCTGGTCTCGACCGATGGGGCGTTTTTCGCACCCGACGCTCTGGCGAAGATCGAGACGTGGATCAGGGGCGGCGGTGTGCTCGTCCGTGGCGCGACGCCGATGATGACCGTCGAGGGCGACACGGCCGTCTGGCGGCGACTGTCCGGTATGACCGAGGCCGCTACTACGCCTCCGGCGGCGGCCGAAGTGATCAACAGCCGGTTCCTCGGCTACACCGCGGCTGCGCTCGCGGGTCGAGACATCGCGGGCTGTGATGGCGTGGCGCCCGATGCGAACGTTCTCGTCACGGCGGGCGGCAAGCCTGCGATCTGGGCGCGGCAAGTCGGCAAGGGCTGGGTCATCCTCAGCGCGGGTGGACCTCAGGACGCGACGACGTTTGGGTCGCTGGTGCGCGATGCTGTATATCACCTGCCGGCGCTCGACACCACGAAGATCGCCGCGCAGGAGTCCGCGCCGGATGCCGCGTGGGGCAACCTCTATACGGTGCTGCTCAAATCCGGCGAGGTCATCGCGTACAACCACGGCGACGCCCCGATCAAGACGGCGATCGCCGGACATGAGGTCGAGGTCGCGCCGCACTCTCTCCTGAGCGTGGCCCCAAAGTGAGGCCGAGATGATGCGGAAGCGGATGATGTTATGGGCGATCGCGGCGATGATGCTATTAGCCGCCGGGCAGTGCCTGGCCCGCTGGCCGGATGGTGTGCTCAACTACTGCGGCTTCGAAGGCTACTGGGATGAAGCCGGGTGGCGCGATCTTGGCTGGGGCACAGGCGGCACGCCCGGCATCGCCTTTGATCGCGAGGTGAAGTACTTCGGCAAGGCATCGCTGCGCATCGCCGGCGCCACTGGTGAGACGCGCGGCTGCCTCCAGCTCAACGGCAACCCCACCGTCAAGGGCAAGCGCTACGTCCTGCGCGTGTGGGTCAAGACGGCCAACATCGCCGACGAGGCGGCAGTCGCGCTTCAGCCGCACGCGGAAGGCCACCAGCCGCTGTCCTTCCTGGACCTCGGCGAGGCTGCGCGGATCAAGGGCACCCACGACTGGACGCTACTGGAGGTGCTGGTGCCGCCTCTGCCGGATAACGCCGTGGTGGTGTACCCGTACCTGTGGGTCAAGGGCGCGGGGACGGCGTGGTTCGACGAGTTCTCGCTGGCCGAGGAGGGCGCGAAGGTGCCGCTCGGCGGGCAGAAGCCGATCACTGACGCCGACTACGCTGGCGTGCGCTTCGACGACGCCAACCTCCCTGCGAACCTCATCGTCAACCCTGGTTTCGAGGACGGTCTCAAGGTCTGGTATGTCGAGACGGGCAAGCCGGCGATCGATGAGCAGGTGCATTTCTCTGGGACGCACAGCCTCCGCCTCGACGGTTTTCCAGAGTGCGCCTACACCGTCGCGAAGGTCAACGTGCGGATCGATCCGAGGCGAGCGTACCGCTTTTCGATGCGGCTGAAGACGGACCTGACCGCGGGCATGTCGGCCGTGCAGTTCATCCCCTTCAAGGCCAGCGGCGACGGCTTCGGCTGGTGGTTCGGCCAGGATCACACCTGGGAGTTCTGCTACGGCCGCGGCCGCCAGGACTGGCACGAGGAGAGCGTCGTGCTGCGCGACTTTCAGCCGGAGACCGACTATCTCAACGTCTACTTGCTGCTTCAGGATGCGGTCGGGAAGGTGTGGATCGACGACGTGACCCTCACGCCGCTGAGCCTGGCCGAGACGAGGAAGGTGCGCGGCAAATGAGGACCGCCCTGGCGCTGGTGATGACTGCCGCGCTGGCCCTGGCGACCGCGGCGCAGGCGGCGACGTGGGAGATGACGCTGCGGCCTGCGAAGGAAGGCGCGGTGTTCGACGTGGCCGAGGAGCCGCACATCGTCGCGACCGTGCGCAATATCGGCGGGACGGCCCAGACGGCGACAGTGACCTTCGACGTGACCGACTTCGACGGGAAGGCGCTCAACTCCGGCGCCGCTGACACGACCGTGCCGAAAGGGGAGAGCCGCGCGGTCGATCTGACGCTTGGCGATGCCGCGAAGCTTCCGCATGAGGAAGCGCTGTCGCTGCATGTCGTCCTGACGGCTGACGGCGCGCAGCAGGCTGAGGTGCACAAGACCTTCGGCTTCCTGCCTGCGCGGCCTGTGACGACGCCTCCGGAAAGCTCGCCCTTCGGGCTGTTGGGGGAGTATGCGTGGCCGCTGCTGCAGCGGCTGGGCGTGCGGTGGGTGCGGCCCAACTGGAGCTGGACCGAGCGGCCGATGGAATGGGCGCAGCGTCACGGCATGGCCTACTGCCCGCTCATGAATGAGGCCAACGCCTTCGTGCGCGGCGAGTTGAGCGAGGCCGAGTACGCCGACTTCGTCAAGGAATCCGTGCGCCGGTACAAGGGCTACATCCACTACTGGCAGCTCGGCAATGAGTTCGACATCTTCCATCGCGATGCCCCGCGCGCCTACGTCGAGTCCCAGCGCATCGGCTACGCCGCGGCGAAGTCCGCCGACCCGAAGTGTGTGGTCGTTAACGGGAGCATCACCGAGTTGCAGGTGCGCAAGGAAGGCTGGCGCGAGTCACTCCAGCTTGGCCTGGCGAAGTATTGCGACGTCTACGACTTCCACTTCTACCAGGATCGCAAGACGACCGGCGACATGCTCGACTACATCCACCAGACGTGCCGCGAGTTGAAGGCGGAGAAGCCGATCTGGTGCACAGAGTTCTGCCAGATGCCCTTCGAGAGCAACGACGACCGCAACCAGGCGCGCGACATCCTGCGGCGCTTCACGTACCTCCTCGCGAACGGCGTGTCCGTGGCGATGTGGCATTGCTACCGGTGGCCCTATCCGTACAGCGCCGACAAGACGGCGGCGACGGGCGTCGTCGACTACGACGGCTTCGCGAGACCGTCGCTGTTCGCCTATGCGGCGATGACGCGCGAGTTGGCTGGCGCGAAGTTCAAGCGAAGCTGGCCCATCGGCGAGAATGCCTTCGCGATCGAATTCGCGCGGGGCGACCGCTCGTTGCTGGTGATCTGGAGCGAGAAGGGGACGAAGAAGCTGCGCGTCCATGTGGCTGAGGGCAAGGCATCGATGACGCAGGTGAGTGGACGGCGCGTCCCGCTCGAAGTCAGCGGCGGCATCGCGGCCCTCACTGCCGGCGATGACCCGATCCTTTGTGACCTGCCGACGATCAGCGACATCCATTAGCTTGCTGTAGGGCGGGGATTTNNCGCGGCGGGGATAAATCCCCGCCCTACAGCAAGCAGAAATCCGAAAGGCAAGGAGGTCTGTCAGGATGACGACCAGATCCGCACTGCTCGTGCTCCTCGCTTTGATTCTCTGCGCTGCGCCGCTCCATGCCGAGCGTTCGGCCCGAGAGAAAGCCCGCGATGCCGTCGCCAAAGCCCAGGACATGGGCGAGTCCGCACCCGACTGGCTCGTCGACTCCGAGTCCTACGCCATCGGCTACGACCCGTCCGGCTGGGATGCCCTCGCCGCCTCCAAGGTCGCCTTCATCACCCACTGCCCGGTCAACCGCGAGTTCTTTCAGCGCTGCCACGCCCTCGGCATCCGCTGCTTCCCCTACGTGACCTTCTACCAGGGCGACGCCGATCGCAGCTACGAGGGCCTCAACCTCAAGGATCACCCCGAGTACATCGAGGTCGACGCGCAGGGCAATCTCACGCGCACCGGGTTCTGGGAATCCGAGGACGCGAAGAACATGTACACGACGTGCCCCAACGTCCAGGGCTATCAGGACGCCATGGTCGCGTGGGTGCGCAAGATCATGGAGGCGGGCGCGGATGGCGTCTTCGTCGACAACCTCGCCCACCGACAGCCGTGCTATGGCGAGAAGTTCGGCAAGCACCATCACATCTACGCCGACCAGGATCACGCCTTCGCAATGCTGCTCAAGCGCGTGCGCGAGGTCGTGCATCAATACAAGCCCGATGGGGCGCTGCTGGGAAACTCGGCCTACCCGATCGGCCTACCCCGCGAGTTCTGGAAGTACCTCGACGCCGACATGATGGAGTCGTATATCTGCACGTGGGTGTCGAAGGAGCGCTGGCAGGACTGGCTCAAATTCTGGCACGACCAGGGCGTGAAGCTCCAGCCCTTCATGCGCGCGGGCAAGCAGGTCCAGGCGCTGAGCTACCTCGGCCACACGCCCTACGGAATCCGCGAGGATGGCTTCTACTGCTACGCGTCGGCGAGGCTCGGCGGCTTCGTATGGAACGGCGGGACGTCGCTCTCAGATCCCGAGACCGCCATCCTCTACCAGATCCGGCTGGGCAAACCCCTCGGCGATGAGCAGCAAGAGAACGGCGTCTTCTACCGCGTCTTCGAGCGAGGCTTCGTCGCGCTGAACCCCGACAGGACCAAGCCTGCGCAGATCACCATCAAGCCGCCGATACCCACGACGAAGCTCCTCGACATCGCGGGCGGGGCGCCGAAGTACTGGTCATCGCAGGCTGGCGGCAACGACGCGATGGACCTCACCGTCAAGCATGGCGGCACGCGAGCCATCAGGATGGTCAACGTGAAGCCGGACCAGAGCATGGTCTCGCAGAGCGTGACCCTCGATCAAACCGAGCCGCTGCCCATCGTCGCCGGCGGGTGGAGCAAGGCGGAGAAGGCTACTGGCGACGTCGACGGCAACTACTCGATCTACATGGACATCGTGTACGCCGACGGCACGCCGGAGTTCGGCGTCATCGCGCCCTTCACGCCCGGCACGCATGACTGGGAGTACAAGCAGGTCGTCTTCCAGCCGAAGAAGCCGATCAAGTCGCTGACCCTCAACTGCATCTTCCGCTACCGCTCTGGCACCGTGTGGTTCGACGACATCAGCCTCACGCAGGGGAACGAGCAGAAGCTGCAGAACGGCGGCTTCGAGGACGTGGGCACGACCGGGCATCTGCTCGACGTCGCCGACTCCGGCGGGAAGCTGACGATCCCGGCCTACTCGGGGCGCGTCTACCTCTTCGGCTCCGGCGGGGCCGACGAGTTGTACAAGCCGGGGCCGCGCCTGCTCGTTCAGACCAACCCCGCGATGGGCGAGGTGAGGTTCAGGGTCGACGGCTTCGACTACTGGACGCACTCGGGGTCGTGGACGACGGAGTATGTGCTCGGGCCGATGTTCGGCAAGTTCGACATCGTTTTCGACAAGCCGGGCAAGCACACCGTCGAGGTCGTCGATGTGGTGCCTGCGGACATGAAGACGCCGGCGGGGTATGGCTCGGGCGAACGTCTCGGCCAGTTCATGGACCCGTCGCAGCCGACGAAGCCCAGCGGCGGGCGCAAGTTCCACTTCCGCGAATGGACCGGGCCGGTGCCGTCGCATGATGCGAAGATCGAGGTGGACGTGCAGAAGGACATGACGCTGACAGCCGAATTCGACGTCCAGGCCAAATGACATGACGAGCCGAGAGCGCCTTGAGGCCACTTTGCGGGGCGATGCCACTGACCGCGTGCCGGTGTGGGCGTGGGGCGTGCATCCATGGCTGGGCCCGGTCGACCCGACGATCCAGCCAGTTGTCGATGCCTACCTCGAGCGCGGCGACCTGATCCACTGGTGGGGGCCCGATGCCGGCACCTTCCTGACCGCGTCGAAACATGTCACCGTCACGACCGAGGTCAGGCCGTCGGTCTACCCGGCCTTCGAGGATTACGTGGCGACGTACATGACCCCGGCCGGCCCGCTGACGCGCGTGACGGCGGTCAGTCTCGAGGGCAAGCCCAGCCGCTGCACCAAGTACCTGATCGAGTCCGAGGGAGACGTCGACCGGCTGCTGTCGGTGCCCTATGTCCCGCCGCGGCCGGATTGCGCCGGCTTGTTCGAGGTCGACGCGGCGCTCGGCGATCGGGGCATCACCGCGGTCGCTCTGCCGCCCGACCCCGTGTACTTCTTCAACGACATCACGGGCTCGGAGACCTTCGCCCTGTGGTCGGTGGAGAAGCGCGATCTGATCGATCGCGTCGTCGGCGTGTTCCTCGAGCGGACCCTCGACTTCCTGGAATGGCTCGTCTCGCAGCGAGTGGGACCACTGTTCTTCTACGTCGGGCCCGAGCTCTGCATCCCTCCGCTGCAGTCACCCCGCGACTTCGAGGAATGGGTCGTCGGGCCCGATCGCCAGATGATCGACCTTGTCCATGCCGCCGGCGGGCAGATGTTCGTCCACTGCCACGGACGGATGGGGCCGGTGCTCGAGGGCTTCGTGCGCATGGGCGTGGACATGCTCCATCCGATCGAGCCGCCGCCGATGGGCGATGTTACGATGGTGGAAGCCAAGCGCCGCGTGGGCAGCGACCTCTGCATCGCAGGCAACCTGCAGGAGCATGACATCCACACGATGCCCACGGATCACTTCCGCGCGCTCGTCGAGGAGACGGTGCAGGCCGGCATGGTCGGCGGACGCTACATCCTGACCGCGACGGCGACGCCCTTCGGCTGGCCGACGCTGTCCGATCTCGCGCGGGAGAATTGGCTGGCCATGCTGGACGTTGGGCTGCAGGTCGGGCGCTACTGACGGGAAGGCCTTCGGCCGGTCGATGGGGAAGAGCCCTCCGCCGGCCAGGCATGACCCGCCGGCGGTGACGAGATGCTCTTGCGATCCACGACGCTCCTCCTCATGTGCGCCCTTGTGGCGACGTCCCTCGCCGCGACGATCCACGAGTACCCTGCCGACACGCTGCAGACCGTGGCCTGCCGCGTGCAGGACGGCAAGGTCGTGCTCGGCGAGTGGTTCGATCCCGGCGATGCGAAGGGCTTCGCGATGGAGGCCGAGGACGCGGTCGACCTCGTGGCCGACCCGGTAGGTGGCGTCGAAGATGCCACATGCTCGGGCGGCCGGTATGTCGTGAAGCTGGACCGCGCGCTCTTCCCGATCAACGTGACGACGCCCGGCCGGTACCAGCGATGGTCGCGCGCGTTCTTCCCGCAGGGCGGCGGCTGGCTTCACAGCGAATCGATGGACCTCGGCCCGCAGACGTGGCTGACCGACTGCGACGGAAGCACGGCCGGGCGATGGGTGTGGGTGAAGGGGCCCGTGTACGACCTGACCGTGGGGCCGCACCTCCTCTGGATCCACAACTGGCACGGCGGCGCTCGCCTCGACAAGGTCGTGCTCCTGCCCGAGGGCAGTCTCGAACCCGATGGCCTCGGCCCTGCCTCGCTGAAGCGGTCGCAGGCGCGGGCGGGCTTCGTCCTGACTCCGCTCATCACCGTGCCCGGGCTGAAGAGCCTGGACCACGTCGAGTGGCCCTTCGATGCGCGGCAAGGCGAGGTGCGCCTGTCGGCATCGGTGGATGGTGGCGCGCACTTCATGCCGCTCGCGCAACTTTCCGCCGCGTCCTACGCCGGCCTCGCGGCGCCGAAGCTTCAGCTTCGCGCCGACGTCCGCGCGGCAACAGATGGCACAAGCCCTGTCCTCGACACGCCGCGGCTCAGCTATACCGTCGATCCGGGCGCCTTCGCGACACTTGAGGACGATGCGGTGCGCGCAACGTTCCTCAAGGCGACGGGGGCGCTGGTGGGCCTCTTCGACAAGAAGGCCGGCGTCGAGTGCGTGATAGGCGCCGATGCCGAGGCCCCGCCCTTCGAGTTGCGCCTCCTCACGAAGGGCGCGACCGAGCCCCAACCCATCCCCGCCGCGTCCATCAAGCTAACCTCGCTCAACCTCGCGCCGGCGCGCCTCATGGCGAAGTATCTGACCGACGGCGACGTGGTCGCAAACCTGACCGTCGACCTCCACGGCGGCGAGCTTTCCTTCGCGCTCGACGTGGACAACCGCTCGCCGGTCGACGTGGTCGAGGTCATGTGCCCATCGCTTCCGGGGGTGAGGCTGGGCGATCGCGGCGAGGACGACCTGCTGATCACGCCCGACGGTTGGGGCGGCACGGAGATCACCGATCCCGTCCGCGCCGGCGGAGGATCGGTGCCGTATCCCTGCGGCGGGTCGATGGCCTGGCTCGATCTCTACGAGCGGACGCCCGGCCACGGCCTCTATCTCACTAGCCACGACCCGACGCTCTTGGGCTGCCGCCTGGAGGCTGCATCGCGACCCGACACCGGCACGCTCACCTTCGGCATCGTCAGGTACGCCCACGTGCGTTCGGGCAAGCGGTGGACCGCGCCGGCGGCGATCGTGGGCGTCCACGGTGGCGACTGGCACGCCGCGGCCGACGCCTACCGCACCTGGGCGCGGACCTGGCTGCACCGCCCCGAGCCGCCCGAGTGGGTGCGAGAGGCCGACGGCTGGTACGGCCTGGTCGTCAGCGCCGACGGCGCGCACATCCCCTTCCGCCAGATCCCGGATTACCTCAAGCCGATGCGCGAACTGGGCACCAACTACATCCAGGTCTGGGGGCAGATGACCGGCGGCGTCAACTGCGACGCCCTGCCCTATCCCAACCCCGTCCTCGGCACGATCGACGAGTTCAAGGCCGCCATCCGCGAGGTGCGCAGGTGGGGCGCGCATATCACCTTCTACGTGTCGAGCCAGTTCTGGCGCGTGGACTACGGCGACGCCTCCATGCTCGGCAGCACGCCGCGTTCCATGCTCCCGCCGACCGTACCGACGTGGGATTGGAGCGACTGGCGCGACTACGCGATCCGCTCGTACTCCGGCGCGTTCTCAGGCGACACACCACTCTCCGCCGAGGACGCAAAGAAGTACGGCACGCCCTGGCTCCGGACGGTCATGTGCCCCTTCACCGACGCCTGGGCCAATCGTCACCTCAAGTACTGGACCGTCTCGCAGTACGCCGATCAGTACGGCGCGAGCGGCATCTACCTCGACGAGACCGCCTCCGCGGCCGAACGCGTCTGCTTCGCCTCCAATCACGGTCACGAGCATCAGGGCATCTGGGGCTCGTCGCTCACGCGCGACATGAAGGCGATGGTGACCGAGGGGCGGCGTCACGACCCCGACTGGATGTTCGCGATGGAGGCCTGCAGCGACGCCCTCGGCCAGTACGCCGACGTCAACCTCATCTCCCCGGCGTCGGCGCGGGCGGACGGAGTGTGGGGCGCGGCGCGGCACTACGTCCCCGAGGTTTTCCACTACACCTTCCCCGAGTACCTTCTCTACAACGGCACGGCCAACGGCCTGTACGGCAAGTCGGAGGACGACTGCCTCCTCGACGCGCACCTTCTCGGCAATCGCTACGACGTCTTCTCGACGCAGCCCGCCGGACGCTACCTGGCCCTGCGGCGATGCACGAAACAGCTTCTCTACCGCGCGCGCTTCATGGACTCGGTGGGCGTCTTCAGCCGAGACCCCGCCGTGCGCGTGAAGAACAACGTCCTCCAGGATGAGCGCAACGACGTCCGCCTGATCAACATCGCCAACCCGATGGGGAAGGAGGGCGCGTCGGTCGTCGTCCTCCTCGGGAAGGCCGCCGACGCCAGCGCCTACTACTTCGATCTCGATGGCAAGGAGGGGCCGCTGCCGCTGGTCGTCACGCAGGCCGGGGTGGAATTCCTTGCGCCGACCAGCCGCGCCTCCACAGTCGTCATCGCGACGACCTGCGAGCCGATCGTGCGTGTGCCGGTGACGACGACGGTCGCCGGTGAGGCCGGGGCCCTGCGCGTGACGGTCACCAACGTCACGCGGCACGCGCTCAGCGGCAAGCTCGCTATGGATGGCGGCGATGGGCAGACCGTCGCCGTGACGGTGCAGCCGCAGTCCTCGGTCGACGCGACCGTCCCGCTGCCCTCACGGCCGACGCTCTTCCGCGGCTGCGTCAGTGGCCATGTGGTCCTCACCGCCGCGAGTGGCACCGTGCGACGTCCCTTCGAGGCGCTCGTCGTCAGCCCCTTCTCGGCGACCGCCGCCCTCCGTCGCAGCAGCGTGCACGTGACCGTGAGCAACGCCGGCAAGGCATCTCGCACGGGGACGATCGCGGTCAGCGGGATGCCATGGCCCGCGCCCATCAAGCGGCCTCTCTCCGTCGAAGCAGGCGCGAGCGCCGAGTATGATCTTCCAGTCACCGGCCCCATCGTCGAGCCCACGACCCTCGACGTAGCGATCACCATCGGCGGCGAGACCGAGCACCAGTCGGCCACTATCCGCCCTGTCCTCCTCAACGGTGGCTTCGAGCGCCTCGGCGAGGGCGGCCGTCCCTCCGAGTGGGAATATCAGCAATCCCAGCAAGCTTCCGCCGACACCACCAACCCCGCCTCGGGCAAGACCTGCCTCAAGCTGACCCACGCGCCCGGACTTTTCGTCGAGGCCCACCAGTTCCTCTCGGTCGAAGCGGGCCATGCCTACACCGCCCGCTGCAAACTCCGCCGCACACCCGGCACCGCCGCGACGATCGGCCCGATCATCGTCTTCTTCCCCAAGTCCGGCGGCGAACGATCGATCGCGCTGTCGAAGCTCACCAATCTTCCCGACGATCAGTGGAACGACTACACCGCCGACTTCACCGTAGCCGACGATGTCGCCCGCACCGCCCTGTACCTCTACGACGTGAACAGCGACGCCGACGTCTGGTTTGACGACGCGAGCATCGAGTAACGAACCGGAGGAGAGACACCATGAGGATTGCGGCTGCGCTGGCTATCGCCCTCGCATCGGCTCAGGCCTGGCCGGGCGAGCTTCAGGTCATCGACGACTTCGAGCACGGCGTCGGCGGATGGTATCTCGTCGAGGGTGAGAAGCCCCAGGGCGCCGGTCCGCTCTGCCTGATGAGCGCGTCGCCCGAAGCGAAGGTCGGCCGCGGGGCGGCACGGCTCAGGTATGCGCCCTGCCCGAACACGTGGACGCACATGCAGCTCAACCTCAGCACGCAGGACTGGATCGCCAACGACTGCGACCGCGTTAGCTTCTGGTTGAAGGGCGACGGTTCGGGCGAGACCTTCAACCTGATGTTCGGCAACTACGAGATCAAGCCCGCGCTGTGTTTCGTGTTTTCGGTCAAGCTGGATTTCACGGATTGGCGCCGGTTCGTCGTGCCCTTCAACGACTTCGAGCCGAAGGGGCAGATGGCGGCGCACCTCGGACCTCTCGCCCTCGCGCAGTTCAACGTCCGGGGGACGACGAAGCCCGTGGACCTTCTCATCGACGAGCTAGTCGTACTCCCTGCCGACCGCGGCGGTCCCGCGCGCAAGCTGTTCCCGCTGACCTTGCGCTCGACCGGTGGATGGGCACCGACGATGCCGGCCAAGCCCCTTCGGGTGGATCACCTGAACGGCCTGCCTCCGGGCGTTGAGTTGAGCGGCTACATCCACGGCATCGTCAATCATCCCGATCTGCACGCGCCGGTCGTGTTCCTCGCCGACTACCCCGAGGACGGCGACTTCGGCGTGAAGATCGCGGAGACATCCGGATATGGCGGCTCGCGGCTCATCATCAAGATCGACGGCGGGGAAAAGCTGCGCCGCGATTTCCCCGGCAAGACCCAAACCTCCCTCACCGATTACGCCGGCTACTACGGCGTCCCCGTCCCGCGCGGCAAACACACGATCACCGTCGACAACGACGGCGCCGACTGGTACCACGTCGAGGCGTACAGCTTCGGCAACTATGGCACCGCCATGGCCCATCTCCGCCGCGAGGACGGCCGCCTCGAGGCGAAGCTGTATGACGACGACGGCGCGCCGATGAGGAACGTGGCCGTCGACGCAGCGGTCGCCGATGCGCCGGTCCCACTCTCGCGCCAGGCCGATGGTTCGTGGGCGAGCGACTGCCTGTGGGGACGGTTCCCGTCCGGGCGCTATCCGATCACGGTCACGGCGCGACGTGGCAACGACAGCCTTTGGAGCACGACTTTCCTCGCGGCCCTCTCGGCCACACGCCTTCGTCCGCTGAAGACCGCCCTCGTCGCCGGCGAGAACGTGGCGCTCGATGTCCTTTACCTCAGCGACAGCGATGCGCCGATGGACGGAGCGCATCTCAGCGTGACCGTCGACGGGCGCACTGTCGTGGCTGCTGGTAGGGGAGAGGGCGTGTATCGGGCGACGCTGGGCAAGCTCCCGTCCGGCATCTACCACGCCCCCGCGCAGGTGCAGGGCGGGCGCAGCTTCGACATACCGTTCATCGTCTACGATCCCACCGCCCGAGCGATCGAGCAGCAGGGCCTCGTCCGCCTGGCGGGCGGTCGCTTCATGACGGCCGACGGCAAGCCTTTCACGCCCTGGGGTTACGCGACCATCGGCCTCTTCGCGCCGGACCTCGAGAGCGCCGTCGGGCTGGCGGGGCCGAACCTCTGGTGTCGCGCGAGTGACGAGGCCGTCCTCAACTGGATTGGCCTCCTCGCCGCCTGCGGGGTGAACTGCGTGCGCTTCGGCGTGACGGTCGACGCCCACGGCATCTGCGGCGACACCGGCGGCCACGCCGACCCCTTCATCGTCGAGCGCCTCCATCACTTCCTCGACCTCATCGCACCGCTCGGCGTCCGCGCGCTGCCAGTCCTCTGGTGGGGGCATTACCGCAACTTCGGCTACGAGGGCATCCCGGCCTACGACGCGATCATCGACAAGCAGGCCGACTGGTTCACGAAGCCCGAGGCGCTCAAGCTCCAGGAGCAGTACGTCCGCGAGATGGTCGCGCCCTTCCGCGACGATCCGCGCATCTTCGCCTGGGAGGTCATGAACGAGACCTACCGCGCGGGCGATGACATCAACGCATCGATCCGCTGGGCCGACGAGATCGCCGCCACAATCCGCGCCGCCTCGCCGGGGCACCTCGTCACGATCAGCGCCTGCGAGGCCACGCCCGGCCCCGAGCTTGAGTGGATACGCGGCTCCAGCGTCGACTTCTTCAACTACCACGCCTACCCGAGCTATCCCGACTACGACCTCTATCGCAAGATCGCCGGCGACTCGTCGCGCGAGATGGGCAACTACGCTGCGGTCATGACCCTCTGCGACCGCATGGGCGAGAAGTGCAGCCTCCTCGGCGAAACTGGCAACGACCGGACCCTCGAGGCCGACTACCCCGAGGTCCGCGCCCTCATCACTCGCGACTGCCTGTGGCTCTCGTTCCTGAACGGCTCGCCGGGCGGGATATCATGGGACGCCATCGCCGACCCGCGCGAGTTCATCGTCCTCTCGGACGTCGCGCGGGGTGTGGACTGGAGCAAGTTCAAGCCGGCCGTGCCACCCGTGGCGGTGTCAGTGATCGATGCGGATGCAGCGCTGCCGGTCCTCGCGAAGTACACCTGGTGGTCGTTGCAGAACGGGGTGCCTATCGTCTTCCTGGGGCCAGGGCGGCGGGCAATCCCAGGCCAGGACGTTCTCAACAATGAGCGCTTCGAGCCACCAGTGAATCTTCCCGACGCGCCGGTGTCGGTGAGCGCGGGCTTCCAGGCTGCGTCGATGCAGTCGCGTGATGGCCGCGTCTTCATCGCCTACATCCGCAACCTCGCCGGACCGACGCGGATCAATGTCCGCCTGCGCAAGCCCGCACCGCTAACGATCCACGTCCGCGGGCCCAAAACGGGGACGATTCAGGTGTGGGACCTCGACCTGCTGGCGATCGTATGCGATATATCTGCGAAGCCGGATATGCGCCTCGATCTCGGCACGACGGCGCACGACTTCTGCCTCACCCTGCGCCCCTGATCCCACTTCACTCGCCGTCGGCTTCGATCGTGGCGCCGATCTCGCGCTCGATGCCGCCAGTTGCGAAGGCAAACACCGCCATCGCCACGAGCATCAGCACGGCCAGCGCCCGGTAGGTGCCCGCGTAGTGAAGCGTGCCCAACACGAAGCCGGTGATGATCGGCCCCGACGCATGCCCCACGTCCATGATCGAGCTGAGCACGCCGAGCGACGTCCCATAGTGCTTCGCGCGCGAGACATCGGCCACGAGCGCCGACGTGGATGCTGTCACCACCGACATCGCCAGACCGAAGATCGTCGCCCCGATCAAGAAGCCCCAGAAGTGCGGGTACACCGTGAGGCCCACGAGCGCCACCGCGTTCAGGAATAGCCCCGCTGCGATGACCGGCCGCCGCCCGAGCTTGTCCGACGTCCGCCCGCTCAGCGGCTTGGTGAGCGCGAGGGTTACGATCTGCGCGCCGAGGATGATGCCGATCTGCCACTTGCTGATGCCCTGCTCCACGGCGTAGAGCGGCAGGAAGGTCTCCACGGCGCCGAAAGCGAGGTACTGCATGGCCTCGACGATGCTCGTGATGAGGATGATGCGGCTGTGCCCGACGGCGACCAGGCCCTCGGCGATCTGGCGCGTCATGCTCTGCCTCGTCGGGGCGACGGCGGGTTTGGGCGCTTTCGGCAGCGCCAGGGAACACGCGAGCGCGAGGAATCCGGCAACCGCGCAGGCGATGTACACGCTGTGGTAGCTGATGTAGATGAGCGCGGCACCCAGGATCGGCGCCACTGATCGCCCCACCAGTGTCGCCGTCGAGTACCAACTCATGCGCTCGGCCCGACGCGCTTTGGTCATGTCGGCCACGTAGGCCATCGCCACCGGCCCGAAGATCGCCGTCGAGAGGCCGTGGTACACCCGTACCGCCACCAGCGCGCCCGCCGAGTTGACGAACAGGTACAGCACCGGCGCCGTCGCGAAGACGAACATCGCTGTCAGCAGCACCGCCCGCCGCCCGAAGATGTCCGACAGCGCCCCCGCCGGCAAGCTCACGACGATGCCCACGATGGTCGACGCCGCCGCCACCATGCCGAGGACCTGGTCGGTGACGCCCAGATGCTTGGCGAACAGGGGCAGCACCGGCGACTTGGACATCGTCGAGCTGAGGATCGCGAACATCCCCACGCCGCAGAGCATGAGGAAGGCCCGCCCGGCCTGCTTTTCGGTTGCGTTCGACGAAGAAGCGGAATCGTCCAAAGCTGCCGGTTCACTTCCTGCACAAATCATAATGCACATTAGACGACGCAATCCTACAGCCGCCAGTAGGCAATGCCCTGCTCCTCAGCTTCCTCTGCCGAGTAGCAGCCCTTCACGTCAATCAGCACCGGTCGATCGCTCGAAAGCGACCGGAAGTACTCCATCCCGAGGTCCAGGAAGGCTGAGTGCCGGACGGCCACGATGATCGCGTCCACCGGAGCCGCCGTCTCCGGGGCATCCACGACGCACACTCCCGTCCCGGCGAGACAGTCACCCACCTCGGCCAGCGGGTCGTAGGCGTAGACGCTGATCCCCTGCTTCTCCAGCTCGCGACACAGATCCGGCACCTGCGAGCTGCGCAGGTCCGGGACATTTTCCTTGAAGGCGAGCCCCAGCACCAGCACCTTCGCCCCATCCGCGGCCCCTCGCACGCGGCGGATCTGCTCCACGGTCTGCTCCGCCACGTACTTGCCCATCGAGTCGTTCAGCCGGCGCCCGGCGAGGATCACCTCAGGCTCGTAGCCCGACTCCTGGGCCTTGTGGGTCAGGTAGTACGGATCGACCGGGATGCAGTGCCCGCCCACCAGGCCGGGCTCAAACTTGAGGAAGTTCCACTTCGTTCCCGCGGCCGCCAGGACCGCCCCCGTGTCGAGCCCAAGCCTGCCGAAGATGATCGCCAACTCGTTCATCAGGGCGATGTTGATGTCCCTCTGCACATTTTCGACAATCTTGGCCGCCTCGGCGGTCTTGATGTCGGGAGCCCGGTGAAGGCCTGCCGGGATAACGGCCCCGTACACCTGGGCGATGAGGTCGGCCGTCGCCGGCGTATCCCCGGACACGATCTTGACCACCCGGTCGATGGTGTGTGTCTTGTCACCCGGATTCACGCGCTCGGGCGAATAGGCGACCCAGAAGTCCTTCTTCCACTTCAGCCCCGACTCAGCCTCCAGGATCGGCACGCAGACCTCTTCCGTCGCGCCCGGATACACCGTGGACTCGTAGACGATCACAGTCCCGGGCGACAGGTTCTGCCCGACCGTGGTGCTGGTGACGCAGAGCGGCTCCAGGTCAGGGCACTTGTCGGCATCCACCGGCGTGGGAATGGCGACGATGATCACCCCGGCCTCCCGCAGGCACGCGGGGTCGTCGCTGAACTCCATCGCGGAGGCCGACAGACGCCCCTCGGGCACCTCTCTCGTCCGGTCGAACCCGCGGCGAAGTTCGGCCACGCGGGATTTGTTCTTGTCGAAGCCGACAACCCGAAACCGTTCGCTCAGCAGCACTGCCAGCGGCAGGCCCACGTATCCCAGGCCCACCACCCCGATTTTCGCTTTACCTTCGGTAAGGTCCTCGAACCCCACCATCCCGCACCGCCTCCTCTCTTTGAGCCGCCAGCTTACACCGTCGCGCCCAGGTTTGTCCTCGCCTCAGAGTTCTCTCAGCAGTTCCAGCGCCTTGTTGCCGATGAAGTCGACTATCCCCTCCGCGATCGTCTTGCCCAGCTCCGGCGACGCGAACTGGCGCGGGTCCTTGCCGTAGATTCCGGCCTCCTGCCTACCATCGTCAGTGTCCAGGTTTTCATCGGCGATCTGCGACATGTCCACCAGGTCGGGCCGCAGGTACATCAGCAGCGAGGTCTCCCAGTGGGCTGCGTGGTCCATCCGGTCGTCGGTGAGGTCGTAGAAGTCGCCCTCCTCCATCGCGAAGCCGGTCGCCCCGCCCTGCTCCTTGATCGCGGCCACGGCCTTTGCGATCGCCTCGCGTTGATCGGGGACATCGTGGCCGGTCACGCCGATCACGACCTTGAAGCCGACCTCGACAAGGCACTCGAAGATGCGCCGGTAGAGGGCCTGGGTGAGCGCCTCTCCCAGCCCCGAGTTAGTCCATGGGTGCCACGCCTCGAGGAAGCCCCAGTATGTCGGCGGCACGACCACCCCGCCGTACTTCTCGGCGACCTGGCACAGAAGCAGGTGCGCCTTGAGAGTGTCGTTGCCCAGCGGCAGGTGCTTGCCATGCCACTCCAGCGACCCGAAGGGCACATACGCGACAGGAAACGCAGCGACCGCCGCCTCCATCTCGTGAGGCAGCATTTCCTCGAACCGGACCTTAGGCATCTCAGCCCTCCTGAACGGCGCTACTGGGTCAGTTCGACCCGCACGTCGGTGCGCTTATGCCGAATCGTTCATCCCTCGGATCGCGACCTCTTCACTCGAAGGTGGGCAGATATGCCGCCTGGAGCCGGAGCATGTCGTCCAGGATGCCCCTCGCCTGCCCGATCCCGTTCACGCACGGGTCGAGGAGCAGCGCCTGTAGGAGGAGCTTCTTCGACCGCGTCCGATAGGCCTCGGTGACGGTGCTGATGATAGCGCACTGGGTCCGCAGCGCGACGGCAAACACCTCTGGTATCGGCCCGACGGCGATGGGCTTGATACCCTCGCCGTCGACCATCGCCGGCACCTCCACCACCGCGTCCTCGGGCAGGTTGTCGATGAGCGGGCCATCGTTGCCGACGTTCACCGCCGAGAACCGCGCCGGTTTCGCTTCCTGCAGCGCGCGGATCAGACCCACGGCAGACTCACCGCTGGGCACCATCGCCTGCTCGATGGGAAGATCGCCGCGCAGGAACGCCTCGACAAGGTTCACCGGCGGCGGCGCGCTCCCGACCTGACGGCTTTCCTGGCCATAGGGCCACTTGCTGTCATGGAACTCCGCCCCGAAGGAAAAGTACTCGCCGATGTGGTCGTCCGACGGGAACGTCACCACGTCGAAGATGCGCGCGAACTCACGGAAGAGGGGCGGCACCGTGAGGCTCTCGTCCTCCTGCACCCTCTTGAGCACCTCGGGCAGCCGCTCTTCGCCCGTGCGCTTGTCGAGGATGCTCAGCGCGCAATACGCGTGGTTCATGCCGGCGGAGGTGAGCACGAGATGCTCGGCCGGGATGCCGGTGATATCGCAGACCAGCCTCTCGAGGCTGAACACTCCGTGGCACAGCCCCACGGCGCGGAGCCTGGTTAGCCGCAGGATCGCGTGAAGCACCCGCGCCTCCGGGTTCGTGAAGTTGAGCAGCAGCGCCTCGGGGCACAGCCGCTCGACGTCGCGGCAGATCGGGACGATCAACTCGTAGCTGCGGAGCGCATGGAAGACCGCCCCCGGGCCGCCATTCTCGCCGAGGATGTGCCGCACGCCATGCGCCATGGGCACGCGGTAGTCCTGCTCCCAGAGGGCCATCCGGTGCCGCGCGACCGAAGTGATGATGTACTCCGCGCCCGGCAGCGCCTCGACGCGATCGGTGGTCGCGCTGAGCCTGACCGGCGCTGTGAGATGGGCCTTCAGCTTCTCGGCGAAGGCCATCATCCGCGCCAGCGCGTCCGGGTCCGTGTCGACGAGCGCAAGCTCAAGCTCTGGCAGCCGATGCGCCTCGCGCAGCACATCCGCGACGACGCCTCGCCCGAAGGACGCGCTCCCAACGCCGATTGCGACGATCTTCATCGTGCATCTCCCCCTACCCAGACGGTGGCCTCGCCGAGTGTCACGCATGCGTGACACTTAAGGTTGTTACCTATTCGTGATAACAACACCCTGCCCGATAGGCGACCTTACCTCTTCCCCATCGACGACGACCGTGTATGAATCACCGTTTGCCGTTATGTCTATCTCACGCCCTCTCAGCTTCAACCCACTGAGCCGCAACTCGGGCGAGAAGCTCGGCGGCCGGGGATCGATGACGATCGCCCCTTCCGGCCGCACCTGCACGCCGAGCATGCCGAAGATGATGCACTGCGCCCCGGCGACCGCCCCGATGGTGTTCTGCAGCGGCGTGTCGCGTCGGTAGTCGATGTTGTTGGCCACGATCGAGTCGCCCCAGTAGGGCATGCGCTCGCCCCACCAGAGGATCCGCCGGAAGATGTCCTCCGCCGCTTCCGCCCGGCCGACCTTGTATAGCCGCTCGATGATCTGCGGCGTGAAGGCCGTGTAGTTGCCGCCCCCGCCGTTGTCGATGTCCTCCTGATCGAAGGCCGGATCGAGCTTCGACATGCTGTGCAGCCCGTAGGCCGACAGGAATTCGTCATCGTTCAGGTGGCTGAGCAGCCCGTCGAGTTCCTCCTCGTCGAGCACCTCGCTCGCGATGAGCTTGAACATCTGGACGTTGAGGCGCAGGTCGGGGCGGAGGTCTTCATCGAGATGGAAGAACCACCGGTCCTCCGGGCTCCACATGGCGTCCTTGATGAGTCCCTTCAGCGCCTCGGCCCTGGCGGGCAATTCCTCCGCCGGCTCGCCCGCAATCTTCGACAACTCGTAGGCGGCCAGATAGTTCGCGTGCCGCCGCGCGTTCAGGTCGGGCAGGTAGTAGTCGTAGCGGTACGTTCCGCGAAGCTCCAGGTGGTTGTTGCCCTTCCCGTAGTCGATCAGGGCCACGGGCAGCGCCGGGTCATCGCGATGCATCGCATGTTGGAGAACGTGCGCGAGGATGGTCCGCCCGGCGACTTCCTCGGCGAGGAAATCCACGTCCCCGGTGAACCGGACGTAGTAGAGGATGAGGTGGAGGATCTTCTCCTGGTTGACCGGATACCACGGCCCGAAGGCCTCGCCGGTGGTCGGCACGAAGGCGAAATGCTGCGTGATGTCGATCGAGAGGAACTGCTTGATGTGCGCCCGCAGCGCGGCCGGATCATAGAGGGGGAGCATCTCCCACGGCTCGCCGAAGTCCCACAAATAGCAGCACACGCAACCGCCCTTCATCCCGCCGGTCGAGTAGTAGGGGTCGACGACGAGGTCCGGCACGCGCCACTGATTGAGGAGGAGGTGCGCCATCGACCGGTCGTAGAACCGGACCAGCCGCGGGTCCGACGCCTCCAGGCGAGGCAGGCGGGAGTACAGATCGTCCACCTGCTCGGACCATTCCCGCCGCGCCTCGGCAACAGGGTCGCCGACGAGCATCTCGCGAGGATCGGGATCGGGCCCGATCGCGATGGCCACACGGACGGTCTTGGCCTCGCCCGGCTCAAGGCTCAGCGACGCTTCCCAGTGACCGGCCAGCGTCTCCCAGCGCGGCGCATCCAGATCGGTCGCCACGGCGATGGCAGCCTTCTCCCCCACCTTCACCAGCAAGTTCGGCGAGACCGGGTCGACCTT
Source organism: Armatimonadota bacterium (assembly GCA_003170595.1). GTDB lineage: Bacteria > Armatimonadota > Zipacnadia > Zipacnadales > FEN-943 > FEN-943. Next base: position 23,022 of record PMZA01000209.1, read on the forward strand.
CCACCCTTGCGCCCTCTCGGCCCAGGGCAATCCCGTCTCAGCAGGCCCGGGCCCGGCGAACTCCCAGAAGCTGACGTAGCCGACGCTGCCCCGAACCACCAGTTGCACCGGTACGACCGTCTTCTCGGAGCCCGTGTTCGTCACGGCGAACTCCAGCAGGCCACACCGCCGCTGCATGGGCAGCACCAGGTCGCTCTCGACCCGCAGCTCGCGCAGTGTGCCCCGCCGCCGGCACGCGTTGCCCTCCCAGACGTACTCCGCGGTCGGCACCTTCTCGCCGTCGAGGCGCACTTCCAGCACGAAGTCCGTCGCGGCATACGGCGGCGCCCACAGGCCCGCCACCGAGAGCACGTCCCGGTAGGGGACGCCTGCGGTGGCCATGAAACCCTTGATGCCGAAGTGCTCCTCGGCGGTGATGTTGTCCCGCCCGTCGAGGGCGAAGATGCCCATCGGCTCACCGGCCCTCGATCGTGATCGGCACCTCGGCATACGCCGGCTCCGGCGTCGCAAGCGGCAGCGAGTCCTCCGCCCACGCCAACCGGTAGCGCGCCATCGTGCCCTCGGCAGTCAAGCGCATCATGTGCCGCCCGACCGCGAAGGCTTTCAGGTCCACCGTCGTCCCATCGCCGATCACCCTCTTCGCCAGCACCTTCCCGTCCAGGCTCACGGTCCAGGCCTGCGGCCGACGTCCGGCATACTCCCACTTCACTGCGAGCGGCCCGGCCTTCACCGCCGGCGCGATGTCATGGCCCGGCGCGGCAGGCACCGGCGCCGATATCGCCACGACAGTCGTCTCCGGCGATGACTGGCGGTAGAGGTCCACCAGCGCCCGCATGAGGTTGAGGTAGTAGTAGCCCCAGCCGCCGTTGCTCCGGTAGGCCGCCGCCGTCATCGACGTCGGCTCGAAGTCGTCGCACAGGTCGGCGCTATAGGTGTCCACGTACCCGTTGTGATCCGCCCCGTAGCCCGAGCCCTCGGCCTGCCCTGCGAACTCGTTGAACTGGTGCAGGTGGAGGAAGCGCGGCCGATCGCGCAGGGCGACGTTGAAGTCCTCGATGAGCGTCGCGCCATTGCGGTGACCTCTCGCGGTCGTGTCGAGCCAGCCCTTGCCTTCGAAGCATCCCGTGCATACGGTCTCGGCCNNGACCTCGACCGCGCCGTCCACGATCGTTGGCGCCGGATGGAAGGAGTCCATCCACGTCCATAGCCCCAGCTCATTCGTCTTGGTGACGTCCTGCTGGGCGCCGACGTAGCGGATCGTGAAGCGGTCGTCGAGCTGGATCTTCTCCTTGATATACGAGGCCCCGCAGTCGAGGATCTCCATCAGCGGCTTGCCGTCGAAGTCCTGCCAGAGGCCTTTGTACTTGGGGTTGGAGACGTAGTTGTCCCACACGCACTTCAGCTCGCCGTTGACCGCGGTCGGCCCCTCGGGCCGGGCGTAGCTGATGCCGCCGAGGAAGGTCATCTTCGGCACCGCGTACCCCTCGGCACGCATGGCCGCCATCTCATCGAGCATCAGCGCGCTCGTCTCGAGAAGCTGCTTGCTGCCGGGGCCGATCTCGCTCCAGCTCTTCGCGTTCCAGATGTGGTTCGACCAGTCGACGAGGATGCAGTCGACGCCGGACTCGATGAACCAGATCAGGTGCTGGCGGGCGACGTCCTTAACGTAGGAGTCGTAGAACCCCATCAGCGGCACGGCCTCGGCCGTCTGCCAGTAGCAGTTCAGCGGCGTGAACCATTCCTCCCATTGGACGCAGAGCAAGTGGTTGGGGTCGGTCGGCGGACGCACGAGCTTGCGCCTCTGCACCTCGACCGTGACCTCGTTGGACACCTGGGCGCCCTTCACGAGCGGCGTCCCGGTGATGAGGTCGGAGTGGCCCAGCGTCGGCCACGGGTCGGGCGTGGCCACGCCCGAGGAGGAGTCGCCGAAGAGGCCGACCTTCTCCCCACCGGCCGCCGCAGCGTCGGGCCAGCCGTCGGGCTTCTTCAGCCAGCCCAGCCACTGGTCGTTCGTAGTGATGAGGACCTTGCCCTTCGGGGTGTCGGCTGTGAGCCGGATCAGCAAGCCGCACGGCCCGGCCCCGTTATTCGCGTCGACGGAAAGCACGTTCTCGCCGGTGCGGAAGGCGTCGGCGGCCAGCGCCAGCGGGGCATTGTCGTGCCAGCCACCCTTTTCTGCGATCTTCGCACCGTTGAGGTACACGGTCGCCCCGTCATCGACCGCCAGCCACAGCGCCCCGCCCTTGGCTCCCTCTGGCAGCGTGAAAATGCGCTGCATGAAGACCGTGCCCACGACGCCTTGCGCCGCCGAGGGCCAGATCCAGAAGTCGTCCGGCTTGGGCAGTGGCTCGCTCGCCGAGACGCGGATACGCGCAGTCCCCGGCCGCGGCAGGGGCAGCAGGAACGTTGCCTTGCCGCCCGCGTCGGAGACCTCCTGCGAACCCCAGCGCACGCCGTTGACGTAGGGCAGCATTCGCCAGCCGACGGCCGACTTGCCGTCCGCCAGGCGCGCCGTCGCCGTGACCGCCACCGTCCGGCCCATGCCGACCGACGTCGCGTTCGCCGCTATCGCGACTTTCACCGCGGGCCCATCCGCTTGCGCGCACACGACGACGAGAACCATCGCCAGGCAGGCGATCGCACAGCATGTTTTCACGCGGTTCATGGCTCGACCCTCCACTACAGGTTAGGGCGGCGGACGGCGATGGGCGTTCGCGACCGGGCTAGCCTTCGCGTATTTCAGGCAGCCCGTCAGCATCTTCTCACCCACCGCGCCGTCGACCATGTTGCCCCACAGGTACATCACTCGCGCCCCGCCGTACTCGCTGTCGACGAAGTCAACCATCGCCGCGGCGAGGCCGGGATAGCGCGTCCCATCCGGCTTGGCCACGTACGCGAGCGGCGTGAAGGTCCGCGCCGCCGACGTCCGGTATTGCGTAAGCGCACGCCAGCGCTGGTCGCGCAGATAGTCGAGAGGGAGCGTCGTCGGCAGGTCGGGCCATAGCTTGCACCCCTCGTCGCTGAGTTCGAGGTTCATGGTCGCGTCCGGCTTCTCGAACCCGCCGCTCGTCTCGAAGCCGAGGTCGAAGGCCATCGACCAGAACCGCTGCGGCTCACGCGATTTCCACTTGCCGCCCTCGTAAACTAGCTCATACCAGAAGGGCGTCGCCGGCTGGCAGACGATGAGCGTCCCGCCCTCGCGCAGATAGCGCTTGTACGCCTGTTCGCCGTCGCCCGGCGCGAGGTACGAGCACACCCACGACTCGTTCGACGCGGCCTGGATCGCGACGGGGAAGTTGCGCGCGTTGAAGAACGCGTGGTTGACGAGTTGCCCCGCCGTGAGGAACATCGGCTCCGCCCCAACCGCCTTGCACGCCGCGCGGATCATGTCGTCACGGCCGCAGGAATCCGGCGGCATCACCGCCACCCGGAAGCCACCCGGCGCAAGCTTCGCGGTCATGGTTTCAGGCAGAGGCGTCGTGGCAGAGTGAGAACTGGCGACCGCATAGGTCAGTATCTGCGCCGCCAGCGCATCGCCCTTATTCGAGTCGCCGTCCAGCAGCGATCCCCACACCCATAGCACCTGGGCGCCCTTGAACGCCGCGCAGCCATGCTTGATCAAGGCCGCTGCCGCGCCATAGCTCTTGCCATCTGAGCCCTCGGTCGTGAGGATCGGCACGAACTGATCCTCCGGCGCGATACCCTCCGCCGACAGAGGCCGGTAGCGCACGTCGCCGGTCTCAGGGAACGGCTTCGTCTTCGGGAAGTCCCACAGCACCGGCTGCCCATCGCCGAGCTTCATTGTCAGCTTCACGCCCGGCGGCGGCGTCTCGAAGCCGATCGCATCGCCCCTCGACTCGCCCGGGCCCATCAGGAACAGCTCGAACTGCTTGTTGAAGAGGATCCACTCGCTGAGCTGTTTCTCGGTCCCGTCCGCCTGCACGTCGATCGGGTAGGTGAACGGGTGGCAGATGCCGGCCACGACGAGTGTGCCGCCCTCGTGCAGGTACCTCAGCAGCGCCTTCTCGCCATCGCCCGGCGACTTGACCGTGCGATAGTAGTTCTCGCCGCCGGTGTAGATCGCCACCGGGAAGCGCGCCGCCGAGAAGACCTTCTCGTCAACGAGGTTGTCCGGAGAGAGGGTCTGCGTCTCGAGGCCCAGCTTCTCCGCGCAGTCGGCGATGATGCTGTGCGTCGGCCCGAAGGGCGGGATGAAAGCAACCGGCTTGCCCTCCGCCTTAGCCGCGGCCAGGCGCGTCTTCGCCTCGGCGATCGCAGCCGATTCCGTCGGAGCCTGCGCGGCCGTAGCTTCGGCTGCGATCCGGGTTTGCATATCTTCGGCGAGACCCGGGCCCTTCGTCAGCGCCGTGATTGCCAGCACCAGCCCGCCCTCGCCGACGCGCACCTCTCCTCTACCGCCCGCGAGCTTAACCGGGTACACGAATAGCTTCCACGAGCACATTGGCCAGCCCTCGGCAGCGAGAAGCCCCCGCCCCGCAACCAGGTCGACCTCGCGCCCACCAGTTTCGATCTTCAGTGCGCCCGGCTTCGTCGCCACGCCGAAGACGTACGCCTCCGCCCCCTCGACGGCTATCTTCCCGCCCGGCCCGGCGGCCTTGCCAGTCGCGACATACGGCACGCCCTGCGCGTAGGCCAGGCCCGACGGCAGGCCGCCCCAGTGATCGGGGCTGTTCCAATCGACGTCCAGCTTCACCGACGCCTGCGCGCCGAGGTCGACGAGCTTGAAGCTCCTATCGCCCAAGTGCAGCATCGCCGCCGGTACGTCCGCCGCGCTCATCGCCACGGGCACCCTCGCCGCGACTAGGGGCTTCGCCCCACCGGTGTCGCCTAGCTCGACCACGCTGCCAACCTTCACCCCGCGCACGTACAGGTGCTCCTTGTACGTCCCAAGCACCCGCAGGTCATCGCCCTCGACCGCCTTCCCATCCACCGTCACCTTGAGCCCGCTCAGGTCGCGCCAGGGCGACGAGACGATGATCGCGAAGGGCTCCGCCACCGGCGTATCGGCGATCCTCGCGATGCGGAACCGGAAGTTTCTCGGCGCCGCATAGGAGAACTCGCTCACGTCTAGCGCCCGCGTCCCCTTGCAGAACGCGATCGCTCCCTTCGCGCCGACGGTCACGCGCATGGTCGAGTCGCCGACCGGCTCGGCCCATTCCCAGAAGCCGTCGCACGGGTCGTGGATGCCACTGTGCGCGCCCTTCCTCCCCTCGCTCTCGCCCCAGATGTCGATGTTCTCAGTCGTGTGCCAGCAGTCTTCCTTGAAGCCGATCCACCACCGGTCGAGGGCCCCGCGCACGAGCCACTTGTACACCGGGTCGCCCGTCTCGGTGTACATCATGATCATCGAACGGAAGGGCATGCACAGCTCCGCCGGCCCGACGATGCCCAACCAGTATTTCGCATAGTTCCCCGGCATCATGAACGCACCCGAGAACCTGTCGCGCTCATCGCTATCGCCGAGGGTCACGTTGGCGTTGCGGTACGTGACCATGTAGGCAAGGTCGAAGGCTTCCTCCGCCCGACGCTTGTGCTCGGCGTCGGGCACCATCGCAGCGGGCCCGAAGGGCCGCCCGGCGAAGAAGTTGTGGTAGTTCATCAGGAAGTCAATCGCCAGCGAAGTGACCTGGAGCGTGAACATCGATTCGGGGATGTCTGCGATATCGCCGCGCGTGAAGACGAAGTGCCGCGTGTAGTTGAAGAGGCCATCGATGTAGGGCAGCAGGTCCGCCCGCCCGGTGTTGGCGTAGCAGGCCAGCATCGCCGCGCCGACGCCAAACTGCTGGACGCCGTGCATGGTGTCGGCAGCCTCCCCGCCCATGCCCTTGTTCCACGATCCCACCAGCGGGTAGCGCCAGAAGCAGCACCGGTCGCCGCCGATGTCCTGCCACTGCGCGTGCTTGAGATACTCCGCGAGGTCCGTGTTGAACTTCCCGATGGCCTCGGTCTTCGTCTGCTTGAACATCTGGTCAACGTCGCGATAGCCGCCCCAGAACAGCACGGTACCCGGGTCGTAGAAGAAGTTGTTCCACCCCCAGACGCCCTTCTCGACCGTCTGCATGAAGCTTCCGCCGCTCGGCCCGTAGCCGCCCAGTTCGTCGAGGCGGCGATCGACCTCCCACCCGAGATCGTTCATCGCCGGCACCTGCGGCAGGATCGGCGAGTAGGCCGAAAACACGTGCCTCATGACCAGCCGGTTGATGTCCGCCGTCGGCGGCAGGTCGAGCGAGTAGATCACCCGCAGGTGCGACTGAACGACGAGGGGCACTTTCGGGTAGGTCAGCACATTCCATTGCTTCTGATAGTTGGTGAGCAGCGTGACGAACTGCTGCTCATACCCCGGCACGCCCGAGCAGTACGCGATCCCGAGGTCCTTGTCCGTCTTATCGGTGAAGCGCGCCTCGGCCCACTCATAGCCGACCATGCGCGCGGCCTGATCATCCCACAGCGCCATCGCGGGCACCGTCAACGCGCCGAGCGCCGCCCCATAGCTCCATCCATCCGCCCACAGCCCGTGGATCGTCGCCCGACTCAAGGGGTACGGGTCCCACTTCGGCGTCGGGCAGAGCAGCCCATGCACATACCACACGCGCGCCGTCGCCATCGGCAGCGCCAGGAAGTGCAGCGGCGCCGCCTGACGCATCGCCGCCTCCCATCGCTTCTGATCGAAGGCTCGCACATCCAGACGGAAGTCGAGACGCGGGTATATCTCACCTGGCGCCAGCGATATCCGCACGAAGCTCGACGCGCCGAGGGTTGGAGTATCACCCGAGCCAGTTGTGTCTATGCCCCGAAGCTCCAGCCCGCGCCGCCCGCCGTCCGCGTAGTCGACGACCTCGCGCGCCTTCCACCGCCCACCCGCCTGCAGCAGGACCGTCGCCGCCTGGGCCTGCTTGACCGTCATCGCAAAGCCTGTGTACGCGCCGACCTTACCCAGTGGCGAGAGGCTGACATCCCCAACCTGAACCGCGGCCGAGGCCGTCGCAACGCCAACGAGCCCCAGGGCGGCGATGAGAAATCGAGTGTGAGCCGGACGCAAGCCTTTCCCGATGCGCGACACGTGCACATGCCTCCTGCGAGGAACTGCAAGTGGGTCCTGTTTCCGTGGACAGCCACCCTCACCTGCCGGCTACCACGCCGTCCATCCCCCATCGACCGACAGCGTCGTGGCGTTGACCATCTCCGCCTCGTCGCTCGCCAGGTACACGACCGCCGCCGCCACATCCTCCGCCGTCGCCAGCTTGCCCGCCGGGATCTTGCCCAGCACGAACGCCCGGAACTCCGGGTTCTCCAGCCGCTTCCGCGTAAGGTTCGTCTCGACGAAGGTCGGCGCCACCGAGTTGACCGTGAGGCCGTGCTTCGCCCACTCGACGCCCAGCGTCCGCACGAGTTGGATGATCGCGCCCTTGCTCGAGCAGTACACCGGCTGGCCCGGGATGCCGATGAGTCCCGACTGGCTGGAGATGAAGATGATGCGCCCCCAGCCGCGCGGGATCATCATCTTCGCGGCCTCCTGCGCGACGAAGAACCCGCCGCGCACGTTGGTCGCGAAGTGGTCGTCCCAGTTCTCCGGCGTGACCTCGAGGCCGACCAGGGGGCGGTTGATGCCCGCGTTGTTGACGACGATATCGAGGCCGCCGAAATGCTCCGCCGCCTTCACGCCCGCGCGAATCTGCTCCAGATCGCGCACATCGATGCCCAGCTTCACGACGCGCCGGCCCGACGCCGCAAGCTTCTCCGCCGTCTCGTCGAGGCTCACGTCGGGCTTGTCGGATATCGCCACATCCGCCCCCGCCTCGGCCAGCGCCAGCGCGATCGCCTGCCCGAGGCCCGTCGCCGCGCCGGTCACAAGCGCCGTCCTGCCGTCGAGTCTGAACATCGCGTCCCTCCCGCGCCCCGCTACGCCTTCAGGTTCCGCCCCAGCCGCACCAGCGTCGCGAGGCTGTCCTCCGGGATGTGCCCGGTCGCGACATCGATGGGCAGGTTGATGGTGATCGCCCCGCCGACGCCCTTGATGTCCCCCACGAACTGGAGCAGTTCGCGGTCGGTATAGTGGCAGAACTGGTTGGGCACCGCCGGGTTGAAGGTGAGGTCGACCGGCAGCAGGCAGTGCCATTGCACGCCGTCGAGGAAGGGCCCAACTGGCATGTACGTCCGCGCCTCTTGCCCTCGCTGCCTCAGCTTGCGGTCGACGACCACGATATCGCCGCCGGGCGTGAGGAAGTCGCGCCGGATCTTGCCATCCTCGAGGAGGTGGATCTCGCCGGCGTGGTAATCCTCCAGCTTGCACAAGGGCTCGACCGGTCCGCCGCAGCAAAACTCGGCGCCACTGAACGCGACGACCGCCTCCGGATTGCCCGCCCGCAGCGCCGCCATCCACTCGATCCAGTACTCGTCGGAGTGGGGGCTGCAGGAATCGAACCACCACCCGTGATGCAGCGTGCCGAACTGGAGCGAGTACGTCCGCAGGAACTCGAAGTACCTCTGCGCATACCCCTCGGTGTCGGAGTCCAGCGCGGCCTTGATCACTGGGTCGGCATTTTCCTCGGACGGCAGATAGAGGATCATCCGCTTGCCCACGCGTGCCAGCCGCTCCCCGATTTCCGTCACGAGGTCGCGCTGCGGCGTCAGGCCCGGCGCCCGCTCGTCGAGGTACGCGTTGGGGCTGCACAGATAGCCCGACGTCTGCCCGAGCGTGAAGATCAGCCACTCCGCCCCGCTCGCTTCGACCTCACCGATGAACCCGTCGAGGTCGAAGCTGTCCACCGTCGCGTTGAGGTCGGCCGTCTTTTCCTCAGGCGTCTCACCCTTCGGCGAGACGATGTAGTGCGTCATCAACCCGTACGCGCCCTGCGCCATCCACACTGCACGATTCGGCGACCCGTCGGGCCTCGTCTCCTGCGGAAGTATGCGATCCATCGTCACGACTCCTCTCCCTTGCTGTACCGCTCACGCCGCACCCGCGCCGTCTCGGCATGGGCGAGCATGTGCTCAAGCTCGCACTGCCGCTCGGTCACCTCGGCGAGCCGCGCCGATGCCTCCGCCGTCACGCGCTGGTAGGTGCACGTCTTCAGGAACTTACCGACCCACACGCCGCCCGTGTACCTCGCCGCCCGCCCGGTCGGCAGGATGTGGTTCGTGCCGATCGACTTATCTCCATACGCGACCGTCGTCTCCTCGCCGATGAAGAGCGACCCGTAGTTGCTCAGCTGCCCGAAGTAGAAGTCGATGTCGCGCACGTAAAGCTCGAGGTGCTCGGGCGCATAGTCGTCGCTGAGGCGCACGGCTTCCTCCGCATCCTCGGCGATGTACACGATGCCGTTGTTCGCCCACGACACGCTCGCCACGTCCCTCGTCGCCAGCACCTCAAGCTGTTTCTCGACCTCGGCGATCACCCTCCGCCCGAAGTCCTCGCTCAGGCAGATGAGGCACACGCCGCTGTTCGGATCATGCTCAGCCTGGCCCAGCAGATCGCAGGCCACCAGCGCCGCGTCAGCCTCATCATCCGCGATGATCAGTATCTCCGTCGGTCCGGCCAGCAGGTCGATTCCGCACCGACCGAAGAGCTGCCGCTTTGCCTCGGCGACGTACTTATTCCCCGCGCCGCAGAGCACGTCCACCGGCTCGACGTCGCCCAGCCCGAAGGCCATCATCGCCAGCGCCGGCACCCCGCCCACGACGAAGATCCGGTCCGCGCCGGCCTTCGCGATGGCGTTGATCGTCGCCGGGTAGAACCCCTGCCCCTGCGCGCGCATGCGCGCGCCCACCGGCGGCGTGCAGGCGACGACGCTCTTCACGCCCGCGACCTTGGCCGGGATGATGCTCATCTGCGCCGACCCGAACATCGGGTAGCGCCCGCCGGGGATGTAGCTGCCGACCGCGTTGACCGGGATGTGCTTGTGCCCGAGGACGATCCCAGGCGCGATCTCGACCTCGAGGGGCAGCATCGTCGCAAGCTGCGCCTGCGCGAAGGCCCGGACGTTCCCCTGGCAGAAATCGGTGTCGGCGATGGCCTGCGGGGAGAGTTCGGTGATCGCCCCGGCGATCTGGCCGAGGGTCAGCTCGAAGCTCGACGGATCCCAGTCATCGAACTGGCGGCTGAACTTGCGCACGGCGTCCATGCCCTCGCGCTCAAGCTCGACCAGCATCTCGGCGACATAGCTCGCGGTCTCTCGATCTTCCTCGAACAGCCTATGCCCACCGGGCTTGAGTACCTTCACTTCGCACCAACGACCTCGGTCCGCTCGATGCCCGGGACCTTCGATAACGCCCGGTCGAAGGACACCAGCCGCCCCTCGGCCGCCATTTCGGCTGTCGCGCATGCACACGCATCGCCGAAAGTCAGCTTGCCCGAGCCGAGCAACTCGAGCGCGCGCACGTATCGCGCTTTTTCCGGTATCTCCATCCGAGGCAGCTTGACCAGCGGCAGCAAGGCTTCGGCTGTTTCCGCCGCCGACACCTTGTAAGTCGAGGTGAGCACCCATACGACCTCGCCGAGGGTCACCGGATCGCAGGCGAGGACGACCNNACCCTACCCGCCACGGCCGCTGCGATGACGGCCCGCGCCTTCGCATACAGAGCCGGATCGTCGCGGAGGACATGCCTCAGCAAGACATTAGCGTCTACCGCGTAGACTACGGGCATGAGCGCGCATGACCTCCTCCGCAGCCGCCCTCTCGGCTCGCTCACGCATCTCAGGCCAACTCAGGCCCTCTCCGTTCTTGGCGTACCGGCTCAGGCTACCCGCCACGTCCAAGGCGCTCTTCAGCGGACGGATCGTGATCTCGTTCTCCTTAACGATAACCTCCACCTCAGAGTTGGGCTTTATCCCAAGCTTCCGACGAGCAGCCGCTGCGATCGTGATCTGCCCCTTGTTGGAAACTCGTGCTATCATCCGACATTCACCTCCTTTCCGACATCATACCCACCTTCCGACCAGGAGGCAACCGCGAGCCACTGCGGCCACGCCGGCAAGCCGCAGCCACCGGGGCCGAGATGGGGCCCCGTGGTACGTCCTCCGACTCAAGGCGCTGCTGCGCCAGAGGCAATCCGCGCTCAGCGATTCCCGGACGCCAGGCCCTTCGAGATCAGGTAGTCATAGCCGGCCTTCACATCCCGCATCATGTCGCCGTCGGACAGGTCCTGCTCCACGACCAGCCACTCGGTGACCGCCGGGTCCAGGGCCGCGATGGCCGCCGGCAAGTCCACCTGTCCCTCGCCCACGGCCTTGAAGTGGTACTCGCCGCCCAGCAGGCCATCCTTGACGTGAACTAGCTCGACGCGCTTCGCATAGCGCCCCAGCACCTCGACCGGATCGGCGCCGCCGAACGCCACCCAGTACAGGTCCAGTTCGCTCCAGATATCCGGGGCTTCGGCGAGCATGATGTCGAAGGGGAAGCGGCCGTCTTCGACCTCGTGGAACTCCCAGTAATGGTTGTGCATGTGCACGGAGATGTCGTACGGCGCCAGCATTTCGGCCGCCGCCTGAAGCTTCGCCGCAGCAGCCTTGCACTGGTCCACGGTCTTGAGGTCATCGGGGCCGAACCCGCTGACCAGTTTGTCGGAACCCAGCGCCTTCTGGTCAGCCACGAATTGCTCGAGCGTCTCGGGCGTCGGCAGGCCGCCGTGGTTGCTGCATATCGTCATGCCCGCGTCGGTGATGGCTTTCGCCAGTTCGGCGGCCGTCATGCCATAGGTGCCGCCGACCTCAAGTCCCTTGAAGCCAACCTCGGCCACGGCCTTGAGGGTGCTCCAGAAGTCGGCCTCGAACGCGTCTCTCAGGGTGTACGTCTGAAGGGCAATCGGTTTCATGCTCACGCCTCCCGGCAGGTTGTCTGAACTGCACTCACGACGTCCGCTCGGGTCGTCGTGGCATCTCCTATTCGTCCCGAACCCGGCGGCCACCTGTGCGCATACCCAGCAGGGGTACTAGAGGCGCCTACTCGCCTCCGGCCTGTTGATCCACAGGTCGATCGGCTTCTTCGCCCACGCCGGCGGCGTGAAGGGCAGCGCCACCTTCCTTCCCGTCCCTGCGCTTTCGTACGCCGCCCACACCATCTCCATCACCGCCCGCCCATCCTCCCCAGTCTCCAGCGGCGCCGTCCCGTCCGCCACGCAGTCGATGAAGTGCGCCATCTCCTGCGGGAAGCCGTAGTTCCACAGCTCCTCGTACATCGTGAACGACCAGCCCGTCGTCGCCGCGGCCTTCTCGACCGCATACCCATACCCGACCGACGAGTACGTGTGGAAGCTCGACCCGCGCAGAAGGTCGCAGAAGATGACGCCCTTCGATCCGTAGATCTCCGCCCGGTCATCCATGCCGCCCGGCTTGGCCCACGACTCCTCGGCGACGCCCCTAACCCCGCCCTCGAATTCGACGATGATCAGCGCGTCATCGTCGCCGCGGGTGCGTTCCTGGTGCACGAACGTCCCCATATCCGCATAGACAGATGTGGGCCGCCTCTCCTTGCCGAGCATCCACCGGAAGTACTCGAAGGCGTGGCAGCCCATGTCCATCGTAACCCCGCCGCCGGACAGGTCCACATCCCAGAACCACGGCGAGTGCGGGCCGTCATGCTTCTCCGCCTGCTTGATGAGGTAGAGATCCCCCAGCGCCTGCTCGTCGACAAGCTGCTTCGCCCGCACGTACTTCGGCGTGAAGCACAACTCCTCGGCGTACATCAGCAGCACTCCCGCCTCCTTGCAGGCTGCGATCATGCGGTCGGCCTCATCGAGGGTGATGCAGAGGGGTTTCTCGCAGATGACGTGCTTGCCGGCCTGCGCGGCTTCGATGCACACCTGGGCGTGGAGGTAGTTGGGGATGCCCATCACCACAACCTGCACCTCGGGCATCTCCAGCACGGCGTGGTAATCCGTGAACCACTGGGGGATGTCGTGCTGTTCGGCGAAGACGCGAACGTGCTCTTCCGTCCGCGACGCCACGGCTACGATCTCCGCCCGTGGCACCTGCTTGAAGGCCTCCGCATGGATGCCCGACACGAACCTGGAGCCAAGAAGACCGACGCCGACGCGTTCCATCGCTGTCGCCCCCGCGCATGAAGTGGGATTGCTTACGCGGGGACCTTCTTCGCGCCAGAGGTGGCCTGTCCTGCGGGGATGGCCGCCCGGTTGGGGCCTAGTCGGCCGCCGTGACTTCGACCGTAATGACGGCGTGCCAGGGCACGAGCAGCGTCAGCGCCCGCGCGAAATCGCCGCCGCGGCTGCTAGTCTCGTAGCAGACCACGACGCCGGTGTCGCTGAGCTGCAGGAGCCTGCACCGTGTCGCCCCGTCGCCGAGCTGGGCGTTGAACTTATCCACCGCCGACCCCGCATCCTGGATCAGGACGCTCACATCGAGGTCCGATTCAGGATCCAGTTCTTCGAAGCCCTTGTACGCTGCAAGGTCCGCGCCTCTCGCAAAGCACTTGAGATGCACCATGTTCCATCCACTCCTCTGGTCCCATCTTACCATCCCGCGCCTGGAGTTCGCGCAGCGAACTCCCCAGCGCACCCAAAGGGTGCGCCGGAAGGTCCTGTGTCCCGTCCGACGAAGGCTTGCTCACTACCATCCCGGGAGGGGGCTTCCATGGCTTCGGTTACTAAGCTTGGCATCATGGGCATGGCCCACAGCCACCTGAATTCGCTCATCCAGTACGCTCGCCAGGTCGAGGGCATCGAATTGGTCGGTATCGCCGATCCCACCCGCACCGACCTCGCCGAGGGCGTCGCCAAGGAATTCGACATCGCGAAGGTCTACCCCGACTATGCCTCGCTGCTCTCTGAGGCGAAACCCGACGGGGTCATAAGCTGCGCTGAGAACAGCCACCACGTCGACGTTGTCGCGGCCTGCGCGTCCGCCGGGGTCAACGTCATGGTCGAGAAGCCACTCGCCGGCACCCTCGAGCAGGCCCAGAAGATCGCGGCCATCGCCAAAGGCGCCGGCATCCAGGTCATGTGCAACTGGCCGATCCTCTGGTCGCCGATCTATCACACCCTCCTCAAGCTCGTGCAGGATGGCGCCCTCGGCCGCATCTTCCAGTTTCGCTATCGCGCGGGCCACGCAGGTCCCACGGGCGGGCATATGCCCGAGGATCCGCGCGGCGGATGGTGGTTCTGGAAGGAGCTTGGCGGCGGGGCGCTCCTCGACTTCTGCTGCTATGGCGCATGCCTCTCGCGCTGGCTCATCGGTGAGCCCGCCGTGAACGTCGTCGCCCTGGCCGACCGCCTCTGCTACGACTTCGGCGACACCGAGGACAACGCCGTCGTGCTCGTCCGCTACCCGTCGGCCATCGCCATCCTCGAGGCGACCTGGACCCAGCACGGCGATCCCGGCCCGCATGGCCCGATCGTCTGGGGCACGGCCGCGACGGCCTTCTTCGCGCCCGACGGCAACATCGTCGTCCTACGCGACGGCCAGCAGGAGATCGTGGAGCCCGGCGCTTTGCCAGTTGAGCCGACCGGTCCGGCCCACTTCGTGGCTTGCCTGCGCGAGGGTCGGCCCTTCCATCCGATCGTGAGTCTCCCCCACAACCTGGAGGTCATGGCGATTCTTGACGGGGGCCTCAAGGCCGCCGCGTCGGGTCAGGCCGTGAAAGTCTAACCGGCTCTGGGCTCGCTGTGCGGACGCTTGCGTCCGCCGAGCGCGGCATTATGACGCTTGACTATGTAGACTACTAACGGCCCGCCTCCAGTCTGTCATCCTGAGGAGGCGACGCGAAGCGTTGCCGACGAAGGATCTCCTTTTGGCTTGTTGGACTGCGCGGGGGCCGTCAGCTTGCATCGACAGAAGGAGATCCTTCGGTCGGCACAAAACGCCTCCCTCAGGATGACAACCCTGGGGCCGCCCGGCGTTTCTGTAGGGCGTGAGGTCGCTCGCGACCTCCCCTTTATGCCCGCCGCCCTTGGCCTTAGAGCTTGTGCTTGCTGTAGGGCGGGGATTTACTCCCCGCCGCGTCCTTCCTTCAACTGACGGTGCGCGGATTCTTGGGCATGTATAGGCACGACAATAATAGTCGCGCTTATACATTTCCTTCGGCCACTCTCGATTCGCCGCACTATCGCCGCCGGCGGTATGTGGAAAACGAGGCCGGGGCCGGGTTAGCCGGTCCCGGTCTTACTCATGGCCGAGAGGCTCGTCCGCCCGGGCCGATTCGATAGCGCCCAGCAGCGCCATCGCCAGCACCGGGTAGTACTTCTCGGCCAGCGGCAGATGGACGCTCTCGGCTTCGCGCAGGAACTTCTCGCGCTTGCCAGCGGGACGTTCAGTGGCGCGCCTCATGCCATCTAGCCGGTCGCACAGCCGCAGGAGCAGCGCGTCCGCACCCTCTGCCGCGGCACGCGCGGCGGCGGCTGCAGCATCCTCGCCCGGCCGCACGGTCATCGCATCGACCAGCCGCGCGACCTCCTCGCCGAACTCCGCGCGCAGGTCTTCCACGCTCGCCGCCCCAGCCTCGACCACGTCATGCAGCAGCGCCGCCGCCAGGACTTCGAGCGCGCCATCGCCGAACTGCGCCGCCAGCAGCGCCACGGCCTCGGCATGCTCGGCCACCAGCGTCCCATCCTTCCGCCGCCGATCGCCGTATAGCTCCCTCGCCCGCTCGGCTGCCCTCGTCACGAGATCATCGGTCATGGCGGCTAGTTTCGGTCGACCCGCGTCCGCTCCTCCTGGCGCAAACCCTCGCGCGCGGTTAGAATCTCCACCGACGGGCACCCACAAGCGTGAGGGGAACAACCATGGCCAAGAAGGAAAGCTACATCGGCGTCGATATGGGCGGCACCAAGATCCTCGCGGTCCTGGTGAACGCGGCGGGGAAGGTCCTCCACAGCTACAAGGAACTCACGCGCCAGGACGGCACGCCTCTCGCCGACCAGGTCGCCGCCACCATCGACGGCGTCCTCGCCAAGGCCAGCATCGATGCCAAGGGCATCGGCGGCATCGGCGTCGCGGTCCCGGGCGTGGTGGATAGCCAGACCGGCCTCTTCGTCGTCGCGCCCAATCTCGATATCGACGACCCAGACCTCGTCGGCGCCCTGCGCAAGCGCTACCCGGTGCCTGTGGTCATCGGCAATGACGTCAACTTCGGCACCTACGCCGAGGCCGTGCTCGGCGCCGGACGTGGAGCCGCCAGCTCCGTCGGAGTCTTCGTCGGCACAGGCATCGGCGGCGGCGTGGTCATCGACGGCGTCCTTCGCACCGGCCCCGAGGACCTCGCCGGCGAGATTGGCCACATGGTCGTCATGGTCGACGGCCCGACCTGCGGCTGCGGCGCGAAGGGTTGCTGGGAGGCCCTCGCAAGCCGCACGGCCATCGAGCGCGACATCCGCCAGGCCCTCGCCGACGGAAAGACGTCGGTCATCTCCCAACTTGCCGATCTCAACAGCAGCGAGGAATCCAGCGCCGACCACATCCGCAGCGGCGCCCTCCGCAAGGCCCTCAAGCAAGGCGACCCACTTATCACCGAGGTCATGACCCGCGTCGCCCACTACCTCGCCGCCGGCGTCCTGACCATCCGCCACCTCCTCGACCCCGACGTCATCATCTTCGGCGGCGGCGTCATCGAGGCCTGCGGCGACTTCCTCATGCCCCTCATCGAGGCCGAGGTCCGCGCCGACACGATGACGGGCTCGCACGATTCGATGCGCCTGGTCGTGTCGCAACTGGAGGATGACGCGGTGGCCCTGGGCGCTGCCATCTTCGCCCGCGGGGGCGTCGAGGACGCCTCTGCCTGCAAGACCCCAGCACCCGAAGAAGCGCCGAAAGCTGAGGGCGAGTCTGGCTACCCCACTCTCGGCCAGGCGAGCTTCGGCACCATCGTCGTCGACAAGAGGGAGGTCGCCAACGACATCTTCATCCACCCCGACGGCAGGCTCGCCAAGCGCAGGAAGAAGCCCGTCCGCGCGAAGTACGGCACCTCGCACGTCGTCGACCGCGAGGAGTTGGAGAAACTCTTCGGCGGCAAGCCCTGCGCGCTGGTGATCGGGGCGGGCCATAGCAGCATGGTGCGGCTGGCCGAGGACGCGCAGGCATGGCTGGCGGAGCTGGGCGTCGAGTGGCAACTACTGCCGACGCCCGAGGCGGCGGAGGCGTTCAACAAGCTCCCCGGCCCGAAGGCGCTGCTCCTGCACGTGACGTGTTAGAGCCGTCAGGCTTTTTGCATGCGGTAGGGCGGGGCTTTACGCCCCG
>PMZA01000400.1 GCA_003170595.1 Armatimonadota bacterium
CGTGCCGCTGCGCCCTTCATCACGATAGACCTTGTGGGAATAGCCGTCGGGGCCATAGCGGAACTGACACCATTCCAGGCACCGCGCCACCTGGAACTCGAGGGAAAAGCCGGTGCGTGCCTGCTCGCCGCTGGAGACCCTGATGTACACTCCCACACGGGGGAGGACAGGATCGGGCTTCTGACGAACCTGCTTGCGTCGTGACGACTGCATGAGCATCACCTCTCGTATGCCTGCAGCCGTCATGGTACCATCTTGTATTCAGATTAGCAAGCCTTTAGGGTGCAGCGGCGGTCTGCAGGACCGCCTGGCTGTGGTTGGTGATGGGCCTTTATATGCCCGCTTTCATCCATCGCCCCGGGGAGGGCTTCCGATGTCTACCGACTGGTCTTCATCCTGGTACGCCTCATCCTGGTACGCCTCATCCTTTCGCAAGCTCTTCTTCGATTTCCACAGCTCCGAGCACGCCGTCGGCCTCGCCTCGGCCTTCGACGCCGACCGCTGGGCGGACCGCCTCGTCGAGGCCAACGCCTCGGCCGTCTCGGTCTTCACGAAGTGCGGCTTCGGCTGGTCCTTCTACCGCAAGGGCGGCATCCGCTATGTCCACCCGCATCTCCCCGAGGGCATGGACATGCTCGAGGCCCAGATCGCCTCGTGTCACGCCCGCGACGTGAAGACGATCGGCTACTATCACACCTTCAACTCCGAGCCGATGGCGCGCGACTTCCCCGCCTGGCGTTGCCTCGATGTCAACGGCGCCCCGCGCGACACGATGATGTGCCTGCAGAGCCCGCTCTTCGAGGGTTGGATGATTCCTCACGTCGAGGAGATCGTCGCCAACTACGATGTCGACGCGATGTTCTTCGACGGCTGCTACGCCCACTCGGTCTGCTATTGCTCCGCCTGCCAGCGCCGCTTCCAGGCCGAGATGGGTGAGGCCGCCCTCCCGACCGGCCCCGACGATCCCGCCTGGCCGGCGTTCGTTCAGTGGTCCCTCGCCGATTTCAAGCGCCTTCGCGAGATGGTCTGCGCGGCCATCCATTCCCACCGCCCCGACCTCCCGGTCTCCTTCAACTGGACCTACACGATGCGCATGCCCGAGGTCGTCCCGCCGCATATCGGCACGCTCATGCTCGACACGATGCCGAACGACCAGTGCTTCGAGGATTCCTATCAGGCGCGTCACTGGGCGACGATCGGCCGCCCCTTCGACATCATGAATTCGGCCTTCCTCCAGTGGTGGGGCGACTGGTGCTGCAAGCCCGCCGTCGCGCTCAAGCATGAGGTCGCGACAGCGATCGCCAACGGCGGCCTCACCTGGATCGGCTTTCAGATGACGCACACCTTCGACGTCGACCCGGCGATCATGTCGGTCCTCGGCCAGACCCTCGCCTTCGTCAAGAAGCGCGAGCCCCTCCTCGTCGGCGCGAAGCCGAAGGCCGCCGTCGCCATCCTCAACTCGACGGACACCTACTTCACCGGCAAGCAGCGCCTCTTCATCGATGAGGTCCCGATGCGTGGCGCGCACAAGGTCTTCATGGAGTCGAGCCTCCCGCATCACTTCGTCGATGAGGAGCGCCTGATCGCGGGCCTCAAGGACTACCCGGTCGTCGTCCTCTCCGATCAGCGCCGCCTCTCGGGCGACCTCGTCACCGCCCTCGACGCCTACGTGCGCGGCGGCGGCGGCTTGCTCGTCACCGGCGCGACCGGCACCCTCGACAGCGACTTTCAGCCCACCGGCTCCTTCGCCCTCGCCGATCTTCTCGGCGTCGAACCCGTCGGCGAGTACCCGGGCACGCACTGCTATCTCTCGGTCACCGACCCGTCGATCGCCGAGGCATCGCTGCCGATGCCGCACATGATGGAGGCTCCGGCCCAGCTCGTCCGCGTGACGGCGCCCGATGTTGAGGTGCTCGCCGATCTTGTCGCAGCTTTCGTCCGCGCGGATGGCATGCCCCTCCTGCGCTGGTCGCCGCCGGCGGAGAAGACGGGTCATCCGGCGATCACCTTCCGCCGCGTGGGCGAGGGTGCGGCGGCGTACCTTGCCTCCGACATCTTCCGCGCGTACCAGGTGAAGAACGTCTGGCCGCTGAAGAACATCGTCGCCGCCCTGGTCCGCAAGCTCGCCCGCGAGTTGCCTGTCTCGATCTGCGCCCCGGCGTGGCTCGAGGTCGCGCTCGCCGAGCAGGGCGCGCGAACGATCGTTCATCTTGTGAACCATCACGGCAATCGGTCGGTGGATAACAACTATCTTTGCGTCGAGACTTCGCTCCCCGTGCGCGATATTGTGGTGACTATTCCGCGCGCGACGAAGCCGGTTTCGGTGACCCTGGAACCTTGCGGCAAAGAGCCGAAGTGGGACTGGGACGGCGCACGCCTGACCGTCTGCGTCCCCTCCGTCTCCATCCACACCGCCATCGCGATCGCCTGATGCGTCCTTTCCCAGCACCGTACTCGCGGCCTTCTAGGCCGCGGGGGTGGTGGGGCTGTGGGGGACCTGCCTGATACGCTTCGCTACGTGTAGCGAAGGCCTCTCAGGTGTTCTGGTGGCTCGTCATCCTGAGCGCACCTAGCCGCCGACCAGTCGCTGCCCTCTCGAGCGAAGGATCTGTGGTGGCGGGGTGACAGCCCTACGTGGGCTGTGGTGCTTTGCTCTTGTCCCTTGGAGGCCTTCACGATGCAATTCACCCAGGGCTCACTCGGCCGCGTCTTCCTTATCCGCCTTTCGCACGGCGAGCGCATGCCCGACGTCCTCGAGGCCTTCGCCGTGGCCCACGCCATCTCCTCGGGCCTCGTCGTCATGGTCGGCGGTGTGGATGACGGCAGCCGCATCGTGGTCGGCCCGGAGGACGGCACGGTCCTTCCGCCGACGCCGACCGTGATCTCCCTCACCGGCGTCCACGAGGTCTCGGCCCTGGGCATCCTCGCCCCCGACGAATCCGGCGCGCCGACGCTTCACATGCACGCGGCTTTCGGCAGGGGAGAGGAGGCGCGCGCGGGGTGCATCCGAGCGGGGATTGTAACCTGGCACGTCCTCGAGGTCCTTCTCGTTGAAGTCACCGGCCTTTCCGCCGCCCGCCTTCCCGACCCCGCCACCGGCTTCACCCTCCTCCGTTGCGAGGAGGCCGAAGGATCGGTGTAGCCGCGGCCTTCTAGGCCGCGGGGGTGGCGTGCTGTNNTCATCCTGCCTGTCCTGAGCCTGCCGAAGGAAGCGCACCACCTATCGCCCGTGGCGCGTGGCTTCGAGCGAGGTGACGCGCAGCGTCGCAGAAGGATCTGTGGTGGCGCGGAGAACACCTTGCGGCGTGGTGGCATCCTTCGCCTCTCTCCTTCGCCCTTCCCGCCTTCCGCCTTCGCCTTACTTCAAGTACCCCTTCACCCTCCGCTCGTCCTCCCCATTCGCCTTCACCATCGCCTTCGCGACCGCCCCATACCACCCATCCCCCGAATCCGTTATCCCCCAGTTCGCATTCTCCGCATCCCCCAGATCGCCCCACGAGAACCAGTGCGCGCCCACGACGTACCCCTCGTCCCACAGTTGCCTCATCACGTTCCCGTACGTCTCCGCCCTCTGCGCCTGGGTATCGAGCCGCCCCCAGTTGTTGCACATCCCGGTGTCGCCGGCCATCGTCCCCCACTCGCTTATCAGCACCGGCTTCCCGGTTATCCTGTGCATTTCCCTCAGCCACTTGAGCTGCCCCTCATCGAAGCTCGTCTGCCCCCAATGCGATCGCGGATAGGTGTTGCACGCGATGATGTCGAAGGGCCTCATCAGGTCCGCGAAGCTCGTGTCGAACTCTCCGGCGAACCGGTCCGTGCACACGAGATGATGCGGGTCATGCTTGTGGTATAGCCCCACGATCGTATCCACATACGTCTTGATGATGTGCCGCACGAACTCGTTGAGATCGCCCGCGACCGGATCATCCTCGCCCCGTATTGTCGGCTTGTCGCCCGCCACATCCTCGAACCGCGCGTAGTTGTAGGTGTGGTATCGCGAGGTCCACTTCCGGTTCATCGCCCCCACATCGCCCGCGTACCTTTCCTTCAGCCACCGGCCCAACTCCGCCGCGCACGGCGCCGACCAGAAGCAGTCCATGATCCCCTGCCCGTGCATGAGCGGCTCATGCATCTGTATCTCATTGTCGGTGAAGTACCCCACCAGCAGCGGGTCATCGCGGTACTTATCGGTCTCCTGCACGACCCAATCCTCCGCCCCCTTCACCCACGCCGGGTCGAACATATCGGGGAAGAACGCCGTGCCTCCGTTGGCATCGCGCAACCTCGGCCCGGCCCACGTGAGGTTCATCCCGGCGAAGTACGGCATGTTCCTTTTCCGGTGTGGCTCGATCTCATCCTGGCCGCCCGAGAGGCTGTTGAACCCGAGGTCGAACAGTCGCCGGCACGTGAACTCCGCCCACCCCTTCGGGTCGTCCCATCGATCGTTAACGTAGTGGCTGTAGTCGAGCGATATCGCCGGCGTATGCACGACCGCGTTGCACCCGATGCTGCGGAACAGATACCCCTCCGCATCGGCGAGGAACCACCGCCCGCCGACCTGCACCGTCCGTATGTACCCCGTCGCCTCAACCCGCGTCGCCGACCGCCGGTCCACCTTCGCCTCAGCCTTCTCGGGCGTCCACAGCATCTTCCGCGCCACACTGTCCGACCCCGCGAAGCTCACCTCAACCTCGACCGCCCCCTCCATCTTCTCCGCCGCCGCGAGGTCCACGACGACCGCCTCGCCCGCCACCTTCGCCGTCCCCTTCTTCTCAGCGATGAGCGTCTTCGTCATGTCATCCGCGACTCGACTAGCTCTCGCCGCATACTCAACATCCATCGCCGCCTGATCTTTCGCCCACGGCTCAAGCACGGCCACGACTCGCCCGTCCCGCACCTCCGCCTTCACCTGCGGCACAGTCCTATCCTTCGGCGCGAGCAGTGGATAGATGTCGATGATCATCCAGTTCCCCCACGGCGGACCCGGCACGCGACTGACTTCCTGCGCCGCCTTCCAGGCATGGTCATCGAACTCCGGCTTCTCCCACCCGTCCTTCGCCTCCGCCGACGCGAGCCACGTCTTGTCGCTGACGATCACCGTCTCGTCGACGCGCTTCTCGCCCATCCCGATCACAGCCGCGAACCCCGTCGGATCGGGCGTCGCGCCCTGGTTCACGACGGCCGCCGCCACCACATTCTCCCCGCGCCGCAGGTACGGCCGCAGGTCAAACTCCGTCGCCGGGCTGAGCCCGATCTCGCCCAGCCTCTGCCCATTCACCCACACCGTCGCCACGTCATCGCCGGCGACCTGGAGCCACGCATGCCGCGGCACCTCGCCCACGTCGAACCGCTTGCGGAAGTATGCCCACGCCCCGCCGGGCATCGCCGTCGCATCCTTCCCCGCGACATAGATCATCGCCGGCACGCGCGCCACCTTCGCCGCCTCGGCATCATCCACGGTGATCTCGAAGTCATCGATCCCCATGCTCCCGACGCCGGTCGCGGCGACCTCGAACTCCTTGATCCGCATGGCCCCGCACTTCCGCATGGCCGCGCCGAAGAACTCGTCGAAGCCCACGTCCATCCGCGTCCATTCGCCCTTCTTCATGGCCCGCGCGATCTGGAAAAGCCGGTCGCCGAACTCGACGGTGCGCACATTCATCTCGAGGTGATCGAAGGTCGCGCTCTTGGGGATTAAGTACCAGAAGCTCAGGCGCGCGCCGGCGATGGGGAAGTCGATGCCCCAGAGGCTTTGCACGAGCGGGCCCTGCTGGGTGATCTCGCCCCACAGCGCGCCGCGTCCGGAATGAGCGTTGTCCTTTCGGACGCCTTGCATCATCGGCACGCTCGACCACTTCTGCCACCCTTGAGCGCCGCTCTCGAAGTCACTCTTCACCACAACCTTCGTGGCACCCCACGCCCACGCACACGCTACGACCGCACCCACGATGACTATTGCCTTTCTCATGCCTCCCATTCTCTCACACCTTTCCCCGTGTCTCCACGTCCCCCAAACGACTCGGCGTCCAAGAGCGCGTGGTGGCCGCTCTGGCTGGTGTAGCCGCGGCCTTCCAGGCCGCGGGGGTGGAAGGCTGTGGCCTCGCCTTTGTCTTTCCGCCCTTGGCTGTCATCCTTGCGATGCGGAGCATCGCCGGAGGGCGCCTTTCCCGACGAAGGATCCCCGCTCAGACCCTCCCTCCTTGCCTTCCTCCCGTCCTTCGCCGACAATGCGCCAACTGTCGTCCACCCGGAGGTTTTCGCATGACCGGCCGTGAGCGTTTCCGTCGCCTGATGTCCTTCGAGCCCATCGATCGCCTGCCCTTGCTGGAGCTTGAAAACTACGAGGGCGCAGTGGTGGACCGCTGGCGCAACGAGGGGTTACCGCCGGACACCTCCGTCGTCGACTTCCTCGGCCTCGACACGGTGGACATTTTCGCGGTGAACTACTGGCCCATCCCCGGCCTGCCCCGCGAGACGTTAGCTGAGGATGACGAGTACCTGACGATCCGCGACGAGCTTGGCATCGTCACGCGCATTTCGAAGACCTTGCCCGGCGTGATCTACGAACACGTCGAGCATCCGGTCAAGACTCGCCGCGACTGGGAGGCCTTGAAGGACCGCCTCGATCCGCACGATCCCGCCCGCTATCCCGCTGACTGGGGCCTCGAGTATGCGGCGCGCTACAACTCCTCCGACAAGCCCGTCGGCCTGATCATCCATCCCTTCTTCAACCGCCTCGGCTACTATCTGATGGGCACGGAGAACTTCCTCCTCGCCTTCCACGACGACCCGGATTTCCTCCGCGACATGTTCGACTTCTGGTATCAGTTCATCATCGCCTCGACGGAGAAGGCCCTCGACGCGATCCGTTTCGACTACGTGGCGATCGCCGAGGACATCGCCTTCAAGCACTCGACGCTCATCTCGCCGGCGATGTACCGCGAGTTCTGGATGCCGCGCCAGACGCCGGTGCTCGACCTCCTCCGCTCGCACGACATCCCGGTGATCGGCCTGTGGAGCAGCGGCGATATCCGCCCGATTCTGCCCATGGCGATTGAGGCGGGGTTCAACGCGACGTGGCCCATCGAGTCGCAGGTGGGGTTGAACGTCATCGACCTCCGCCGCGACTATGGGCGGAGCTTGTTGGTCGCGGGGAACATCTCGATCGCGTCGCTGATCAAGGGGAAGGAAGCGATCCGCCGCGAGGTGGAGGAGAAGGTCGTGCCGTTGGTGAAGGAGGGTGGGTACCTGCCGACGGTGGACGACATCACCCCACCGGAAGTGCCTTTCGAGAACTACATCTACTACATCTCCCTCCTCCGCGACATCGTCATGCCCTAACGGTTGGCCTGCGGAGGGGCCGAATCAGACTGAGCACGCCGCGCGTGCTCAGCCGAATCCGGCCCTCTTTTCCGCCCTTCGCCTTGCCGGTTTTGGCCGTCATCCTGAGCGCACGAGCTTATCGATGTGTCGCCGACGTCCGAGCGAAGGATCTGTGGTGGCGGTGGAGGAGACGATGCCTTTGCTGTGGTGCCTTTGCATCGATCCTGTGAGGTGCTGACCATGCTCGGCCTTGCGCTCTTCGCCCTTCCCGTCTTCGCCGCGGCCTTCCCTCCTTCGGTCACCGTCGAGGCCGAGGAGACCGTCGCTACCTGCCTTCCGCCGAACAACGGCGCCGGCCCCACCTGGGACTTCGGCGCGCCCATGATCGTCCGCCACGGCGACCGCGTCTTCGTCAGCGCTATGGAGACCTCGCCCACCCTCGGCCCTCTCTGCAACACCCGCCCGCGCATCTTCGTTCGCGATCGCACAACCGGCTGGCATCTCTTCTGGCAGGCGCCCGACTTCCTCGAGCGCGAGCCCTGCCCGATCGTCGCCGTCGGCGACTCGCTCTTCGTCTCAACGAATCAGCTCCGCACGGTGAACCAGACTCGCAGCGGCCCCTGCGACCCCGGCGTCGTCCGCCTCTCTCTTTCCGGGCCGCCTGCGCCCCACGCCGAGGTCCCCGTCTTCGTCCCCGGGGCGACCTTCTCCCAGCACTCCTATCGCGGCGTCTGCGCCGATCCGGCGACCGGCTCCTTCCTCGTCTGCCACATCGACGACAGCACCGGCGCGGAGGACTACGTCCTTTCCCGCCGCCTCCCGTCCGGCGAGTGGGTCCCGCGCGGTCGCCTTCATTTTCCGATCCGCGCCTGCTATCCGCAGGTCTGTCTGGAGGACACGACCGCCGAGGTCCTCGCCATCGGCGACATCGTTGAGCCCGTCGCCGAGTGGCGCGCGTACAAGTTCGCGCAGACCAAGCGCGAGTGGGACTACGTCTTCCGCCGCCTCTTCTTCGCCGAGGCGATGGACCTCCGCGGCCAGGGCTTCGGCACGCCGTTGGAGATCGACAACCTCGACGCGACGGCCGGCTGGATGCTGAACCTCGATCTCTGGGTGGACCACGACCTCCGCTCGCACGTACTCTACGTGAAGTCCACGTGCCAGTCGCCGCAGCTGCGCGACAAGTTCTTTCCCGGCCTGAAGATCACCCGCTCGCTCGAGTACGCGGTCGTCCACCACGGCGCGGTGATCGAGCGGCACACTCTCGCGATCGGCGGCGAGGGTCTCAAGTCCGAGGAGCCTCTCGGGACCGCGCGCTTCCACGTCCTCCCCGACGGCCGCCTCCTGGTTCTCTACGAGACGACGGACTGGAACGTCTCACCGGCGCGGCGTGTCTGGCGTCTGATGCAAGTCTCGCCGGAAATCACGTCGTCGGTAGAGGTCCCGCTGAAGCAGGGGATGTCGCAGTTCTTCACGGCCAACGAGCGCGGCGGCAGCAAGCCCTCGAGCACGATCGACATCTTCGGCATCGGCGACGACGGCCAGACTCTCCGCTACGCCCAACTCCACGTCTCACCCTAGCCGCCTTCCCGTTCGCCGGCCTTTCGGAGGGGCCGCATCTGAGCACGCGCGTCTAGCGCGTGCTCGAATCCGGTCCCTTTTCGCCTTTCGTCCTTCTGTTTTTCGATGTCATCCTGATGGAGCA